>JADHLI010000033.1 GCA_016780775.1 Alphaproteobacteria bacterium | reverse complement strand
AGATGCGATATTGGCTCCAATACGCGATTTGATAGGCGCAAATATTCGCCTGCATACAACAAAATTGAACATGAAGTCTGCTGGCTATGGCGCGCCAATAGACTGGCATCAGGATTTTGCCTTTTATCCGCATACGAATGATGATGTGTTGGCATTGGCCGTAATTATCGATGACATGCGCACTGAAAATGGCCCGTTAAAGGTGTTCGCTGGCTCGCATAAAGGCCCGATTTATGACCATCATGTAGATGGCGTATTTGCTGGTGGTATGTCGCTTGGAGATAATGGTCTAGACGAAGATAAGGCGGTTGAATTGAACGGACCTGCAGGTTCTATCTCAATCCATCATGGCCGGATTGTGCATGGCTCTGCCCAGAATATCTCGGACCGTCCGCGCCGCTTATTATTTATTGAAATGATGGCGGCAGATGCTTTTCCGATTATGGGTGGTATGACTAAATTTAACGATATCGAAGAATATAATGAGCGGATGCTGTGTGGTACGCCAACAGTTGCCCCGCGGGTATCCCAAACCCCTGTTCGTATACCGCAACCGCAACCTGCAAAGCATGGCTCCATTTACGAAATTCAAAAGCAGCTGAAGCAGGCTGGTATTTAAACCAGATTTTTTCTGATAGCGCCTTTATTCGAATAACTGGCCATCAAGCGGCTGCCAGCCCGAAGAAGTTTGGCAAGAAAGATAAAAGGTAATAATGATAATTGCTGGCCAATATCAGGATAATGTGCGTTTTGGTATTTTATTGATGCTCGCCGCATATGCGCTGTTTTCTTTCATTGATGCAGGTGCAAAATGGCTAGCCCTTCTAGGTCTGCATTCAGCCCAGCTAGCCTTTATGCGATATATTGGGCATTTCGCTATCTCTACCGCTTTGGTTGGCAGGGGCGGTTTTACCCTTTCCCGCTATACCAGCCCGCATTTAAAGTTAGTTATGTTACGTGGGGCGTTATTGATGGGCTCTACAGTTTTCAATTTCTTTGCCATACGTTGGCTGCCGCTAACGCTAACATCTACTATTCTTTTTTCAGCCCCTATTTTTATATGCCTACTATCTTGGCCATTGCTGGGTGAGCGGGTAGGCATCTATCGGTGGTCAGCTATCATGCTGGGTTTTGCTGGGGTAGCTATTGCTATTCGCCCGTTTGACGAAAGTTTTCACATAGCTGTATTTTTGTCTTTAAGCGGGGCTTTCTGCTTTTCGCTTTATTCAATTTTAACCCGCCATCTCTCTGGTCTGGTTAGCACTGACGTGTTGCAATTTCATTCTGGCATGGTTGGCAGCATCTGTCTGTTGCCATTTGCGATATATTTCTGGCAGGCACCTGCCAGCCTCTATGATTGGGCGATTTTGATATCGCTAGGGTTTTTTGGCTGGGCTGGACATCAGGTGCTAACCATTGCTCATAATTATGCTCCGGCTAGCGTCCTCAGCCCGTTTGGCTATTCTTTTATTTTGTTCTTGAGCGGGTGGAGCTATTTGGTGTTTGAGCATCTGCCAGATAGATGGACTATTCTTGGTGCGCTGGTGATTGTTAGTTCTGGGATGATTATCTGGTTTCGCGAACTCTCGCTTAGTAAGGCGCGATAGGGCATTTTTTTCCAGCTGATGTTAAGGTATTTTGAAGGTAAGCGATGCCCAAAGCGATTCCCAAACAGCTTGGTGCGGGTTGTCTTCAGGTTTGATGGCGCGAAGTGTTACATGGTCGATGAGATATTCATGCCCTTCAACAGGGGTCAGATAAATATACCCATCTCCATCAGAAAACTTCTTTTGCTGAGAGATTTGCCCATCTCTGCCTTTTTCAAAGATAGTAATCTTTGCCTCGGCTAGCGGTGCAGACTGATAATATAGGCGGATAGGAAGGGGGCTATCTCCATCTATCAAACGGCCTTCCAAGACAAACTCAACATCCAATCCAGCCTTGCTGTCTTGAACGCCTTTTCCGGCTGTGCCGCGAAGGATGATGGTTTTTGCAAAGCGGGTATAGGTTTCGGTAAAATACTTATCTGGCAGTCCGCGCTGACGATGCTGATTTAGCAATTCCTCATCGCCTTTTTCCTGTACAAAATCGGCAAATTTATCCAAGCGTTTATAAAGTACTTTTTCTGGCTGGCTCTGATAGATAACAATATTCTGGCCATCTATCGGTGCATTGGTTTGGATAAAAGGTTGATTGCCAAGACGGCCAGATATTGGGGCTGTCCCGGTAGGGGTCAAAAAGGCAAGTTTGCTAATAACGCGCGGGCGATAGCGCAGCGCATCACCAATGAAATTTTGACCAATGCGAACATCGATCTGAACAGGGGTTTGCCGCTCACCATGGTAGCTTTGTGGTGCTAGCCATGCTTCGTGTGCTATCGCGGTATAGCTGAGTAACAAAGAGCTATATATAAAACTACAAACAAGTGCTGTGCAGATGCGTTGGACAGGCTTTTTTCTACCTATATTCACAAAATTAGACCTTTAAAAATGACGGCTCTGAGGATAGGGTTCAAAAAGATAGATTTCCATTAAAATCTCTCCATTTTATATATAAAGAATGGTTCTTTACATGCTCGTGCGCAACCTTAGCTTTGTCAAAATTCATATATCTTTTGTGCTCTGCTGGCTTGTTCTAATTACTGGCGGTTCCAGCCTGTCACAAGCGCATGAAATCAGGCCAGCTTTAATGCAATTTGAAGCTTCGCAAACACAGCCCTCTACGCTGAATATAACGTTAGATATGACAGCGGAAATATTTTTGTCTGATATGGATATCGCCGCGCTTACGGATACAGATGATAGTGATAAATCAGATGAATATGACCGTTATCGCGCTTTGAGTGCAGCCGAACTAGCACAGCAGGTACGGGCAGGTTGGCTAATGCTGGCTGCGCAAATATTTGTTGAAAATGGCGGTGTTAGATTGCCGCTTAGCTTGGGTGATGTCACCGTTGAAACAGGCCTTGATAAAAGTCAGGCAAGGCAGACAAAAATACAATTTACCGCCGCACCCCTTAACGCTGATAAAGGGGTTGTTCTGTATTGGGCATCTGCGCTGGGTCCATTGATTGTGCGCCAAGCTGAAAGTGTGACATCATCTGAGCCTTTATATGCCGTCTATCTTGCTGCTGGTGAGAAGAGCGATGCGATAAGTCTAAGCAGCCCTGTGGAGGTTGCGATGCTGGATGTGGTGCGCCGGTATCTACATTCTGGTTTTGTGCATATCATTCCGCGCGGTCTTGACCATATTCTGTTTGTTTTGGGTCTGTTTTTGTTCAGCCTGTCTGGCCGTGTTCTGATTTATCAAATTAGTTTATTTACCCTTGCCCACACCATCACCCTTGCTTTGTCTAGTCTAGGGATTGTGCGAATCTCTGGGCAAATTGTTGAACCGCTTATTGCGCTTTCTATCGCTTATGTTGCGATTGAGACAATTTGGGCAAAAGGCCGATTTAGCCTGCAACGTGTAATATTAGTAACAGGTTTTGGCCTGCTTCATGGGCTTGGATTTGCTTCAGTCTTAGCTGATTTTGGTTTGCCAAACGCACAATTTTTGCCTGCCCTTATTAGCTTTAACATTGGCGTTGAGATGGGTCAGCTTGCCATTGTTGCCCCGCTATATCTGCTGTTTTTGTGGCAGCGCCCTTCGGCGCGCTTTTACCGATTTGCCATTCAGATACCAGCCTCTATAGGCATTGCGGCTATAGGCCTTTATTGGACAGCAGAACGGCTGGGTTGGCTCGTATTCTGATCTGACTTAAATCAACATCTTGGTATCGCCATCAATAGACAAGGCTTGCCCGCTTATCATTTTTCCGCGTGGGCTGGCTAGAAACAGGATCTGGTCTGCTAGATGCTGGGCAGTTACGTAATCCTTTAGCGAGGAAAAAGAAAAAGCTGCTGCTTCTATTTCGGCAAATGGCACACCATGTTGCTGGGATTTGGCTTCCATTACGCGGCGTTGGCGCTCGCCCGCAACGAGCCCGGGCAGGATCGCATTGACCCTGATATTATCCTCTCCTAATTCTATTGACAGGGATTTGGTTAACCCGATTACGCCCCATTTTGCCGCTGCGTAGGGCGTGCGCAAAGCAAAGCCATATTTGCCTGCTGCAGAAGATAAATTCACAATTGACGCATTCTCACTTTGCCGCAGATAACTAAGCGCAGCTTTGACACAGTAGAATTGCCCGTTAAGACAAATATCAAGGCAGCTTTGCCAGGCCGCATCGTCAATATCTTCAATCTTTGCCGTAGGTCCGGCAATGCCAGCATTATTTACAAGGCAGTCAAGCCCGCCCATTTTTGCAGCTGCGCTATGGATAACGCCCTGAATAGCGGTGCTGTCAGACACATCACAAAGATAGGTATGGATATCGGGATATTTTTGCGCTAACGCGTTTAGGCTAGCTTCATCCACATCACAGGTGGCGATTTGCGCGCCCTCTTGTAAAAAACTTTCCACGATAGCAAGGCCGATGCCGCTAGCCCCCGCACTGACGAAAACGCGCAAGCCCTTTAGTGCTAAATCCATCTCATCTCTCTTCTATAATTGGTCTTATAAAAACTAGCTAAAGTCTGTTCTGATAATTTTGTAAAGTCAAACCCTTGACAGTTCTCTTATCGCATCTTCCACTGTAATAAGCAGTTACTAAGATAGGGGTTTTTAAAAAGATGTCTGTTGTCGCAATAATTGGCTCTGGGCTAATCGGCAGGGCATGGGCGCTTGTTTTTGCCAGGGCCGGTTGGCAAGTCAAGATGTATGATATTAGCGCAGAACTGCTAGCAGGATTGCCAGAAAAGTTGCATCAAGAAAGCCAAATTCTGGTGCGTCATAAGCTAGCAGAGGATGCAAATGCGCTGGTAAAGACCATTACCTTTACCCATGACCTAGCAGAAGCTTTAAACGGGGCAGATTTTGTTCAGGAAAATGGCCCTGAAAGGCTTGACGCCAAATTAGATATTTTTGCTACGCTTGACAGGCTCACGCCGCAAGATGTGCCAATAGCCTCCTCTACTTCTTCGATTGTCGCGTCTCTTTTTTCTGAACAGCTTGCTGGGCGCGGCCGTGTTCTTGTTGGCCATCCAGTAAATCCGCCGCATCTGGTACCCCTAGTGGAGGTGTGTGGGGCGTCTTGGACAAAAGAGGCAGTTCTAAAGAAGGCCTATGATATTTACGCATCCATTGGCCAAGTGCCGGTGCGCGTCCATAAAGAAATAGATGGATTTGTGCTGAACCGTCTGCAAGGCGCGTTATTGGCTGAAGCATTAAAGCTGGTAGGTGAGGGCATTATTTCAGTAGAAGATTTAGATAAAACAGTTAAAGATGGATTAGGTCTGCGCTGGGCATTTATGGGTCCATTTGAGACAATTGAGCTTAATGCGGCCGCGGGTGCAGAAGATTATTTTTCCCGATATGGCCCGGTGTTTGCCAAAATGGCTAAAACACCTGCTGGTGCAGATGTATTTGACAAGGGCTGGACACAAAAAATAGTAAAAAATTGGAACGGGCGTTTGCCAGAATCAGATATTGTTGGTCGATCAAGCTGGCGTAATGAGCGGCTAGCTGCCTTGACTTATCATAAGAGTGAACAAGATAAGAATTAAAATTCTAGGGTGAGGAGAAAATAAGATGGCAAATAAAGTTATAATAACTTGCGCGGTAACAGGGGCTATTCATACCCCATCTATGTCTCCCTACTTGCCAGTTACACCGCAGGAAATTTCAGATGCTGCTATTGGCGCAGCTGAGGCGGGGGCTGCGTGTGTGCATGTTCACGCAAGAGACCCTGAAACTGGCCGACCTGATCAATCTCCCGAAGCATTCGCACCGATTTTGCAACGCATTAAGCAGGCCAGTAATGCAGTGGTCAACATCACCACAGGTGGGGCGCCAACCATGAGCGTGCAAGAACGGGTGCGCCCAGCAGAAACTTTTCGCCCTGAAGTGGCATCTTTAAATATGGGGTCGATGAATTTTGGCCTATATCCGATGCTAGAGCGCTTTAAGGAATTTAACCATGATTGGGAAGAGCCCTATCTGGCGAACTCTACCAGCCTGATTTTTAAAAACACCTTTGAAGATATCGAGTATATCTTGACAACTTGTGCAGAAAACCAAACCCGGTTTGAGATAGAATGTTATGATATAGGCCATCTCTACACCCTTGCCCATTTTGCCGATAGAGGCGTGGTGAAACCACCTTTCTTTGTTCAATCTGTTTTTGGAATTTTAGGTGGAATTGGCACGCATGAAGAAGATGTTATACATATGAAGCGCACCGCAGATAGGCTGTTTGGCTCTGACTATCGCTGGTCTGTGCTAGGGGCTGGCCGGCATCAGATGCGCATTGCAGCTATGGCAGCAGGGATGGGTGGTAATGTGCGTGTTGGCCTAGAAGACAGCCTTTGGGGTGGGCCAAAACAGTTGGCAAAATCAAATGCAGAGCAAGTAACGCGTGTCCGCGGCCTTATCGAAGGTATGGGGCTAGAAATTGCTAGCCCTGATGAAGCGCGCGAAATGCTTCAGCTGAAAGGTGCTGACAGGGTAGGCTTCTAGCCAGCTTTTTCAGATTTGCTGAAATCATAGCGGAAGGTACAACAGCTAGCACCGCCCATAATGGTCTGGTCGCGATCAAGCTTGACCCCTTCATCAAACCCCTCAATCAGCGCTAAATCTCGGTTGCAGGATAAAACTGCGCCAAATTCTTCCATGCCCAACGCTTTGTACATTTCTGCATATCGGCATCTTGTGACATTAAAATCAAGCTGTGTCTCAGTATGGTTGAGGATATCTATTTCCAGCGCATTATCTTGGCGCCAGAAAGACAAGGTTTCAAGGAAAGCATCTGAGCTGGTACCATATTCTTTTGCTAATGTTGCCCCTTGATCATGGGCAATTTTAATAACCGTATCGCGGATAACCGCCAGCACTTCCTCGCGCCCAAAGGCTTGTGACAGTGCCTCTATAAGCGGTGCCATAAGCCGAGCTTCGGTTTCTCTGCGTGCCAGCACGCCAATAGTTTTGTTCAGCTGGTCGGCAGGCTTTTGGTTTTCAGTATCATTTTCCATATAGGTAACATTAGCTAGGCTATGCACCTCTTTCAATAGGCAGGTAGAAATTACCCTATTGGTGGCTATGAAATAATCCCTCCTGCTTGCCTTTATTTTTTATGCCTCCTGTCTTAGCATGATAATCTAAAATGGGGATTTAGCCTGACGCATGGCTAGCAGGAAAGAAATAACAGTTTAGCCAAGATAGGTGTGCAAGAAATGGATTTTACCCTTGATGCAGAATTTGAAGCTCTGCGGATAAAGACAAAAGCGTTCATTGCCGAAAATGTGCTGCCTCTAGAAACAGATCAGGCGAATTATGATGCGCATGAGAACATCGCTCTTCCTGTTTTAGAAAAAGCACGGCTAAAGGCAAAGGCGGCAGGTTTGTGGGCACCGCAAGCCCCGATTGCGCGCGGCGGTATGGAATTGCCGGTACGGGGTTGGGCCGCTTTATATGAAGAGGCTAACCTATCTATCTTTGGGCCGGCGGTGCTGAATTGTGCAGCCCCTGATGATGGTAATATCAATCTTTTATCCAAAATTGGGACAAAGGCGCAACAGGATTGGTTTCTGCAACCGCTTATTGATGGAGCGGTGCGCTCTAGCTTTGCTATGACTGAACCAGCGCCTGGTAGCGGTTCTGACCCGTCTATGATGCTAACCACGGCTACGCGTAAGGGTGACAAATGGGTTATCAATGGGCGTAAGTGGTATATTACTGGCGCTGAGGAAGCTGCGCATTTTATTCTTGTTGCACGCACATCAGAAGATACCCGCAAAGGGCTAACAGCTTTTTTGTTTCATAGAGATCAGCCTGGCTGGCATATTGAACGGCGTATTCCCATTATGGGCCCCGAAGAGCATGGTGGGCATTGTGAGCTGGTTTTTGATGGGCTAGAAATTTCAGATGAAAACAGATTAATGGAAATTGGTGATGGTCTGAAGGTGACGCAAATTCGCCTAGGGCCTGCCCGGTTAACCCATTGTATGCGCTGGCTGGGATTAGCCAAACGCTGCATGGAAATAGCCGCAGAATATACTTCGCATCGGCAAGGGTTTGGCGTTCGACTAGCAGACAGAGAATCTGTGAAAATCATGATGGGCGAGCTTGCCCATGAAATTCAAATTGGACGATTATTGGTGATGCATGCGGCATGGAGCCTTGATCAGGGCAGCTTTGCACGCAAAGAAATTTCCTCGGCAAAAATTCATGTCGCTAATACCTTGCATAAGGTTGTAGATACCGCAATCCAGCTAAATGGCGCGCGTGGTTATTCCAAAGATACACCGCTAGAATGGATTTATCGCTATGCCCGTCAGGCGCGTCTGGTAGATGGCGCAGATGAGGTGCATAAAATGGTGCTGGCACGCCATTATGAAATGCAAGGCAGCGATTACTGGCATTGGGGTGTCTGATGTGTTGGTAGAAGTGCCGTTTAGCTCTGAAAAACTCAGCCAGTATCTAGCCAATATTCTCCATGCAAAGCAGGTATTGATAACAGATATTCATCCGCTTTCTGGTGGGGCTATTCAGGAAAACTGGCATCTGAGCCTGCAGATAAATGGTGGTGAATATGACGGGGCGCACAAATGGGTATTACGCAAAGATGCCCCTTCTTGCGTGAGTGTGTCCAATAGCCGGTCCACAGAATTTGTGGTACTTTCACACGCTTTTGCAAACGGGGTTACTACGCCAAAGCCCATCTGTCTGTGCGAGGATGAGCAAGTAATTGGCGGTGTTTTTTTTGTTATGGAAGCGATGGCTGGCCAAGCACAGGCGCATAAGCTGGTCCGTTTACCAGCTTTCGCACAAGGCTCTAATGCACTTGGATGCCAGCTTGGCACAGAAATGGCGCTCTTGCATAAAACCATGCCCACAGCAGAATTAACAAAGGTCCTAGGTCAGCCTAAGCCTAATCCACAAGCACAAATATTATTCCAAATGCGCAGCTATCTGGATGCGCTTGGTGCTTGTCAGCCCGTGCTAGAATTTGCCCTGAACTGGTTGGAAGACAGGATGGATATCTGGCAGATAGGGACAGAACCTGTTTTGTGTCACCGTGATTTTAGAGCTGGAAATTTTCTGATTGATGGAGAGAAAATGACCGCGCTGCTAGATTGGGAATTTGCCGGATTTAGTGATAGTCATGAAGATATTGGCTGGCTTTGCGCTCGATGCTGGCGCTTTGGTAATGACCATTTAAGCGTTGGCGGACTAGCACCTTTTGCCCCATTTCGTAAGGCCTATGAAGTGGCATCAGGGCAGGCAATAAATCTGCCTGCTTTGGGATGCTGGCAAGTGATGGCAGAGATAAGATGGGCAGTGATTGCCCTGCAACAGGCTCGCCGCAATGATAGTGGCAAGGAACATGCCTTGCAATTAGCACTATCTGGCCAGATGGTTGCTGAAATGGAATATCATATGCTTAGCCTGATAAACGAAATAGAAGCAGATAGATGGCAGGATTTTGTGGCATGAGTGCGATAAAAAATAATAAAGATAATACGCAAAACAATAGATCGCTCGCTGGGTTGGTCGCTGCGATAGAGAAAGAGTTTAATGCGCATTTAGCTGACAGCCTGCCGCCAGAGCAAAATTTTCGCACATCTATGATGCGTCGTGCTTTGCATATTTTACGGCAAAATCTAGAGAGCTCGGATAGCCCAGAGGATAAGCTAGCCTCAGCAATCGGGCAAAATTGCGCTGAATTAGCAGGGAATTTG
>JADHLI010000003.1 GCA_016780775.1 Alphaproteobacteria bacterium | reverse complement strand
CACCGCGGGCTTCTGCTTCTTTTAGATTGCTAATCGTCTTTGCAGATAGCGCATCCTCATCTAGCAGGCAAATCACTGGCAGATCATCTTCAATAAGCGCGATAGGACCATGCTTCATCTCACCTGCGGCAAAGCCTTCTGCATGAATATAGCTAAGCTCCTTAAGCTTTAGCGCAGCTTCAAGGGCTAGCGGGTATAAACGTCCACGTCCCAAAAACAAACAAGAGGGCGCCTTTTTCAGATATTGTGCAATAGGCTGAACATGCTCAAAGCTAGCAATCGCTGCCCCTACAGCACCTGGTACCGTTAACAGTTTTTGCTGCAATTCAGCTACTTCTTCTGCACCCAATTTGCCTTTGGCGCGGCCAAAATCTACAGCTAGGGCAAATAAAACGGTTAGCTGAGCCGTAAAAGCCTTGGTGCTTGCCACCCCAATTTCTGGACCTGCTCTTGTGGGTAAAATCACATCAGCCTCTCTGGCTATGCTACTTTCTGGTACATTCACAATCGCGATAGTTTTCATGCCATTATCGCGTGCATGCCGGAGCGCCATCAGCGTATCCAAACTTTCACCAGATTGGGATATAGCAATTACAGCCCCGCCTGCCAGATGGGCTGGCGCACGGTAGCGATATTCAGACGCCGTCTCAACAGACACAGGTATCCCGGCTAGTCCCTCCAGCCAATAGCGGCTAATTTGCCCAGCATAGTTACTGGTACCAGCTGCCAAAATAACCAGATGTTGGATATCGCTAAGGTCTGCCTCAGACAAGCCAGTACGCAACGCCCCATCTATCGCTGTCATTGCTGAAATCGTATGCGCAATGGCTTCTGGCTGCTCATGGATTTCCTTTTCCATAAAATGGCGGAAACCGCCCTTGTCGATAAGCGCAGGAGAAGCCATGGTACGGATAATTTCCCGGTTAGCAGGCTGGCCATCCCGGTCATAGATTTGCACATCATCCAAAGAGAGTGCGGCGTAATCACCATCTTTTAGATAAATAACATTGCGCGTTAAATGGGCCATTGCCATCGCATCAGAAGCCACACAAATTAGCCCATCTTCTAGCCCGATTGCCAAAGGAGAGGCATTACGGGCCACAAATAGCTGGTTAGGGGCTTCTTGAAGTATTACTGCCAGCGCAAAAGCGCCTTTAATCTTTGCTAGAACAGCCTGCATAGCCGCACTGCCCGTTAGCCCCTGCCCTAGAGCGTCCAAAAACAGATGCGCCAGCACCTCACTATCAGTTTGAGAGGAAAATTCATGCCCCTTCGCCAGCAATTCTGCCTTTAATTCTGCATAATTCTCAATAATACCATTATGAACAATCGCCACCTTATCACCCGCTAGATGGGGGTGGGCATTGGCCTCTGTAACCCCGCCATGGGTTGCCCAGCGCGTATGACCAATGCCAATTTGTCCAGCTTGCGGTTTTGCCTGTAGGGCTATTTCAAGATGGCTAAGCTTGCCAACCGCGCGCGTTAGGTGCAACGCGCCATTCTCAAGCGTCGCAATACCAGAGCTATCATAGCCGCGATATTCCAGTCTTTTCAGCGCATCCAGAATAATATCTGCTGCTTGTCCGTCCCCAATATAGCCTACAATACCGCACATAATTTTATCATTTCTGCTGTTCTGGTTATTTTGTTAACGCCTTGCAAATATAAAAAGCGCCAAAAATTCACAATATCTGCGTGAAACAGTCTTACCCAAAGCCCTTTACAATGCCAAGATAATATTCTGAGTTACCCATAGTTTCCCTGATATTTTACGTGCATGGTTGTGCTTGCGAAACCATGTGTGACATGGCTATATAAGTCTATGCAATTTAGTGTCATTATATTAGCCGCAGGGCAGGGAAAAAGGCTAAAGTCAGCTATCCCTAAACCCTTGCATCATCTGGCAGGACGCACGCTTATCAGCTGGGTTATCAACGCCGCAAGTAATGCTGGCGCAAGTGCTAATTTTATTGTCACTGGCGCCAATAATTCTGCCTTTATCCCGCATATACCAGAAGATGCACAGCTTATTACCCAAAACCCGCCGCAAGGCACTGGGCATGCTGTTGCCTGTTGCCTTGAGGGGCTTTCAGCGCTCGATCCTGACCATCCAGTAGTAATTTTATATGCTGATACCCCCCTCATTCAGCCAGCAACTATTGCTAAGCTTGCAGGTGACGTGGCAAGCGATTTGGATATTTGCAGCCTTGCTTTTGAAGCGAATGACCCGGCTGGATATGGACGCATGATTACCGATAATGGCAAGCTAAGCGCTATTATTGAAGAGCGCGATGCTAGCGCGGAGCAGCGGGAAATTAGCCTTGTAAATGGCGGGGTGATGAGCGCAAAGGCCAGCATTTTATGCCAGCTTCTACCACAGCTTGAAAATACAAATGCACAAGGCGAATATTACCTAACCGACCTTGTGATGCTTGCCAATCAAGCTGGTCATAAGGCAGGCTTTTTATGCATAGATAAACAAGAATTAGCAGGCATTAATGACCGCCAGCAGCTTGCCGAATTAGAAGCGGTGGTTCAGGAAACTTTGCGTAAAAACGCCATGATGGAAGGCGTTAGCATGATAGCGCCAGATACTGTTTATTTGTCTAGCGATACCGAATTTGGCCGCGATATTGTGATTGAGCCGCACGTTGTTATTGGCTCTGGATGTAAAATTGGCGATGGTTGCCATATTAAAGCCTTCAGCCATTTAGAAGGGGCAGTGCTTGCACCAGATTGTATCATTGGGCCACATGCACGCCTGCGCCCCGGTACAGTTTTGGAAACAGGGGTTAAAATTGGTAATTTTGTTGAAACCAAAAACGCTCATTTTGAAACAGGTGCAAAGGCTAACCATCTCAGCTATCTAGGCGATGCGCATATTGGCGCAGATGCGAATATTGGGGCTGGTACGATTACGTGTAATTATGATGGTTTTAATAAGTATAAAACAGAAATCGGTGCCAATGCCTTTATTGGATCGAATAGTGCCCTTGTTGCGCCCGTTGAAATTGGCGATTACGCCATTATTGGCGCAGGCTCTGTTATCGCGGGTAATGTAGATGCCCATGCCCTTAGCCTGACGAGAGCGGCGCAAAGAACCCTAGATAAAGGCGCCGAAAAATTCCGTAATAAAGCAAAATCCAAAAAAGGAAATAAAGCCAAATGACCTCCCCATCTGGTCGCTTATATGACTTTTTGCTAACCCTACAACAGAAACCTGTGCTGGTTATTGGCGATGTGATGCTCGACCGCTATGTCCAAGGCGAGGTTGACCGTCTATCACCAGAAGCACCTATTCCTATTTTGAGCGAGAAACATACCAGCATGACTACTGGCGGTGCTGCAAATGTTGCCCGCAATCTCGCCCAACTAGGCGCGAATGTTAGTCTTATCGGCCTGATTGGATCAGATAATGCTGGGAGGGAGCTTTCAAAAGCAATAGCCGAAGTCCCGCAAATTTTATTTGCGCCTATTTTGTGTCCAGACCGGCCAACTACCGTAAAAACCCGCTATCTGTCATCGGGGCAGCAAATGTTGCGGGTAGATAGCGAAGTGACCACAAAACTGAACGAGGATGAAAGCGCAAAGCTAATAGAGCAGGCCACTATTATGATGGCTGATTGCGAAATCCTAATCCTGTCAGATTATGCCAAAGGCTGTTTTTCTCCGGACGTTACATCGCAATTGATACACGCAGCCCATGAACATGGCATAAAGGTGATTATTGACCCTAAATCAGTTGATTTTAGAGATTATCGCGGTGCTGATTTCCTGACGCCCAACTTGGCTGAGCTAAAAAAAGCAACTGGAATAACCGAAGATAGCCTTGATGCCATTGAAGCTGCCGCACGTCAGGTACTGGAGCGGTGCGAGATAAACCAGATGCTGGTTACCCTTAGTGCACGCGGGATGATGACAGTTAGCAAAGAAGAGGCTCACCACATCCCATCCCGCCCTTGTGAGGTTTTTGATGTCTCTGGGGCGGGGGATACGGTTATTGCATTGCTTGCGTCTGGGCTACTGATGGGGCTGGACGAGCTAGAAGCCGCTACCGTCGCCAATATTGGCGCCTCTTTAGTGGTAGCAAAATCTGGTACAGCCTGCCTTGCTCCAGGTGAAATATTGGCGCAAAGCTATGGGGCTAGCACTGCAACACCGCTTTATGAGGTCAAACAAAATATCTCTAAATGGCGTCAACAGGGTCAGAAAATCGGCTTCACAAACGGGTGTTTTGACCTGCTACATGCTGGACATATTCATATATTGAAACAATGTGCAGCTGACTGCGATAGGCTTATTGTCGGACTAAATGCCGATAGTAGTGTCAAACGCTTGAAAGGCTCAGATCGCCCTGTGCAATCTGAAGATGTGCGCGGCGCGGTTCTGGCCAACCTGCCCTTTGTTGACGCAGTGGTACTGTTTGAAGAAGACACCCCCAAACAACTTATTGAGGCGTTAGTACCCGACTGTTTGAGTAAAGGCGGCGATTATCAGATAGAACACATTGTTGGCGCGGATATTGTGCGCGCCGCAGGCGGAATTGTGCGCGCTATCCCGCTGCTAGAGGGGCACTCAACAACCCGCTTCCTAAACTTGTCAGCAGTAAAGGCGCGCTAAATTAAAATGCGCTAAAAAAGACAATATGCCTTTTACTGCCTCCCCCCTAATCTTCAGAAGGTTTTGCCATAAATTCCTGATCAATTTTTGGCAATGGGGCATCCCCAATTGCCGCCTCAAAGGCCTGCAAACGCTTGTAGATAGATAGCAATTCAACAATTGTTGGCCATGAATTGACCAGATATTGAAAGGAATTGGTAACCTGACTAAAGGCGGTCAGAATCTGTTGCATCAAGCCAAAGGTGATACTGCCCACCGCAATCGTTGGAATAAGCAGAAGATAAGCAAAGATGTTATCTGCTTGCAGATAAAAGCTCCTTGCCACATTGAAATACATATAATGGAAATAGAGGCGGAAATAATTCCGGCGCACATTCGAGAACAACTCTGTTAATGTTGGAGGCTGGGCGCGTGTCTCATCATCTTCGCCATAAACCAGCTCTTTTCTATAGGCTGCCTCTACCCGCTGATTTTTAAATTCAAGGCCAGGTAACTTCACCCCCACTGCTGCTAAAAACACCGTCCCAAAAACCGACCAGAAGATAGCTGCCACCAGGAGTGGATTTGCGATTTCGCCGACAAAAGGAAGCGAGGTTACGTTTGATGATAGCGCCATCAATACAGGCAAGAAGGCAAATAATGTCATGATGGAATCTACAATTGCCACACCAAGCCCTTCGACAATACCTGCAAAGCGCATAGTGTCTTCTTGCACACGCTGGGACGCCCCCTCAATATGCCGCACCTGTTTCCATTTCCCGACATAATAATCATTCATTGCCGTACGCCATCTAAACACATAGTGGCTGACAAAAAAGCGGGTGATGACATACACACCAATCCAGATAAAGGCAATTTGGGTAAAGATTAAAATCAAGCTGTAAAGATCAGCGGCTGTGGTCGTACTCTCCCCAGATAGCGCGTTTTGAACAGCGTCAAAAAAGGGGCGTCGCCAATTATTGATAGCAACTGAGACCTGAACACTGAAATAGGTTGAAAACAATATAAGCTGGCTGCCAACAATTGACCATCTCTGCCATTTATGCGGCAGATAGCGAAACCAATAGCCAGTAAACATTGCACAAATAATAACGTAATAAACATAAAACCAGAGAAATTCTGAGCTAATAAAATACCCCACCCCGACAATAGGATTGTTCGGGTCAGAATCTAGTGCAAAGCCAAGAGCGCGGCCAATGTCTGTGCCAAAAATATACCAGACGAAAATCGCTATAGCGGCCCATAAAGCTGCGCTCAGAAGAAATAGTTTAGGGCGCGGAAAAAAGCTTTCAAACATGATAAATCTCTTGCCTTTTGTAAGTTGCACCTCGTCAAGGCTAGCCCTTGCGAGATATTAATAAAAGTCACTATCCTGCAATTTGGTATGGAGCGCGATATTAACCACAACGCCAAGTGCCAGAAATACTGTCAACATCGCTGTTCCCCCATATGAGATAAGGGGCAAAGGCGCACCGACAACAGGCAACAGACCTGTGACCATGCCAACATTCACAAAAATATACAAAAATAGCATGAAAGAATTGCCCATACAGAGTAGCCGACCAAACCGGTGTTGACAGCGCAAACCTGTCAGCGCCACTGACACTAAAATGGCAAAATAAATCAATAAAACGACTAAATTGCCTACAAACCCAAACTCTTCGCCTATCATGGTAAAAACAAAATCGGTCTGTTTTTCTGGTAGGTAATTAAGCTGGCTTTGCGAGCCTTGCAAAAATCCTTTACCAAAAAGCCCACCTGAACCAAGCGCAATCTTTGACTGCGTTATTTGGTATCCCACGCCTAAGACATCTGCCTCTGGGTTTAAAAAAGTCATAATACGCGCTTTTTGATAACTATAAAGCTGCGACCATAATATGGGTGCTGATGCTGCTGCTGCTAAGACACCTGTAACCAGAAATCGGCGCGGCACACCCGCAGCAAATACAACTGCCAGCCCGCCCATCAGCAACATAAGAGATGTGCCCAAATCAGGCTGAATTAAGACCAACCCAAACGGTATACCAAGCATTAATATTACGGGTAGATAAGAGACCAGCGATTGCACCTGTTCTGGTGTTTGACCGCTCAAATAGCGTGCCAGCGCAATAATCACGGCAAGCTTGGCAGGCTCTGAAGGTTGAAAGTTAAAGGGCCCTAACTCGATCCATCTTGTCGCCCCTGTTCCAGTGCCGATAAAAGGCACCGCAACAAGTACCAGAATAGCGATAGCCAGCCCCCAATAGGATAAGCGGTGCAACCAGGGCGTAGGCATCATAGCGACCACAACTAGCAGCATCGCCCCGATAGCTGCCCGCACCATCTGGCGTTCAGCCCAAGGCGACCATGCCCCTTCTGAGGCTGAATAAAGCGCTAGCGTGCCGATAAGAACCAAAGCAGCGGCAGATACAAGCAATAGCCAAGGCAAGCGATATAAAAGCTGAAGGATGCCCAAAATCATGCCGACACCCCATCTGATTTCAACATAAAATCCATAATATCGCGCGCGATAGGCGCCGCAGCAGAAGAGCCGCTACCGCCATGCTCAACAATTACTGAGATTGCATAGCGCGGATTTTTATAAGGAGCGAAGGCAACAAAAAGCGCATGATCACGCTCTTTCCATGGCCGGTCGATATTATCTATGATCCCTTTTTCGCGTTGCTCTTTAGTAATCCTTTTCACTTGAACAGTGCCAGTCTTTCCTGCCATGCCTTGGTTTATATCATGTTTGCGTGCCGTACCTAGCCCACCAGCCATCACTTTGCGCATGCTCTTATGCAAAAAGCGGATAATATCCGGGGATACATCAAGCGGCGGAAATGAAGGGCTTGCCTCTGTCATCTGCGGTGTTGTCAGGGTAGGTGTTATAGCTGAACGGCCATTAGCTATCCTAGCGGTCATCAAGGCAAGCTGTAGCGGCGTGGTTAGAACAAAACCTTGCCCAATACCCGCCACCACCGTCTCGCCAGGTGTCCAAACTACTCCGCGTTTTTCTAGCTTCCAATCACGGTTTGGAATAATACCTTCTTTTTCGCTGATAAGGCCAAGTGTACTAACATCCCCTAGCCCCAATCGGCGCGCCATATCATGAATGCGGTTAATGCCTGTTTTTAGCGCGATTTGATAGTAATAGATGTCACATGATCGCTCTAAGGATTGTTCAGCATCAACCAAGCCATGCCCACGTTCAAACCAGCAGTGAAAATTCCGGTCACCAAACTCAAAAGCGCCGACGCAGTTAATACGCGTCTTCTGAGTGATAACACCAGCTTCCAGCGCTGCAGCTAATACAACCATCTTAAAGGTTGACCCGGGCGGGTATAAGCCTGATATCGCGCGGTTTAACAAAGGCGTACGCGGATGCTCGTTCATACGTTGCCAATCGCGAATTGATAACCTGTTTGAAAATAGGTTCGGATCAAAGCTTGGCGTGGAAACCATCACCTTGAGCTCACCTGTATAAATATCCATCACCACAACAGCGCCAGATTCAGGCGGGACAAGCCTGCCCTTTTCATCTTTTAGAACTAAATCATCACCCATACTGACATGGGCACGCAGCTCTTCATTTTCTAACAATGCTTCTTGTACTTCGGGCATTTGCACAGGTACAGCCTGCCAGCGTCCCCGCCGCAACCTCTCAGTAGCAAAAGATTGCGCTTCAACATCTAGCGAGAGATAAGCATCTGCACCCGGATTAGCCTGTTGATCGCGCAAAACCCTAACAGGCTTGCCCCGCGCATTTACCTCCACCCTCTCAAACCCAAACAGACCGCGCAAATCAGGTTCCATGTTATGTTCAATGCCAGTTCGGCCAATGCGCGTTTCTGGCAAATAGCGTAAATCTGGCTCACCATCTATATCGCGTTTATTAACGGGCGAAACATAGCCTGTAACATGCGCAGTCATCCAACCTTGCGGATAAATACGCTTATAGCTTTTTTGGAAAGATGCGCCTTCTAGCACCGGCGATAGCACCGCAAGACGGGATAATTCACGCTGGGTGAGATTAGATTTAACTGTCACTTCCAAGAACTTTGGCTGCTCAGTAATCTTTTCCAAAATGGCTTCAATATCTTCTGGCTTAAGCGTGATAAGGCGGCTGACCCGTTTTAGCCAAGCCTGATGGTTACTTATGCGCGAAGGCAACATCCGTAGCTCAAACACCTCAGAATTGCCAGCCAGAAGCCTGCCTTTGCGATCCAGAATACGCCCACGCGGTGCTTGCACAAGCCGGCGATCAAACTGGTTATTATCAGATAACCTGCGATAGCCTTCGCTTTGCGCAATCTGTAGCTGATATAGCCGCCCTACCAGCAACGCGCCCAGCACCCCTTGTCCGGCACCAAGCATCAGCATGCGCCGCGTCATAACAGTGGATAATTCTTTTTGCTCTTTGCGCTTTTTCATTTAATTCGCCCATCCATTCTGGTGCGCAAAATAAATTGTCCCGCAGAAGCCGCAGATACCAAGAGAACATAAAAAATCGGAAACAGCAAAATTGTCATTCCCGCTTGCAAAAAGATATCACTAATAGCCGGTAGAGACAGATAGGCTAATAAATAAATTGTCATTTTAAAGCTTGAAAAAAACAGAACAATCAACGAAAAGGCAGACCAAATTTCGAGAAAATCACTATGGATTAAAATCGGGCTGCGCCATCTGGTTATCAGTGCCACTAGTGCAAGGGCTGTTGCGTTCATCCCCAGCGTTTCAAAGAACATTAGCTCCGAGAATAGGCCAATTAGGAAAGCTGCAATAATCGAAAGCTGATTGGAAAAAAACAAATTCATGTAAAATACATAGGCAAGGACAAGCAAAGGGGCAGCTACAAAAAACACCTGCCATTGCGCAAATGCCCCTTCCAGCAACACAAGAAAGCAACCAAACAGCGCCAATAAAACCTGAATAGGTATCGGTGAGCTAAGCTCAGCAGGGCGATCAAGAGGGCTGGTCATTGCAGCACATCCTTGGGGCTAAACCCTTCCAATAGCCGCTTGTTATCTGTTTCTGGCAGCGGCGTAAAGAAATCTGCAAATCCGCCTATCTCGCTTACACCCTCCCCTACCGGGCGCACCAAAATGGAAACAAATGAGACTTTGCGCAAATCCACAACGGGCTGGATATAATATTCGCCCCCAACCCCTTTGGTCACGCGACCCACAGGCAGGCCAGGAGGCAAAATCTCTCCATGGCCTGAAGTAAGCACTAGCTCATTTTCTTTCGGCTCAGCTTCAAGTGGCAGAAAAGAGAGCGAAAGCACATCACTGTTCTGGCCAATAGCCAGCCCCGGCCATGAAGACGTACTAAGCAAAATCGGTATTCTAGAGTTTACATCACTGAGCATCAGCACCCAAGAATGACGTTTACTAACCTCAATGATATAGCCAACCAAACCATCAGCCGTTACCACAGGATCGCCGCGATGAATACGCTTATCCGTACCATGCGTAATCATCATAGTGTGAGAAAAACTGCTGCCTGGAGCAGCAATGGCGCGAGCAGTAACAGCTTGGCGATCAGCAGGGATAACGGCACCTAGGACAGTGCGCAATTGACGATTTTCAGACTCCAGAATCTCAGAACGTCTTTGCCAGCGTTTCAGGCGTTCATTTTCAGCACGTAATCGCACCGTTTCTTCACGCAAAGATGCCACTGTTCGCATACCCTCGAACATGGTCTCTACCGCGCGCACAGGCGTTGCAACCACATTAAAGAGCGGTGCAAAAAGCCCTGAAAAGCTGGTCTGAACGGTGCGCACCGCCAGCGTGTCTGCTTTGCCAACAAAAATCAGGGCAAAGCCAAGCAAAATGATAAGGAGATGAAAAAACCGGCGAGGTTGGGCGGCACGCATTCTTCCCGTGCGACCAGCCATAATACTTAAGCTCCGATAAGGACGTGCCTGAGTGTTTTCAATTCTTCCAGACAGCGTCCTGTGCCCATAACCACACAGAACAGCGGATCCTCAGCAATTGAAATAGGCAAACCGGTTGCCTCTCTCAGAACGGTATCCATTTCGCGCAACATCGCGCCGCCCCCTGTAAGCACAATGCCTTTTTCAACAATATCTGCCGCCAATTCAGGTGGGGCTTGTTCTAGCGCCATTTTCACGCCTTCAACAATTTGCTTTAACGGATCGGAGATAGCATCTGCCACCTGCGATTCAGAGATAGAAATTTCTTTTGGCACGCCATTTACTAGATCGCGGCCACGTACCTCAATGCGCACACCGCCAGATTTTTCTGGACGCCGCGCGATACCAATAGTTTTTTTAATCCGCTCTGCGGTAGCTTCGCCTATAAGCAAATTATGCGTCCTGCGCATATAGCCAATAATCGCCTCGTCAACCTTATCCCCGCCAACACGAACAGAATGCGCATAAACAATATTTCCAAGGGAGAGGATAGCAACCTCGGTTGTGCCGCCGCCAATATCCACCACCATTGAACCAGAGGGCTCTGTTACTGGCAAATCAGCTCCGATAGCTGCTGCCATCGGCTCTTCGATAAGGAAAACCCGGCGCGCACCAGCAGCTTCGGCAGATTCCTGAATAGCCCTGCGTTCCACAGCCGTAGAGCCAGATGGCACACAAATAATCATTTGCGGGCTTGCGATGGAGAAACGCCCATTCACCTTGCGAATAAAATGTTTAATCATTTCTTCAGCAACTTCAAAATCGGCAATAACCCCATCTGCCATTGGCCGGATCGCTTGAATATTGCCCGGGGTTTTACCCAGCATAACTTTGGCTTCTTCACCAACGGCTAGGACCTGGGTTTTACCGCGCACTTGTGCCATTGCCACAACAGAAGGCTCATTCAGGACAATGCCCCTGCCTTTGACATAAACAAGTGTATTTGCTGTCCCCAGATCAATTCCAATATCTGCTGACATAAAACCGAATAATGATCCGAACATGATCTAACTTTCCCGTGCCGTCGTTATTTTAGCCTAAATTTCCCTGCATAATGCATTTTTTATCCCTAGCATGCAACGAAATCAGGCTTTTAGTAAAGAAGGGTATCTTTGTGGATACCCTTCATCATTATAGCTAAAATTGTGGTAAAATCGAGGCTTAAATAACCTAGTTTTTATCTTTGTCTACAAGGCGGTTAGCGCCAATCCATGGCATCATACCCCGCAGGCGTTCACCCACCTCTTCGATATTATGCTCTGCATTGCGTCGGCGGGTTGCTTTAAAGCTTGCCTGACGCGCTTTATTTTCCACCATCCAGTCACGGGTAAAGCGGCCAGATTGAATATCGTCTAGCACGCGTTTCATCTCTGCTTTTGTTTCCGAAGTCACAATGCGCGGACCCGTTACATACTCACCATATTCCGCTGTATTAGAGATAGAGTAGTTCATATTTGCGATGCCGCCTTCATAAATCAGGTCAACAATAAGCTTCACTTCATGCAAACACTCAAAATAGGCCATTTCTGGTGCATAGCCTGCTTCGATAAGCGTTTCATAGCCAGCCTTAATCAGCTCAACCAGACCGCCACACAAGACCGCTTGTTCACCAAACAGGTCAGTCTCACACTCTTCTTGGAAAGTCGTCTCAATGATACCAGAACGTCCGCCGCCAACACCGCTGGCATAAGACAGGCCAATATCATGCGCATTACCAGATGCATCCTGATGCACCGCTATCAAACAAGGAACGCCGCCGCCTTTCAGATACTCACCGCGTACGGTATGGCCAGGCCCCTTTGGTGCCACCATAAACACATCAATGTCCGAGCGTGGCTCGATCAAATTAAAATGCACATTCAAGCCATGCGCAAAGGCAATAGCAGCGCCGGGACGAATATTATTTGCAACATCTTCTGCATAGATGTCTGCCTGTAGCTCATCAGGGGTCAGCATCATCACCACATCTGCCCATTTAGAGGCTTCAGCAACATTCATTACTTTAAAGCCAGCAGCTTCTGCTTTGGCGATAGAAGATGAGCCTTCGCGCAATGCCACAGCAACGTCTGGCACACCACTATCTTTTAGATTAGCAGCGTGAGCATGGCCTTGTGATCCATAGCCGATAATAGCCACTTTTTTACCTTTAATAAGGCCAATATCAGCATCCTGATCGTAATAAACCCGCATTTTTTATTCTCCTTACATTTGTAACGCAGTTAAAACTTACTTTGTTTTTTAAGCCTTCTGGCTAAAACCTTTTTAAAAAACTGTCTTGCCGTCATAAACAAAAAGCACGTCTAGGGGAAAGAAAAAACGCAAAATGACAGCAGATAATTCACATAGCTTTGAGGCGTTTTCCTTCAATCAGCATCTATCAGATCGATGGTATTGCCTCTGGTCATCCCGCAAACACCAGTTCTAGCAATCTCTACCGTGCCTAGCGATTCCATCAAATTAATAAAGGCTGATATTTTCGACGAGTTACCAGTAACCTCAAAAACAAAGCTGTTTAGAGTGCTGTCTAGGGTGCGCGCACGAAAACTATCGGCGACACGCAAAGCTTCCACCCGGTCACCGCCTTGATTAACAATTTTCACCAAAGCCAGTTCCCGCTCTACGTGCGCAGGTCCAGTAGTTAAATCTTCAACAACATGCACCGGCACTAGGCGCGCTAAAAGCTTCTTAATCTGCTCGATAACAAAGGGGGTGCCGCTGGTAACAACAGAAATGCGGCTGGTATGACGCTCTGCATCCACTTCAGAGACAGTTAGGCTTTCAATGTTATAGCCACGCCCTGAAAACAGACCCACAACACGTGCCAGCACCCCTGGCTCATTATCGACCAGAACCGACAAGGTATGCCGTTCGGTTTGTGTTGTATCCAACATAAAAAAACTCCTAAAATTGACAGATATCCTCATTGGAGAGGTGATACCCAACTTCTGATGACCAATCAAACAAGACCAGTCAAATCATGACCAGCAAAATCATGTTTTTTATCAGACCAGAATTTTACCTTCTTCTGAGACAGTTGCGTTAGATTCCTCCGCCGCGCTTAACAGCATCTCATTATGGGCTGAACCTGAGGGGATCATTGGGAAGCAGTTTTCTTCTTTTTCGATACAGATATCTGCGATAACAGGACCATCTGTTTCCAACATCGTGGTAATCACATTTTCTAGATCATCCACATTCTTGGCACGCAGCCCGGTCATCCCAAAGGTGTCTGCTAATTTGGTGAAATCAGGAAGCGAGGCTGTATAGCTCTCAGAATAGCGCGACCCGTGATTTAGCTCTTGCCACTGACGCACCATTCCCATCCATTCATTGTTCAAGATGAAAACTTTTACAGGCAGGCGATATTGCGAAATGGTCGACAGCTCTTGCATATTCATCAAAAAGGATGCTTCTCCAGAAATATCAATCACCGTAGCGTCCGGATGGGCGATTTGCGTGCCAACTGCCGCAGGCAAACCATAACCCATTGTTCCCAGACCACCAGAAGTCATCCAGCGGTTTGGCTGATGAAAACCAAAATACTGAGCGGCCCACATCTGATGCTGCCCAACCTCTGTGGTTACAAATACCTTTCGATCGCGGCTCATTTGATAAAGCCGTTCAATAGCGTGTTGCGGCTTGATAATGCTGGATTTTTGCTCATAGGCAAGGCAGTTTTTCCCGCGCCAAGCATTGATTTGTTCCCACCAGCCAGACAAAGCCTTGGCGTTCGGGGCAAAGTTTTGAGCCTTCATTTCTTCCAACAAGGCAGAAATAATCTGCTTAACATCGCCAATAATGCCTAGATCCACCTGCACCACTTTATTAATTGATGCAGGGTCGATATCAGCGTGGACTTTTACACTGTTAGGCGAAAAAGCATTTAACCGACCTGTTACGCGGTCATCAAAACGTGCGCCCAGATTGAGCATGAAGTCACAGCCATGCATGGTTAAGTTAGCTTCATACGTGCCATGCATACCAAGCATGCCCAAAAAGTGCGGATCATCAGCTGACATAGCACCAAGACCCATTAGAGTGAGCGTTGTTGGCCAGCCTGTTACTTCAACCAAACGGCGCAAACCAGCGGTAGCTTCAGGGCCACTATTAATCAATCCGCCGCCACCATAAATCACTGGCCGCTTTGCTGCTTTCATCATCTGCACAGCTTTTTTAATAGCTGCTTTTTCTGGTGAGAGAACTGGGCGATAGCGATGCGGGGTGTCCTGCCAGACCCCGCCCTCAATATAAGGCGCATCTAGCATCTGAACATCTTTTGGCAAATCAATGACAACCGGACCCGGCCGGCCTGTACGCGCAACATGGAAAGCTTCTTCGATAGAACGCTGTAAATCAGCACTCTGCTTAACCAGATAATTATGCTTGGTACATGGGCGGGTAATGCCAGAAGTATCCCCTTCTTGAAACGCATCCGTGCCGATAAGATGGCTAGGCACCTGACCTGTTAAACACACCACTGGTACAGAATCCATTAATGCATCGGTTAGGCCAGTCACCGCATTGGTTGCCCCTGGCCCTGAGGTAACTAGAACCACCCCAACCTTACCCGTAGAGCGCGCATACCCCTCAGCTGCGTGCACAGCTGCTTGCTCATGCCGTACCAAAATATGACGAACAGAATTGCTTTTGAAAATCTCGTCATAGATAGGCAATACCGCACCGCCAGGATAGCCAAAAATAACTTCTACCCCTTCGGCTTCTAGAACCTTTAACAGCAAGGCTGCACCAGGCATCATCTGCGGCTTTTCGGTCTTAGCCTTAGCATTATTTGGCACACCCTTAGTCGCTTTTTGCTTTGCAGTCATCATCTCATACTCTTGCGTAAATTAACTGTCATGTGAGCAGGCTTTTTCTTCCCGGTTATCCGCCCAAGAATCAAAAAAAAGGCCTTCAGATAAAGCGCCTTTTAACTTTGCTATCCTTGCTTCAGGAACCTGCAATATTTCAATATCGGCATCTTAGCATAACATTTAAGAGGAAGTCAAATGATTTTGAGAACTTTTGAAAAGAATTCTTCAAAGTTTCTTTTCGAATATAACTCTTCATTTAATAAATTTGTAATAAAATTATTACGAAGCCATGTCATTTGGCGTTTTGCATAGTGGCGTGTATCTCTTTTAGCGAGATAGATTGCCTCTTCAAGGCTCTGTTTTCCTTCAAAATGATCACGCAAAGGCCTAACACCCAGCGCTTTCATCACAGGCAAGTCATCAGCCAGATCACGGGCAAGAAGATGGCGAACCTCTTCTTGCGCAGTTGTTGCCATCATCTCATCAAGCCGGGTTTCAATGCGCTGATAAATTACCTCACGCGCAGGAAGATGCGTTATTTTCAGCGCCTTTCCCTCTAATCCCCCAGATGGTGGTTGTTTCTGGAAAGCACTTAAGCTGATGCCGGTATGGCGATAGACCTCCACAGCCCGGATCAGGCGCTGGCTATCCCCTGCTTCTAGCCGACTGGCAATTTCTGGATCAAACGCAGACAACTGCGCCAGCATTGCCTTCCCGCCCTTATCCCTATGCTCAGCAACAACGCGCTGACGAACCGCATCAGGCACATCTGGAATAGCTGACAGGCCTTGTTCTGCGGCGCGCAAATAAAATCCAGTTCCCCCTACTAATATGGGCCATTTCCCTTTTTCTCTGACCGCCTGAATATGCGTGCGTGCTGCCTCCAGCCACATACCAGCTGAAAACCGCAACGCCCCATCAATTTCACCATAGAGGCGATGTTCTACCCTTGCTTCATCTGCTGGGGATGGCCTTGCAGTAAGCACGCAGAGATCTGAATATACTTGCATGGAATCTGCATTTATAATGACACCGTCTAGGGCTTCAGCTAGCGCCAGCGCATAGGCAGATTTACCCCCTGCCGTTGGACCAGCAATGATGATATAGTCGCGTTGTTTAATAAAGCGTTCCATGTCCAGCCCCTTAAGCGATTAGAGATCTAAATGCAAGCCTGTATCCTGTTTACCGCTAGTCCGCCCAGCCCTGAAAAACATGCCGCTATCACATCTTTGTGCCAGCAATATAACCTAGAACAAAGCCAGATACTGTCTGATGATGCCTGCAGCTGTATCGCTGTACGTTCGGCCATCAGCGCCCCATTTGATTTTGCTTATTTACGCGAACAAGCTGGCCAGCATCAGATAGATGTCAATCAGATAGACCCAGAAGCAAAGCCAAAAAAACTGCTGATAGCAGATATGGACGCAACCATTATTCGCGGCGAGTCTTTGGACGAGTTAGCTGCGCTAGCCGGTATTGGTGAGGAAATAAGCCAAATTACCGCGCGGGCCATGGCTGGAGAGCTTGATTTTGAAGACGCGCTAGCTGCGCGCCTCACCCTTTTGAAAGGCCAGCCTGCCAGCCTGCTAGACACGGTTGCAGAAAATACGCAAATCACCCCCGGTGCAAGGGTGTTAGTTAAAACGATGCGTGCAAACGGTGCCGCCTGCTATCTCATTTCAGGCGGTTTTACATTCTTAACTTCTGTGATTGCAGAAAAGCTTGGATTTACAGGCCATCACGCCAACCAACTTGCCATAGAAGACGGCCAGCTTGCTGGATATGCAGAACCGCCTATCTTGGGCAAACAGGCTAAATATGACTTCCTGAACCATTATACCAAATTGATGCAAATAGAGCCCTTCTCAAGTTTATGTGTAGGTGATGGTGCTAATGATATGATGATGCTACAGGCAGCCGGCATGGGTGTTGCTTTTGAAGGTAAGCCTGCATTACGCGAAGCGATAGAGATACAAATATCCTATAGCGATTTAACAGCGCTGTTATACTTACAAGGCTATAGCTACGATAATTTCAGCCATTAAAAAAACAGCTGGCACACGGCCAGCTGTTCTTAATGATATTTTTTAGCTTCAGTCTTTATTCACTCTCAAAGCTGACCTGTACAAAACGGGTTTGACCACCGCTTTCAACCAGCATCAAAACACCGCGACGGCCACTTTGTTTCGCCTCACGAATTTTATCTGCTAGCTGCTTTACAGAAGTCACCGCTGCCTGATTAATACGGCGGATAATATCGCCGGGCTGAATACCGCGCTGGCCAGCAGGACCAGTTTCTGCAACATCGACCACGACTACGGTGTTTTCATCTGCTTCCAGATCAAACTGTTCTGCCACCGCTTCATCTAGCGGGGCAACTGCCAGACCGATATCTTCTAGTGTCTCTGGGCTTCCCGGTTCAGTCTTGCTAGTTAGCAAGCCACCATTTTCAGCCTGTTCAAGCTCACCTAGCGTGACCGTTCTGACCAGCTTCTTGCCATTACGTACCAGCTCTACTTCAACTGTCTTTTCCACAGCTGTTTCCGCAACGATACGCGGCAAATCACGGCTCTTTTCAACATTCTTGCCATCAAACTTCAAGATAACATCACCCGCTTGCAATCCGGCCTGGTCAGCAGGACCATCTTCGGTCACAGAGGCAACCAGCGCGCCGTTCGCACTCTCAAGGCCAAGGCTTTCTGCGATGTCATCGGTAACTTCCTGAATAAACACCCCTAGCCAACCGCGGCGCGTGCGACCAAAATCCTGAAGCTGCTGTACAACTTGTGTTGCCAGATTAGCCGAAATCGCAAAACCTATACCTACAGAACCACCTGTCTGCGAGAAAATAGCGGTGTTAATACCAATAACCTCGCCATCCAGATTAAAAAGCGGACCCCCAGAATTACCACGATTAATAGACGCATCTGTCTGGATAAAATCATCATAAGGCCCAGAGCCGATGTCACGGCCTCGTGCAGATACAATACCCGCAGTAACAGTTCCCCCTAAACCAAAGGGATTACCGATAGCCATCACCCAATCACCAACTCTCAATTTATCTGAATCGCCGAAAGATACGGCAGTAAGCGTGCTGTTACCGGGGTCAATTTTCAAAACCGCAATATCTGTTTTTTGATCCCGCCCAATTAATTCAGCTTCAAACACTTCATCATTGGCTAGTATTACTGAGATCTTGTCAGCATTTTCGATAACATGATTATTGGTCACCACAATACCCGACGCATCAATAATAAAGCCTGAACCCAAGGATTGAGCGCGCCGAGATTGACCTCTATCTTCAAATTCTTTGAAGAAATCTTCAAAAGGTGAGCCTTCTGGAAAGCGTGGGAGCGAAGGCCCATTATCATCTTTTATAACTGTGGAGGTGGAAATATTCACCACGGCTGGTGATAACCTTTCGGCTAAATCAGCAAAGCTATCTGGTCTGTCTGCTGCGCGTACTGGGCTTGCCAGCACAAACAAGCAAAGCACAGCAAAGCCAAACATCGCCACAAACCAAAAAGGTTTCCTATTATCTAATGCGCGTGTCTTAACAACTGCACGGTTACGCGTAATGTGATGTTCATAAGAAATCATTTTTTCCATCAGGATAGTCCTGTCTCTTTGTTTGTTTAGCCCTTAAAAAAGGCCCTTAAATCAGGAAAAGGCACACGCCTGTAACAGAGAGACCTATCAGAGGTGCCTTTTCCATATTCAAAAACTAGAGGCTCAGAAAGGCCTCAATCCGGCGCAAATCAGGCCAGATTGAGGCAGTTTTTATTGCCCACAGGCAAGGTGTCTATCTTAATTTCCGTCCTTATCCTTGAAATAGCGGAAGAAGGAAGAATTAGGCGATAACACCATGGAGGTTCCAGACTCACCAATCGCTTTGCGGTAAGCTTCCATAGAACGATAGAACGAGAAGAATTCGGGGTCGCGCCCAAAGCTTTCTGCATAAATCCGGATAGCGTTTGAATCTCCCTCACCGCGAACTTCCTGAGCTTGTCTTTTAGCTTCAGCCACAATCACGGTTCTGGTTTTTTCTGCATCCGCTCTGATCTTCTGCGCTTCTTCTTCACCTGTTGCGCGGAATTCTTTGGCTTCCCGCTCACGCTCAGATTTCATCCGGTTAAAGATGTTCTGACTGGTCGCTTCAGGATAATCAGCCCGGCGCAAACGCACATCGATAATCTCAATCCCGAGTGAAGCAACAGACTGGTTCACCTCATCACGGATAGACCCGTTGATGCTTTCACGCTCTCCAGTAAGGATAGAGGCTAAGGTCTCGCGGCCTAAAACCCGGCGAACAGAAGAATCGATGATCGATTCTAGACGGGCGCGGGCACCAATCTCATTACGAACTGTCTGAAAGAACAGAAGCGGGTCTTCAATACGATATCGTGCATAAGCATCAACCTGAAGACGCTTCTGGTCGGCCAAAATCACCTCTTCAGCATCTTGCGGAATCAATGACAGCACCCGGCGTTCGTAATAAACAGCCTCTTGGATAAAGGGCAGCTTAAACTTCAAACCCGGGTCTTGGATAGTCCGTTTTGGCTCACCAAATTGCAGCACAAGTGCTTGCTGTGTCTGGTTTACCATAAAAGCGGCTGAATAAGCGCCAAACAGCAGAACAGCCAGAATCACTAAGGTAACGTTACGTGTCGCTTTCATCGCTTAGTTACTCCCTTGGTTTGAATTGCTGTTACGGCCAAGTTCCTTTAGCGGCAGGTATGGCACCACAGACTTGCCATCTTCATCGATAATAATTTTCTCGATATTGCCGAACACTTCTTCGATAGTTTCGATATATATCCGCTCACGCGTTACATCTTTATCTACCTCATAGGCTGAATAAACTTGGTCAAAACGAGACGCATCACCTTCTGCGCGGCTTACCACTTCCTCACGGTAGGCTTCGGCTTCGGCAACAAGCCGTGCTGCCTCACCTCTGGCGCGGGGCACCACATCATTACGGAACGCTTCTGCTTCGTTCTTTAGACGGTCTCTATCCTGACGCGCACGCTGCACATCATTAAAGGCATCAATAACGTCTGATGGCGGGTCAACTGCTAGCAATTGCACCTCACGCACCCGAACACCGGCTTTGTATTCATCTAACAGCTCTTGCAGCTTTTGCCGCACCGATACCTGAATAGTTTGACGTCCTTCGGTCAAAGCAGTTTGAATACGGGTTTGGCCAATAATCTCACGCATTACCGCTTCTGCAGCAACTTTAATCGTTTCATCAGGCTCTGCCAGATTAAACAAATATTGGCCAGCATCCGCGATACGCCAAAATACTACGAAATCGATATCGACGATATTCTCATCACCAGTGATCATCTGGCTTTCATCAACGATATCACGGCGTGATACACTACGTCCCCCTACATCACGAAAGCCAATCTCTAGCCGATTATCGCGGGTAACGTCCGGAGTTAGCACATTTTCAATTGGATAGGGCAAGTGATAATGCAGGCCCGGCGGGGTGGTTTTTACCCATTCGCCAAAACGCAACACCACGCCTTGTTCTTGAGGATTGACACGGTAGAAACCAGTTGCCACCCAAAGACCCAGAATAACGACAAGGATTAGCCATAATAGGCGCGAGGGCTTACCACCCCCGGAGACCCCGCCACCGAAGTTATTTCGGAAATCTTTAAACATTTTTTCAAAATCAGGTGGGTTAGGCCGATTAGGCTGGCGAGAAGGGCCACCACCGCCCCAAGGACCGCCTTGATTGCCGCCTTGATTGCCGCCGCCACCCCAGGGACCGCCTTGATTGCCGCCTTGATTGCCGCCTTGATTATTCCAGGGCATGATAATGTTGCTCCCTTATCGATTGCCATTTGTATTTCAGATACAGGGTATAGCGAGCTTGTTGTGACTTGCCAAACTGAAAAGGCAAGCTTAAGTCATAAGCTAACTGATAACCAGAACCGCACCTGTTTTATATTTGAACGATTAGGGGAAAATTCAAGAATGCCAACCGAAATAACAGAACAAAAAATTCTGCAAGCGCTAGAAAATGTTGCCCATCCAGACCAGAAAGCCTCTCTCAGCGCTTCTGGCGCCGTGTCTGGCATTGTCATAAAGAACGGAAATGTTGGCTTTACCATAGAAATTGCCCCAGAATTTGCCGAGCAGGCAGAAACATTAAAAACAGACGCAAAAAAAGCTGTTGAAGCGGCAGAAGGGGTGCTTTCAGTAACTGTTTTAATGACAGCCCATAGACCCGCTAGCCAATCCCCATCTGGCGCACCCACAAATGCACCCACAAATTCACCCACAAATTCATTGGCCAATCCAGCTGCTGGCCAGCAGAGCGATGTTATCCGGCCAGCTAAACATGTTATCGCAGTGGCCTCTGGTAAGGGCGGTGTAGGTAAATCCACCACAGCCATTAATTTGGCTCTTGCACTTGCTGCAACTGGCCAGAAGGTAGGCATTTTGGACGCGGATATTTATGGCCCTTCCCTGCCTCGTTTGCTGGGCATGAATAAAAAGCCAGAGACTGAAGGAAATAAGCTGGTACCGCTAGATGCATGGGGTCTGCAAGCGATGTCTATCGGCTTTCTTGTAGAAGAGGAAAGCCCGACAATCTGGCGTGGGCCTATGGTGATGTCGGCGGTACAGCAAATGCTGCGTGATGTTGCATGGACAGATTTAGATGTTCTGGTAGTGGATATGCCGCCTGGCACGGGTGATACCCAGCTTACCTTGTCGCAACGTGCAGAGCTAGCAGGGGCAGTAATTGTGTCTACCCCACAAGATTTGGCACTGATAGATGCACGCAAAGGGCTAAATATGTTCAAGCGCGTTGACGTTCCTGTTCTTGGCATTGTTGAGAATATGAGCTATTTTCTATGCCCATCTTGCGGTGAGCGCGCTGATATTTTTGGCACAGGCGGGGCGGAAACCGAAGCAGCAAGGCTTAATCTACCCTTTTTAGGGGCTATACCTTTGCATATGGAAATTCGGGAAACTTCTGATGCAGGCACCCCAATTGTAGCTAGCCAGCCAGATAGCGCGCATGCAAAAATCTACCATGCCATCGCCGATAAAATTCTAGCGCAACTGGCTAGAAGTAAGCGCGAAGCGCCTAAATTCATCATGGAATGATGTTTTTCGTTTGGTAGATTAGCTATTGGAAATTAAATCTGCCGGGGGGATTTTACGCACAAGCTGGTGGTAGTGAAAGGCAGGGTGCCCTTCCCCGCTAGCCAAGCTTTCAAGACGCGTATCTTGCCATGCATTTTCATCAAATGCAGGAAAACATACCCCTGATTCTGGCTCCGCATCAATAATGGTAGCTTCGATCACATTACAATAATCGAGACCAGCAGCATAAATCTCGCCGCCACCAAATAGAATAATTCGGTGCTCGCCCTGTCCTTGTGCTTGCAGCCAATCTGCTCCTGCCGAAATGGCCGCCTCCATGTTTGAAACCGCCACAGCTTCTGGTGCTGACCAATGCGCATTGCGGGTTAATACTATGCTTAAACGACCCGGCAAGGCGCGCCCTATCGAATCCCAAGTTCGGCGCCCCATAATTAGTGGACTGCCCATGGTTAGTGCCTTCACCCGCTTCAAATCACCAGGCAGATGCCAGATAAGGCCAGTGCCATCGCCAATAACGCGGTTGCGCGCCATCGCGACCACACAAACCATTTCCAATTTTTTATCCTCAGCAATTGCCATCTTCTTCACCTACACCGCAATCGGCGCAGAAATAGAAGGCGCTGCTTCATAGCCATTTAGCTTAATATGCTCAAAGCGAAACTCAGTTAGCGTGTCTGGCGGGTTGATTAATTCCAGCTGCGGCAATGGGCCGGGTTTGCGCCCAAGTTGCAGTCGGGCTTGATCCACATGGTTCAAATACAGATGCGCATCACCTAATGAATGCACAAAATCGCCAACTTCCAAGCCGGATACATGCGCCATCATATGCGTTAACAGCGCGTACGAGGCGATATTAAACGGCACGCCAAGGAAGATATCTGCAGAGCGCTGATAAAGCTGGCAGGATAATTTTCCGTTACTGACATAGAACTGGAACAAGCAATGACAGGGCGGCAAAGCCATATTTGGGATATCAGAAGGGTTCCACGCAGAAACTATCAAACGCCGCGATTCGGGGTTATTGCGGATAGCTTTTATTACATCTGCTAGCTGGTCGATAACGCGCCCTTCTTCTGGCGTTTTCCAGCGGCGCCATTGCTGGCCATAAACAGGACCTAAATCACCCTGCTCATCAGCCCATTCATCCCAGATACTAACGCCATTCTCACGCAGATATTTGATATTGGTATCGCCCTGAATAAACCATAATAATTCATGGATAATAGAACGAAGATGCAGCTTTTTAGTGGTAAGAGCTGGAAACCCTTCTTGCAGATCAAAGCGCATTTGCCAGCCAAAAACAGATTTTGTGCCTGTGCCAGTTCTGTCGCCGCGCTCATCGCCCTTTTCCAGTACATATTCAAGAAGGTCTAGATACTGGCGCATTTTATGAAGATCTCTCATCTGTTTTAAAGGATTTGCCTCAGCCGACATTAGCAAAACAATTGCGGCGATGCCAGATGGTGGCTAGCGATGATGTAAAAAACTTTCAAAAATTCCGCATTCCGTCTATAATGTAAGGTGTCAGCTTTGGCTGACTATGACGATAAACATATTGCGAAATAAGCAGGGCGGACCCGGGGGCGGTACCCGGCGCCTCCACCAATACAAGCTCACCATTCTGGCCAGATATAAAACAGTTTCGGATAGGATGGGTTTTTGGGGGCGAAATAGGATCGACGCATGTGGTAAAGGCCTTATCTTCGTTCGGTATGGTACCCGCCGTTATCGGGCCATGTAGTAGTTGCAAATGACAACACTGCTCCGGTTGCTGTTGCTGCTTAATGCGGTAACATGACCACTTTTAAAGTCCTGTTCGCTTGAGCTCGAGCAGGCGGGGTTCGGGGCTGCACCTGGCAACAGAAGCGGCCCCACTAAATTGCCACTAAAGCTGGTTTTTTTAAATGCAGCTATGCAAGTGGGGAGGGCAATGCAGGTGAAGGCAAAAAAGGTGTGGCGGCATGGATGACACAGAACAAAAAGCAGCAATAGATTATGAGCTGCTTGTAGAGGACGCTTTGCGCACCGTTGTCAGAGGCTCGCTAGCACTTGTGGAACATGAAGGCCTGCCAGGAGACAGCCATTTCTATATCAGCTTCCAGACAACAGCAGATGGCGTTCAGATGTCAGAAACGCTAAAAGCGGCCAACCCGCAAGAAATGACTATTGTCCTTCAGCATCAGTTTTGGGATTTGCATGTTAGCGAATCACATTTTTCAGTAACGCTGTCTTTTTCTGGTGTACATCATAATCTGAATGTACCTTTTTCTGCTGTTACGCACTTCAATGACCCCTCAGTTGGGTTTGGCCTGCAATTCAGTGCACCAGATGCGCTAGAGGCCCTGCAACAGGATACAGCCTCGCCATTAACTGAGATATCGGATATTTCCCAGCTAGAAAGTGATGTTGCAAAGAATACAAAATCAAAAGAGGCACAAGAAAAAGGCGAAAATAAACCTGTTATCCAAGAAGTTGTGCCAGCCGGAGATGGCGCAGAAATTGTCTCGCTTGATAGGTTCCGTAAAGATCCAGCGCCCAAAAAATAACCACTTATAGTGGCTTTGTTTTTTTTTGCTTTTAAAACGTCTCCCTTATCCAAAATTAACTGCCTGAAATTAGAGGAAATATAAGATGGCGGATTTCGATTATAGCCCCCTTTTACCCACTAGCCCTGATGATACGCCCTATCGCCATATTTCGAGCGAGCATGTAACAAGGCTAGAGATAGATGGTCGCCAATTTATTAAAATTGCCCCCGAAGGGCTGACTTTGCTAGCACAAGAAGCAATGGCAGATGTATCGCATCTACTGCGCCCTTCTCATCTGGCTCAGCTAAAAGCTATTCTGGACGACCCAGAAGCAACAAATAATGACCGCTTTGTTGCACTAGAGATGATAAAAAATGCGGTAATTTCGGCTGACCGCGTTCTGCCTATGTGCCAAGATACCGGCACCGCACTGGTGAATGCGAGCCGCGGCGAATGTGTGCTAACGGGGGGCAGCGATGAAGAAGCGCTGTCGCGCGGCATCTATAATACCTATCAGTCTTATAATCTGCGCTTCTCGCAACTTGCCCCGCTTAGCATGTTTGAAGAAAAAAACACCGCTAATAATCTGCCAGCGCAAATTGATATCGCGGCCAATGCAGGGGATGAATATAAATTCACCTTTATTCAAAAGGGCGGCGGTTCAGCCAATAAAACCTTTTTACATCAGAAAACTAAGGCTGTTTTGAACCCAGATAGTTTGCAAGCATTTTTAAAAGAAGCGATAGTCTCGCTAGGGACAGCTGCGTGCCCGCCTTATCACCTTGCGGTGGTCATTGGCGGCACTTCTGCTGAACATAATTTGAAAGTGGTAAAAAAAGCATCTGTACGCGATTTAGATACGCTGCCAACAAAAGGGTCGATGTCTGGGCATGGTTGGCGCGATCTGGAATGGGAAAAAATAATTCTGGATATGACGAGAGAGCTGGGGATAGGTGCGCAGTTTGGCGGTAAATATTACTGCCATGATGTGCGGGTCATCCGTCTGCCGCGTCATGGGGCTAGCTGTCCTATAGGTATTGGTGTTTCCTGTTCTGCTGACCGGCAAATCCGCGCTAAAATTACCGCAGATGGCCTGTTTCTGGAACAGCTTGAAACAGAGCCGGCAAAATATCTGCCAGAAATATCAGATGAGGTAGAAGATGATGCGGTGGCTATCGACCTGAACCAGCCAATGAAAGATATTCTAGCGACCTTAACCCAATATCCAGTTAAAACGCGGGTTAAGCTAACAGGTCCGATGGTGGTAGCAAGAGACATTGCCCACGCCAAATTGTTAGAACAGCTTGGGGAAACAGGCAGCCTACCAGATTATATTAAAAACCATCCGGTTTATTATGCTGGCCCTGCAAAAACCCCTGACGGCATGGCGTCTGGCTCATTTGGCCCAACCACTGCTGGTCGCATGGATAGCTATGTTGACCGCTTTCAGGAAGCTGGCGGCTCTATGGTAATGCTAGCGAAAGGCAACCGTTCAGCCATGGTCAAACAGGCCTGTAAAAAACATGGTGGCTTTTATCTTGGTTCTATTGGCGGTGTCGCGGCTAAACTGGCACTTGAATCTATCAAAAAGGTTGAAGTTCTCGAATTTCCGGAATTTGGTATGGAAGCGGTTTGGCGCATTGAAGTGGAAGATTTCCCAGCCTTCATCATCACAGATGATAAAGGGAACGATTTCTTTGATTTATCTTAGTAGCTTTCGCTTTATTTAAGCGTCTCCTCCAAGCCTGCTGGTACCGGCCCACCATAAGCCCAATCCAGCAATTCTATCGTATGGCAAACAGGCGCATCAGCCCCTGCTATCTGGTTGATACAGCCTAAATTGCCAGCTGCAACAATATCTGCTTGTGCCTTGTTGATGTTGCCAATTTTGCGGTTCTGAAGCTGGCTTGCCATTTCTGGCTGAAGGATATTATAGACCCCAGCGGAACCGCAGCATAAATGTGCTTCTGCAATTTGGCGCACCTCAAATCCGGCTTGGCTTAGCAATATTTTAGGGCTAGTTGTCACCTTTTGCCCATGCTGGAGAGAACAAGCTGCATGATAAGCAACAGACAAGCCTTTATCTGGCAAGGGGGCAAGGTCAGTATGCGCGGCTAGAAATTCAGTGATATCCATAGCAAGAGAAGCAATTTTTGCCCCGGTTTCACAAAGCTCAGCATCAGAAGATAGTAACTGGCCATAATCCTTTAGCGTAGTCCCACAGCCTGAGGTGTTCACAATAATCGCGTCTAGGCCGCCCTTATCAATATCTGTTTTCCAAGCACGGGCAGTAGCACGCATATGGCTATGCGCATTATCGCTTTCATTAATATGATGGGCAAGGCCGCCACAACAGTTAGCAAGCTGACGCACAACAACCTCTACCCCCAACCGCGATAGCAGGCGCAATGTAGCCGCATTAATTTCAGGGGCAATGGCCCGTTGGGCGCAACCTTGGAGTAAAATCACCCGTTTACGGACAGGTTTTTCAGGCACAAAAATCTTATCTTTTTTGCCAACTTCATCTATCCGCCCTATCTTCGCTGGCGCCGCCCCGATCATCGCCGCCAAACGGCGCGGCAGCAAGGGTGCAAAAGGACGCGCATTCTTTGCAAGCTTTAACGCAAGATTGAAAAAATGGGCACGCGGTACTAACCTCGCTAGCAATTTGCGAATAAGCCTATCCCCGAATGAACGCGTGGTGTTTTTTTCAACCTCAGCTCTGCCAATATCAACCAGATGCAGATAATCCACACCAGAAGGGCAGGTTGTCATACAAGACATACAGCCAAGGCATCTATCCAAGTGATAGCCAACATCCCGCAAATCCATCTCATCGCCCGTATCACCGCCACCAAGCGCATCGCGCATCATCCAAATACGGCCACGCGGGCTATCGCGTTCATCACCAGTTAGCACAAATGTCGGGCAGGTTGCGGTGCAAAAGCCGCAATGTACACATTTGCGCAAAATGTCATCTGCCATCTGAATTTCAGGGCGCTGCAAGGCCGTCTTATCAAAGTGCGTTTGCATCAGCAGCTCCTGCAAGTTCGATTTTTTGCGGGTTTAGAATATACATCGGATCAAAAGCAGTTTTAATCCGGCTTTGCAACCCGCCAAGGGCAGCATCTAAGGGCTGAAAAACTGGTTGGGAGGCGTGAATAGCCTCTGGTGCGCGCATTAAAGTCGCATGGCCGCCATCATGGCGTGCTAGAGCATTACGAACAGCCTCACCAAGCTCTGCACCCCTACCACCAAGCCAGATAAGTCCGCCGGCCCAATCCAGCGCATAATCCACCTCGTGCCCTGCTTCTAATTCGGCGATAATTTGCGGCGCATATGACGGGGTAACAGACAGCTTCCAGACCTGTTCTGCACCCTTTTGAAGGCACGAGATATCGCGCATCATCTGCCAGAAATCCAAACTTTCCTCTGCTGACATCACGGCTAGCGTACCGGTCTTTTCAAGCAACGCTGATAAAGAAGCTATCCTGTCTTTAACTGAGATTTTTACTCCCTCTAGGCGCAAGACTGCTTTAAATCCGCCGCCAGATTTTATAATCGCACCGCCAGATGGCTCAGTTGCAGAACCAAAACCAGCAGACAGAGCAGACTGCGCATCTGTCAGACGAGCACATGTCACAGATAGGCTAGTCATAAATTCAGGGCGCGGCAGAACTTTTAAAGTTATCTCTGACATCACCGCCAGCATGCCAAAAGATCCACACATCAGCTTAGAGAGATCATATCCGGTAACATTTTTCATCACTTTGCTGCCAGAGCGGAAATAGCCTGCACGCCCTGAAATGGCATCAAACCCAAGCAAATAATCCCGTGCAGCTCCAGCTGATATGCGGCGTGAACCTGATAAATTACAAGCGATAATCCCGCCAAGTGAGCCGGGATGCGGCTGGTCATAAAACCTATTTAAATGGAGCGGCTCAAAGGCCAGCATCTGGCCATTTTTATCCAGAGTTTCTTCAATTTCGAGTAAAGGCGTTCCAGAACGTGCCACCAGCACCAGCTCTTCTGGCTGATAGTCAGTTATACCGCTATGGGCAGATAAGCTAAGCTCGTCACGCGCACAAACACGCCCGCCAAGACTTGTCTTTGTTCCATAGCCAGTGATATGCAATGGCGTTTCATTCTGCAGTGCATCACGGACAATATCTTCAATATCTGTGCAATTCTCTGGCGTATAGCGTGCCATATTACCTGCTTAACTCCTCTATGGCAGCTTTGATCGAAAAAGCGCCTATAACTCTAAATTTACTTGCTAGAAGCGCGGAATATCGGGGTGCGGCAATTGCCCATGATGGACATGCAAACGCCCTAGCTCAGCACAGCGATGCAACACAGGAAACACCTTGCCAGGGTTCAAAAGATGGTCAGGGTCAAACGCACATTTCAGGCGCTGCTGTTGTTTCAGATCATCTTCGGTAAACATTTCTCCCATCAAGTCGCGCTTTTCAACGCCGACCCCATGCTCGCCTGTTAACACCCCGCCTAATGCTACACAATTACGTAAAATCTCCGCCCCAAATTCCTCAGCACGTTCCAATTCACCTTCTGCATTCGCATCAAACAGGATAAGCGGGTGCAGATTGCCATCACCAGCATGAAATACATTTGCCACCCTCAAGCCATATTTCTGGCTCATAGCCGACATTCTGGTTAACATTTCTGGCAAAGCTTTGCGCGGTATTGTGCCATCCATGCAGAGATAATCTGGTGATATACGCCCGACCGCTGGGAAGGCTGATTTGCGCCCTGCCCAAAACTGATTGCGTTCTTCTTCGGACTGGCTAATTCGAATACTGCTCGCCCCTGCCCCCTTCATTAAGGTTGCCACCCTATCTAGCAGGTAATCTACTTCGACTTCTGGGCCATCTAGTTCAACGATGAGCAGGGCAGCGGCCTCTCTTGGATAGCCAGCATTCACAAAATCTTCAGCCGCATTAATCGCAGGATTATCCATCATTTCCATGCCTGCTGGGATAATGCCTGCGGCAATTACAGTACTAACCGCCTGCCCGGCTTCTTGGACATTGTCAAACCCTACCAGCATGGCGCGTTGGGTAGCTGGTTTGCGCAAAATGCGCACGGTAACTTCTGTTACCACCCCAAGCAGTCCTTCAGAGCCCGTCATAACACCTAAAATATCAAAGCCCGGCGCATCTAGATGCTTGCCGCCAATACGCACAACCTCACCATCCATGGTGACCATTTCAATGCCTAGAACGTTATTGGTTGTAAGACCATATTTCAGGCAATGTACACCGCCTGAATTTTCGGCAATATTCCCGCCAATAGAACAAGCTATCTGGCTAGATGGGTCTGGGGCATAATAAAAACCATTATCCTGAACTGCGGTGGTAATGGCCAGATTTGTCACCCCCGGTTGCGCCGTTACTGTGCGGTTTTCATAGTCAATTTCAGTGATTTGGTTAAACTTACCCAATCCAAGCAACACCCCATCTGATAGGGGTAATGCACCGCCCGACAGACTAGTTCCGGCCCCACGCGGAACAATTTTCACCCCATTATCGCGACACCATTTCATTACATCTGACACTTGCTGGGTTGTTTCTGGCAAAACGACTACAAGTGGTAAATTCCGATAGGCGGATAACCCGTCGCTATCAAAGGCCTTCATGGTCGTGCGATCATCAATAACACACCCCTTTGGCAACAGCGATTTCAGCGCACCAACAATTTCATCGCGCCTATCTAGGATATTTTGTTCAGGTTCTGGCAACAGCATAATTTTATCTCGCAAATCTAAGAGAACACCTTATGTGATATCGACTTTTTGCTATCAATGTCCAGCGCTACTTTTGTCCAGCGCGTCTTTTGTCTAGCGCTTCTTTTCCGGCAAATAAAAAACCGCATGAACACTATCATGCGGTTTGGTATCTTTCGCTTCCATCCCGTTCAAAGGAGATTGGCGCAAAATTTAGCCTTGGCGAGCTTTCATACGCGGGTTCTTTTTGTTGATTACATAAAGACGGCCGCGACGACGCACCACCTGACAGTTACGATCGCGTGATTTAAGCGTTTTAAGTGAACTTGCAACTTTCATTTTAATCATCCAAAGCCGAAAGGGCTGTAAAATCTGTAAATAGTGGGCGAAGGATATACATAGACGCGCGAAAGATCAAGCTTTTAGTTTGAGCTGAATAGGCAACCTGCCTCCCCTACCTGTCTAGTATCGGACATTACATCCCGACAATCCGCAATAGCCGTTTGGCACCTTATGCAGATATTGCTGATGATAATCTTCAGCATAATAAAAGGGCTGTCCAGACTTTATCTCTGTGGTTACCTTGCCAAAACCGCTTGCCGATAGCTTCTGGCCATAATGTTTGGCACTCGCGCGGGCAATCTCTAGCATATCTGCATCCTCTGTATAAATAACAGAACGATATTGCGTGCCGATATCATTGCCCTGACGATTGCCTTGTGTAGGATCATGCCCTTCCCAAAATCTGGCCAAAAGAGCTTCGAGCGAAAGAAGGGCGGGCTGAAAGGCGACCAAAACCACCTCACTATGGCCAGTTTGACCAGAACAAACTTCCTCATAGGTCGGGTTTGGCGTTTTCCCGCCTGCATAGCCCACCGCTGTGCTATAAACACCTTCTTGTGTCCAAAACAGCCGCTCTGCCCCCCAGAAACATCCCAAACCTAGCTGCACGAGCTGCACTTCCTCTGGAAATGGCGCCCCGATAGGTCGGCCATGTACGGCATGTGCTCCTGGGTTTAATATTGGCGTGTTCCGTCCAGCCAGTGCTTCGCTCGCATCTGGCAGGCGTGATTTAAACGGGTTAGTAAAAAACATTTTATATCGGCACCTTCAAAAAAAAGGGGTTCTAATGAGGCTCTAATGAGGATTTAACGATGTTCCAAAGAGTTTCGCGAACACCCCTGAAACGCTTTCCATAAAACCTTAGGGCTTAGAGAAATAACCGCGACCCCTCTTTAGAATTAGGTATCCCTATCCAAAATAGCAATGCCCGGCAGCTCGCGCCCCTCAATCCATTCCAGAAAGGCGCCACCTGCTAGCGATACATAACTAAACGCATCTGCGCAACCCGCATGGTTTAGCGCCGCTACCGTATCACCCCCACCCGCAATAGAAACAAGCTCTCCAGAGGCTGTAGCACGCGCCACAATATTGGCTAATGCCGATGTACCCATATCAAATGGCGGGATTTCAAACGCGCCCATAGGTCCGTTCCATAGCACGCATTTTGCACCAGCAATCACATCGCTATAATCAGCGATAGCCTTAGGCCCAATATCCAGCATCATCTCATCTTCTGCCAGCGCTTCATTCAGGATAGTACGTGATGGTGCATCTTCTTTAAACTCACGCGCTGCCTGCCCATCAGCTGGCAGATGAATAGTGCAACTTTGGGCGTCGGCACGGCTCAGAATTTCTTTGGCTGTATCCACCAAATCAGCTTCCATTAGCGAGAGGGCCATATCATAGCCCTTTGCTGCTAGGAAAGTATTTGCCATGCCGCCCCCTAATATCAAATGGTCAACGCGGCTAATAAGATGTGTTAAGACATCCAGCTTAGTGGAAATTTTTGCCCCGCCAACCACCGCCACTACTGGACGTTTGGGTGTTTCTAGGGCTGTCTTTAGGGCGCGAACTTCACGCATCAACGCAGGCCCAGCATAGGCTGGCAATAGAGCGGCTAGCGCGTGAGTGGATGCATGCGCCCGGTGCGCACAAGAAAACGCATCATTTACATATATGTCCCCTGCGCTTGCCAATTTTGCAGCAAAGCGCTCATCATTAGCTTCTTCTTCTGGCGAGAAGCGAAGATTTTCTGCCATTACCAGCGTGCCTGCTGCGGGGCTTTCCAGCCTATCCAATTGGGTGATAAGTGGCACAGAAAGCTGATAGTTTTCCTCAATATAAGAACAAATCGGAGCCAAGCTCATCTCTGGCACTATCTTGCCTTTTGGCCGACCTAGATGGCTAAGCAGAATAATTGCCGCCCCTTTTTCCAAAAGCAACTGGATGCCGGGCATAATGCGGTCTATTCGGGTGGCATCGCTGACCTTGCCATGAGCAAGAGGGCAGTTAAAGTCAACACGCATCAAAATCGTCTGGCCATCAAGGTCTTCGGCGCGCATCTCTTCAATTGGCTGTATCATCTGCTTATCTTTTCGTTTATGACGTTTATCGCCTGTTCTATGACATATTGATTTCATAGCAAAGGCCTATTATTTTGACCAGTATCTTGCTCAATATCCGGAGCTTTCATGACCTCAGCCTTTGATGAATTTAAACGCGGCGTGCTAGATGAATTGCCGTTGCAAATTGGCATTTTCCCCTTTGGGCTGGTCTATGGCATTTTGGGTGTTGAAAGTGGGATGAGTGTACTGGAAACCTGTTTGTTATCAGTCATTCTCTTTGGCGGGGCGAGCCAGATTGTATTTACCCAATTGCTAGCCAGTACAACACCCGCCGGGGTTATTCTTGCCACTGTTAGCACCATAAATCTGCGCCACCTTTTATATGGATTATCCATTGGCGGATATTTGCGTAGCCTGCCGCTTCGCTGGCGTATCTTGTTGGCCTATCTTCTAACAGATGAAGCCTATGCGATGTCTATTGCGCGATTCAGGGGCATGCCTGCCTCACCTTTCATGCATTATCACCTGCTTGGAACTGGATTACTGCTCTTTATTGTTTGGCAAATTTCTACGATTAGTGGCGCCTATCTTGGCACAGCAGTGCCTGAAAGCTTGCAACTTGGCTTTGCCGTACCCCTATCCTTTATTGCGGTTCTAGCGCCGGTAATTAAAAAACGGGCTGAAATTATCGCGGCCATCAGCGCTGGGGCAACTGCATTATTGTTGCATGATATGGCTTGGAATTTATGGCTTATTTGCGCAGCCTTTGTCGGTATTCTATCTGGCTGGGTAGTCAGCTATTTTGATAAAACACCGCTACAGGAAGACAATAAATGAGCTTATTTTTTCTGATATGCCTATGCGGTTTGTTCACTTATCTCACCCGCTTTCTGCCCCTAACAGGCTGGCTACCAGCCCAAATGCCCGGATGGTTTGAACGCGCAATGTATTTTGTTCCGATAGCGGTATTAACGCCGATTATTGTGCATTCTGTCTTTATCATGCCAGATAGTGGAATTACGCTGACTGATAATGTTCGACTGCCAGCCGCCATTCTTGCCATCCTAGTTGCCCTGTTAACCAGATCAGTTATCATTACGCTTATTGGCGGGTTTATCTGTCTGTGGGGATTTAGCTATTTTGGCCTTTAGTCCAGTTCATAATCACAGGCCATAGCCGCCCATCCATAATCGCAAGACCCACAACCACCAGTACAAATCCTGCTAGCTGGTTTATCCCTACCCATTGGCCAAGAATAGCTGCATCCAGTGCCACCGCAAATACAGGTACAATGATGGTTACCAGCAGTAAGTTAGATGCACCTGCATAAGTTAATATTTGAAAATATAACGGGTAAGCAAGGGCTGTGCCCAGCACCCCTATACCGATAGCAAGCATTAATAATTGAGGTAAATAGGCAGGCTGGAACAAGGTTAGGGACGGCGCACCAGAAACAATAAACCCAGCTGGAATAGATAAGATGGCAGAACAGATCAACATCCCGCAGGCTACTTCTATCGCTGGCCAACTTGCCAGCTTTAACTTGCCCCACACCCCTGCTAGCGCATAAGAAAGGGTTGCTAGCAATATCGCTAACGAGCCGATAATAGATGGCGATGCCCCCTCCAGTGCATCAAAACCTATCGCGGCTGCCACCCCCAAAACACCTAAAATGACGCCAATAACGCGGTGTAGCTTCAGCGGCTCAGGGCGGAGAAATATAGCCGACACCACCACACCAAAAAAGGCCGTATTAGCATTAATGATAGAGGCCATTCCGCCAGTTACAAAAAGCTGTCCCCAAGCTATCAGAAAAAAAGGCGCAAGATTATTGATAACACCCATCACCAGCGATGCGCCCCAAAATTGAAGCGTCCGCGGCAGAAATATACCCCGCAAAACAAGATAGCCAAAAAGGACAATAGCAGCAACGCTCAGGCGTAAGCACACTAGCCAAGCTGGGCTTAAAAATGCCAACCCTACCTCGATGAAATAGAAAGAAGCCCCCCAGATAAAGGAGAGAAGCAGAAGCAATATCCAGACAAAAAAAAGACATAAGAGCGGTTCAGGCCAATGAATTATAGGGCAGTAAATCTCAGGACAGTAAATCTCAGGACAGTAAATCTCAGGACAGTAAATCTCAGGACAGTAAATCTCAGGCCAGTGATTTATAAGACAACAAATCTCAGGACAGTAAATTATACGCTAAGAGAGTATCGTATCCCATCTTCAGACCCATCACAAGAAACATCACTAACACCAGCTTGTGAAACAAGGCTGGCGCTATCCTATGGCGTGCGCTTGCCCCAAAATAAAACCCAGCAAACGCGCCCGCTACCCCAGCACATGCAGGCAAAAACGCCTCTTGCTTTAAGATGCCAGTCTGAAAATAACCAGCGGTGAGGGGAAAACAGCCCACAAGTATCAAAAAGCCAGTCGCATCAACAAATTGTTTGGGCTTAAGCTGTTTCATCACCAAATAAATGGTCATCGGCACGCCCCAAATAGAGGTAAGTCCACCCAATATTCCCGATAAGCCGCCCATCAAAGCTTGCCATCTGCCATCATATTGTGGGTTCAGTCGCCACTGCATACCAAACAGATTATTCAATGCAAAGATTAACACTGAAATAGCAATTAGCATGCGAATAATATCATTGCCTAACCCGGCAGCATAGAAAGAGGCAATTAGCAAAAAAACCACCATCACAGATGCAAATCGCCAATAATCACGTACCAGCTGGCGATAGCTATCAGCGCGATAAAACTGATAAAGATTGGTGACCATCATTGGCAGAATATTAATCGCCATCGCTTCTAGCGGCGTTACAATGATGGTAAGCAGAGCTAGAGCTGTTGTTGGCAGGCCAATACCGATTATCCCTTTAATAAAGCCAGCTAGTACATAAACGCCAGCTATCATCCATAAGGTAGCAGGATCACTCAGCACATTCATGGAAGAAGGGTTGCGCCTGTCTCTTGGGCGATTTTGTCAATGGTTTTAGCTAGCAACCCATCTTTTTCGGATAGGCCCCCAACATCATGGGTGGTTAGCACTATCTTCACCTGATTATACACATTTGACCATTCAGGGTGATGCTTTTGTTTTTCCGCCGCAATAGCAATTTGCATCATAAAGCCCATAGCAGATGGAAAATTCCTGAACTTTAAGGCAGTCTCTATTGATTTACCATCTTCTGCTAACTTCCAGCTAGCTAGCTCTGCGACAAGGGTATTAACCGCTGCTGTATCTAATCGCGCCATCGTATAAGGACCTCACTACCTGATGTTTTTTCTTGCAGGTTTCCGCCATTTGTTCGTGCGGATATCAAAACAAGACATTTGAGAAGCTCTATGCTACGCTTTTCAGCAAGGGCTTGCAATGCAGGTGACCAACGGGGTAAAGATACATATATCAGGCGTATAGGTATAAGGCGTATAGGTTATAAAGGCATAGAAGTAAGGAACGGGGGAAACTACGCAAGGTACAGTTATGAAAAAGTTACTTTTTGCCTCACACACCCCTTCTGATAATACAAGAAAGCTTAGCCAGCACTGCCTTGCCAAAATGCATGCATATAGCGAAACAGTTGAAATCTATCATAAACCGCCCTTAGAAATCACCTCAGATGATGGGCTAACCTGCGATGGGCTGGTTATCGCCACAACTGAGAATATCGGCTATATGGCAGGCCTGACCAAGGATATGTTTGACAGATGTTATAATGACTGGCTGTATCACACAGATGGTCTGCCGGTTGCATTTTATATCCGCGCAGGCCTCGATGGAACGGCAACCGCAAACACACTTGGCCGGTTTGCACATGCGCTGCGATGGCGTATGGTGCGCCCTCCCCTTATTCTAAAAGGGGACTATATTACCGATTTTGAAGAACAGGTCGCAGAGCTAGGGGGCGGTTTCGCCGCTGGTCTAGAAGCTGGAATTTTTTGAAACTTAGAGGCTTGCGGATATGAGACTGATTTCGATGGCGGCAGAAATTGCCCCGCTAGCCGCCCTGTTTATTGGAAATTCGGTAGCCGATATTTTTGTTGGTGCGATAGCGGCGGTGGTTTGTGCCGCCGTCATCATCCTTTATAACCGCATAGTCGAGCACCGATGGGCAGCTTTTGCATTGTTCTCGGTTTTAGTTTCAGCTGTCTTTACGATTGCTGCATTACTGTTTGGGGATAGTCTGTTTATCAAAATTCAGCCAAGCCTGTTTAATGGCATGTTTTGTTTGATTTTACTGGGAGGATGGCTACGCGGAAAGGCCATGATGAAAATTTTTTTTGGCGCCCAATTCCAACTTACCCATAGCACTTGGCGGCTATTATCACTGCGTTGGGGACTTTTCTTTGCCTTTTTGGCGATCGCAAATGAAGGGGCGTGGCGTCTTTTAGATGATGATGGCTGGGTGTGGTTCAAGGTGTTTTTCGCCGCCCCTTTGACAGGGGTTTTTATGCTCGCACAATTACCGCTGACCTTGCGTGGCAGATTAGCCCCTGAAGAAGCACTGAGCGAAGATATAAACGCAAACCACCCCAGCTAAAATTGACCACGCAAGAAAGGTGCAAAAAAACCTTATTTGCGGGTTGATTTAAGCTCTTCCAGCGTGGTGACACCTAGCTGAACCATCGTGTTTTGCAGCTCATCTTTTAGGATGTCACCAACATGCTGGCCGCCTTGCGCACCAAGACAAGCGAGACCAAACATAAAAGCACGTCCTAACAGGACAAAATCTGCACCACTAGCTAGCGCGCGCGCAATATCAAGCCCAGAGCGCACCCCGCTATCAAAAAACAGCTTTATGTCCCCACCTAAAGCTTGCCGGATCTGCGGCAGGATAGTGATAGAAGGCGGCGCCGCATCTAGCTGCCTGCCCCCATGATTAGAGATAACCAGCGCATCCGCCCCAGCCTTTAAGGCTTGGCGAGCATCTTCAAGATGTAAAATCCCTTTGACCACCAACGGGCCATCCCATTCGGCTCTTATCTCTGCCAGATAATCCCAGGTGAGTGAGCCGTTTAGCTGGCGGCCAATAAACGTTGTGATATCATCGCCGTCCCCTTCTTTATTGTAGCGCACTAAATTTTTGAAGCTGAACTTGCCACCATTTGCAAGCGCCGCTAGCGACCAGCTAGGATGGGTCATACATTGCCAGAAAACGCGGGGGGTTAACGACATCGGATTTCGTGAGCCAATAGGCGCGCCAGCAAGGCGCATTTCCTCACGCCGGCTTGGGCCGGGAACATCCACAGTTACCACTAAGGTTTTAAAGCCAGAAGCTTTTGCTCGTTTGAGCAGGTCGCGCATCACCGCTTTATCACTAGGCGCATAAAGCTGATACCATCCCATATCACCGGCGATAGGCCCAATCGTTTCCAGATCAGCCCCAGCAACTGTGCTAAGGGTATAAGGAATTTGATGCGCAGAGGCTGCCTTTGCCAGCAAAGCTTCACCATTCGGCCAAATCAGCGATTGCAAGCCTACCGGTGCGATACCAAAGGGCGCGGCATAGTGTTGGCCAAATAGCTCAAGGCTGGTATCTGGGGCAACACGCCCACGAAAAAAACGCGGCATCAACTCGACCTCAGACAAGGCTTGCTCATTTCTAGACATTGCCTGACCAATGCCAGTACCAGCCGCCAAATATGCATGTACAAATTTAGGTAATCGCCTCTCAGCAGGCACAACCATATCGCTGATACGCGGATATTTCTGCATCATATCCATCGAACTTTATCCCCCCTTAAAAAACATGCACAAAAAGGTCTGATGCAAAAGCTTGCCTAGATTTTAGTTAAAAAACCAGCCTAAAGAAGCTTATTGTGAGAAGGTTTTAAGATAGGCGATAACATTCGCTCTATCTGCCTCTTTTTTGAGACCTGCATAGGCCATTTTTGTGCCTTTCAGATAGGCTTTTGGCTTGGTAAGAAACCCATCAAGGCTTTCTTCGTTCCAGACAATGCCGCTAGCCTTGATAGCGTTTGAATATTTTTTATAATCTTCTAGCGAGCCAGCTTCGCGGCCAAACAAATTGACCAGATGTGGGCCTGTCTTATGCTTTTCTTTATCAACCAGATGACATGCCTTGCATCTTTTAAAGACTTTTTCGCCTTTTTTTACGTCACCAGCCTGAACTACATTAGAGGCTAAAAATAGAGCAATGGTCGCGCTCAAGGCAATTTTTAGAAAATACATAGAATCTCTCTCACTGTTATAAAATTAGATAGGTAATGGGTAAAAAAATTAGATAGGTAACGGGACAATATCAAATATAAACCAAATTATCACTCTGCCTATAGAAAATCCTTTTGCCAGACGAAAAAGCGCCTTTTCCGCACCATTATATTAGATGCAGCTGATGTTGACCATAATTTCGCCCTGATTTGGTTTTTAACTAACATCACAACAGGACTTCATTGAAGTGCTGATATCACAACCAGAGGATAACGGTCATGCGCAATTTTTTGACTGGTTTGGTGCTGAGTTTCTTTACGGTTTTTGTTTTATCTCCACATTTAACAGCTCAGGTAACAGCTCAGGTAACAGCTCAGGCTGCAAATATGGCTCCGCTTCTCTCACCAGAGGCATGCGGGCAGGTACCCATATCGATTGCTAGGGCTTGGCCGCATACAGATTTCAACCAATGTACAGCCCCAATAGCGGAGGTACGCTCTGGTGGGCCTGGAAAAGATGGCATTCGCTCTATTGAAATGCCTGAATTTCAGCCTGTAAGCAGCTCTGCACTAGCAGATGAAGAACCGGTTATCACTGTTAGCTTTAACGGCGATACCCGCACCTATCCGCTGCAAATTCTGATCTGGCACGAAATTGTCAATGATGAGGTGGGCGGCGTGCCGGTAGCTGTCACCTATTGCCCGTTATGCAATGCTTCTATTGTCTTTGATAGGCGGTTGAATGACAAGGTTTTGGAATTTGGCACAACCGGTAATTTACGTCGCTCTGACCTTGTTATGTATGACCGCCAGACAGAAAGCTGGTTTCAGCAATATGATGGCACTGGTCTTTTTGGCATGCTTGCAGGCGAGGTGTTAACAGCTTTACCAGCGCGGCTTGAATCTGTTGGCGATGTGCGCATGCGGGGCGGCGATAGCCTTATCATGGCAACGCCAAAGGGCTTTTTACGCCCTTATGGAGCTAACCCCTATATTGGTTATGATACCAGTAATTTTCCGTTCCTGTTTGATGGGGAGGTGCCGCAGGGCATTAAACCGCTAGAATATGTGGTTATTGCTGATGACCGCGCTTGGGCATTAGATAGCTTGCAAAAAGAAAAACAGATCAAATCGGGGGATGTATTGCTGGAATGGGCGCCAGGCAGAGCAAGCGCCCTTGATAGCCGCAAAATTGCCGATGGGCATGATTTAGGCGTGGTAACGGTAAGTCAAATAGACGAAAAAGGCAGCAAAGAGCTCATCCCCTATAAGATTAGCTTTGCCTTTGTCTGGCATGCCTTTAACCCCGATGCCGCCATTATCCGCTAAAGCAAGCGGATTGGCACGCCAGTTAAATAGGCCTCTAGGCTTTCCAGCGTCTCAGCATAGAAGACACGCATTGTCTCCTGCGTTACATAGCCAATATGCGGGGTTAAAATAAGGTTTGGCGTTGTGCGGAGCGCATCGTCTTTTGGGAGAGGCTCATGGTGATATACATCTAGGGCCGCCCCCCCTAGCTTGCCTGTATTTAGCGCCTGAATAAGCGCAGTTTCATCAATAATGGGCGCGCGTGACGTATTCACGATACACGCATCAGGCTTCATCCATGCCAGCTCTTCTGCCCCTACAAGGCCAGTAACGCGTGAAGAAAGCTTCAGATGGATAGAGATAAAATCAGAAGTGGCAAAAAACGCTTCTTTATCTTTGTAGGTGACCCCCTGTTCGGCGGCGCGCTCAGGGGTCAGGTTTTGTGACCAAGCTTGCACCTCCATGCCAAAAGCTTTGCCTAATGCTGCTACCTGTCCACCTAAGCGGCCAAGACCCAAGATCCCTAGTGTTGCCCCACGCAAATCCCGGCCCGTGCCTATTTGCCAGCCACCTTGTGTCATTGAATTAGCAGATGGAATGATCTGGCGGGCCATTGTCCCGATTAACGTCATAGCAAGCTCAGCGGTTGCATGGCCGGGCGAGGCAGTTCCACTAACGATAATTTCGCGTGCCTTGCAGGCGTCCAAGTCAATCGCAGCATTGCGCATACCGCTGGTTATAATCGCTTTCAGATTTGGCAGGGCGTTTATTACCTCGGCTGAGAACAGCGTGCGCTCCCGCATCAAACATAGCACATCATAATCTTGCAAGCGCTGGATAAGCAGATCCCCCTCGATAGTGTCATGATAAATATCTAGCTGATGGCCTTCGCGCACGCGCGCCCAATCAGCGAATTCATGGGCATTTTCCTGCCAATCATCAAGAAGTGCAATTTTCATCATTTTATCCTTAGCTAGGGTCCGATAACACTGGGACATATTTTCGTTTAGGCGCGCATTTAAATGGCAACGTCTTGCTTTATGATAAGAAATCGCGCATTTGTCTATTGCATAACTTTAATGTTGAGATACATATCTTCAACATGCGTGCGCAGTCAATTTTAAGAAGGTTTTTAGCAGATGATTAAGGCAGTCATTTTTGACAAGGACGGCGTTCTGCTGGATTTAGAGGCAACATGGCTAAATAGCGCTATCGCCATGACACATTTTATCGCTGGCCTGACAGACGGAAGGCATTCAGCAGAGACATTTCAGGACATTATCGGCATTGATGAAAAATCCCGCCGCATTGATGCTGACGGACTTTTTGCGGCAGGGTCTATGGCTACCCAGTTTAGCGCCATTGCCGAAGCTGTTCCGCAATTAGCTGACCAGCTACATCATGACCAGAATATTAGAGAAAAACTACGCGATGTATTTTTGGATGCGCGCGATGAGACATTAGCCGGAGTTGGCTCAGTGGCCAATGGCGATGTTATCACCCCGCTTTCGCACCTTCATACTGACGGGTATAAAATGGCCGTTCTGACCAATGATAGCGTAGAATCTGCGACCCGAGGCTGTGCTGATATCGGCGTTACAGACTTCCTTGAGATGGTGGTAGGATTTGATAGCGGTTTTGGCTCAAAGCCAGAGCCAAAGGGGTTGCTGGCCATCTGTGATGCACTGTCATGCGAGCCACGCGAAGTGGCAATGGTTGGCGATACTTTTGCAGATAGACATGCAGCAGAACAGGCTGGAACAGGCGCATTTATCGGCATTTCTTCGATTTACCCAGATACGCCAAAAGCCCTAGAAGGCATTGATCATTTACTGCCAGATTTAACCGGCCTGCCAAATGTTATTCGCTCTATTCGTTAGCTAGCCGACAAACGCTTTTTCAAGAACAAAATGACCAGGCGCAGAATTTGCCCCCTCCTGTAGCCCTGCATCCAAGCAAAGTTGTTTCATATCTTGGTTCATATTCATCGAGCCACAAATCATTACCCTATCCTCGCCCAATGATAAATGCGGCAGGCTGAGGCTATCAAACAACGCCCCACTTTCCATCAGATTGGTAATGCGTCCCATATGCGGATAGCTTTCACGCGTGGTTGTAGGAAAATAAACCAGCTTTTCTGCAGCTATTTCACTAATAAGCGGGTCACCTTTGGTGCGCGCAACTAGCTCCATACTAAAGCCTAACTCGGCTATCTCACGACAGGTATGGGTTAAAATCACTTGATCAAAACGCTCATATAACTCTGGGTCACAAAGAAGAGAGGCAAAAGGCGCAACCCCAGTACCTGTGGAAACCAGATAACAGCGCTTGCCTGGCAATAACGCATCCAGCACCAGCGTGCCGGTAGGTTTGGTCTTCATCAAAATGTAATCGCCGCTCCGAATATGCTGCAAACGCGAAGTAAGCGGACCATCCTGCACCTTTATCGAATAAAAGCTCAAACTTTCTTCCCAAAATGGGGAAGCAATAGAATAGGCGCGCAACAACGGACGGCCAGCTTCATTCAAAAGACCTATCATAACAAATTCGCCAGAGCGAAAGCGGAAACTTTGGGGGCGTTCTACCTCAAAGGAAAACAGTCTATCTGTCCAATGTCTAACCTCTAGAACACGCACCGCATCTGGCATTGTTCCATCGACAATCGGGAACGACATGTTTTCAGCTGTTTGGGACATATTTGTACCTCCGTGGCCATGAGCGGCCACCTCTAATGACCCTTACATGTGAAACCTACTCCAAAATGTCAATCAAAAGCCTACATTTTACAGGTATTGAAACAAATTTTTCTCCAAATTAGCCTTGACTAACTTCATAAGCCTATTAATTATTGTGATAAGTTTGCAAACTTCTAAAGGTGGCACTGTTTTGGCTAAAGCACAGACGCCAAAATGGCATTTCTGTTAAAGCACAATTATTTATCCAAGGGAAACTGCATGACAACGGCAAATATCGTCACCGATGCAAAAACTGAGCGGCGTATGAATTTGCCGCTTCTAGCGATTGTTGCGGGATTTTGTGCCGCCCTTTTATATGACCTCAGCTTGTTTGATGTAATGTTTGCTGCGATTGCAGACGCCTATCTGCAAGTATCTACTTTTGTTGCTGGCACCTTGTTACTGTTTTTTATGGCCGAGCGGGCGTTCAAGTTTGATTTGACCACCGCACTAGCAGAATCAGGCAAATGGCAGGTCCCGTTGGCCGCTGCACTTGGGGCATTACCTGGCTGTGGCGGCGCTATCATTGTGGTGACTAAATATGTATCTGGGCGCTTGAGTTTTGGCTCAGTTTTAGCAACGTTAACGGCGACAATGGGGGACGCTGCTTTTTTATTATTAGCCAAAGAACCATTAACCGGACTTTTTATTATCGGACTAGGGTTTGGGGTAGGTGTTATCACCGGATATATCGTTGATGCCATCCATGGGCCAGATTTTATGCGCCCTAAAAATACGAGCCCTGCCAGCCATCCAGATTTATCCGACCCTGAACATGAAGATTTTTCTAACCCAGTTCTAGATAAGGTTTGGATGCTTATTTTTGCACCCGGGCTTATTTTAGGCCTCATGCTAGCATTTCAAATAGATGTGGATGCGATATTGGCTACTGAAAACATCCCTGCTCCTGCTAGCTTACTAGGCTTTATTGGCGGTATGCTTTGTTTTGGGATGTGGGCTTTGCCGCGTTTGCTCCCTCAACTACGCAAACAAAAGACAGATATAGCTGGCGCTGAAAACGAAACGATTATTCGGCGTACGATTGCGGATACAAATTTTGTTACCAGCTGGGTTATATTTGCTTTTCTATTATTTGAAGTCGCTATCCATCTCACGGGCATTGACCTGAAATCCTTATTTACCTCTGTGGCGGCATTTGCCCCGCTTATCGCTGTGCTTATTGGCTTTATTCCCGGATGCGGGGCGCAAATTTTAGTCACGACCCTATATCTTTCTGGCTATCTGCCGCTATCCGCGCAAATAGGTAATGCGATTAGTAATGATGGAGATGCATTATTTCCAGCGATTGCACTAGCACCGGGCGCTGCGGTGATGGCAACCCTTTATTCTGCTATCCCTGCCTTACTCATTTCCTATGGCTGGTTTTTTCTAGCCTAGGTTAGATATAGATTTTAGCTTCAAGAGTTACCCCTCAAGGGTTAGCCAGCGGTTCTAGCCAGAAAAGGCCTGTAAGCCTGTTTGCGCCCGCCCCAATATCAATGCATGCACATCGTGTGTGCCTTCATAAGTGTTGACGGTTTCCAGATTCATTAAGTGCCGCATCACATGATATTCTTCTGAGATGCCGTTCCCGCCATGCATATCACGTGCTGTGCGGGCAATAGTCAGTGCCTTGCCGCAGCTATTACGCTTTACAAGGGATATTAGCTCCGGCGCACAAGTGCCCTCATCCAGCATTCTGCCTACGCGTAATACCGATTGCAGGCCGATACCAATCTCTGTCTGCATATCCGCTAGCTTTAGCTGGATAAGCTGGTTTGCAGCTAGTGGCCGGTTAAATTGCTTGCGCTCTAGCGTATAGGTGCGCGCAGCATGCCAGCAAAATTCTGCGGCGCCCATTACGCCCCAGCTAATGCCAAAACGTGCCTTGTTCAAACAACTAAATGGCCCTTTCAGACCTTCCACATGGGGCAATAGAGCGTCTTCAGAAACCTCAACCTCATCCATACTGATAGAGCCAGTGATTGAGGCGCGCAGGGATAGCTTACCCTTTATAGGGTCAGCGGACAGCCCCTTCATACCCTTTTCCAGAACAAAGCCTTTGATCTTGCCATCATGTGCATCTGACTTTGCCCAAATAACAAAAACATCTGCAAGAGGCGCATTAGATATCCACATTTTCGAGCCGTTCAGCACATAGCCCTTATCGGTCTTGCGTGCCGTTGTGCGCATAGAGCCGGGATCAGAGCCCGCATCAGCTTCGGTTAACCCAAAACAACCAATAAGTTCCCCAGTCGCCAGCTTCGGCAGATAACGCTGTTTTTGCACTTCACTGCCAAAGGCTTCGATAGGATGCATCACGAGCGAGGATTGCACGGACAGCATTGAGCGGTAGCCAGAATCAATTCGTTCTACCTCACGGGCGACCAGACCATAACAGACATGGCTCATCCCTGCCCCGCCATAATTCTCACCGACTGTTATACCCAGCAGGCCAAGCGCACCCATCTCACGGAAAATTTCTATATCTGTTTTTTCTTCCCGAAAAGCTTCGATAATCCGCGGCATCAATTTTTCATCGGCATACGCTTTGGCGGTATCTCTGACCATCCGCTCTTCTTCGCTTAACTGCGCCTCAAGGCCAAACGGATCTGCCCAGTCAAATACAGCTTTGGTTTTCGGCTTGGCGAGTGGCTCTGCAATGCTATCCATGATAATATCCTCAAAATCGGTTCTGCGCTTGTCTGGCTCAAAAGTACAAAGCGCGGCGGGAATTGAAAACCCCCTTTATCATATGATGCGATAAACGCTAAAAAACCACCCCTATTCTTCTCTGCTTTTTGATTTTAGGCCTTTTTGACTATTTTTTCCCGCCGCCATAAATATAATCCAGAGCCGATAATTATTACCGCCCCGCCAAGTGTGGCCATTGACGGAATTTCAGCAAACACCATGAAGCCCCAAAACATAGCGAATACAACAGCTAGATAATTCAGCGGTGCCGTTTCACTTGCCTCAACACGTTGCAGGGATAAAATTACTGCATAATGACCGATGCCGCCAAACAAAGACATGCTCGCCATCAGGATAATATCTGTTGCTTGTGCTGGCGCAACCCAGATAAAGGGCAGCAGAATGCTCGTACAAACTGCCCCGAAACCAGCTGTGAAAAACAAGGTTGTGTGCGGGCTTTCGGCGTCACCCAGCTTGCGCGTTAAAATAGAATAGCTGGCATAAAAGCTGGCGGCGGCTAGGGGGAGCAAGGATGCGGGGGTAAAAATATCAGAATGGGGCTGGATAATAACTAGCGCACCAATAAATCCGCCAATGACGCTGACCCCTCTTCGAATGCCTATTTTTTCTGCTAAAAACAACACGGCTAGTACCGTAATCAGCAAGGGCGCAACCATGAAAATAGCTGCGGCTTGCCCCTGATCAAGATAACGCAAACTAAGATAGAAAAAGAAGGTAGCGCCAAACAAGGCGGCAGACCGCACAAACTGCAAGCGCGGAAATTGTGTGCGTACAACAGTTTTTAAGCGCGGGGCAAATAAGCACAGGATAAAGATAAACTGGCCTGTATAGCGCGCCCAAACCACCTGCATCACGGGCTGGCTTTGCAACAGATATTTTGCCATTACATCCAAAGTTGGAGAGCAAAAGGCAGCCACTACCATCAGCAAAAAGCCTTGCTGACGGTAAGAGAGCTTGGAGAGAAAACCTAAGATAGGGAACATGTGTATAATACGCCAAAAAAGATACGTAAGAGACAAAAATATATTCGCCCCCTCTTTGATGACCATGAGGCAAGCGATAGCCAAATGTAAAGATGGTATGTAAAAACACCCCTTTTGCTAGGATCTAGCCTTCTTGACACTCGAAATTTGTGCGCATATTTGCTATCCTAATCTCATCAAGCAAAAGACCAGAGTGCCAAAGGGTGCCTCATGACCGAAAAGCATGACAAAAAGTTGCAATGGGCAAAACAAGCTTCAGCAGAGCTAAAAGGACGCGATTTAGAGACGATTGCAACCAAAACTGCTGAAGGCATTGATATTGCTCCGCTTTACACCGAAGCAGATCTGGAAGGTTTGGAACATCTTGGCAGCTTGCCAGGAGAAGCGCCCTTTACCAGAGGGCCGCGTGCCACCATGTATACCGTTCGGCCATGGACAATCCGCCAATATGCTGGTTTCTCTACAGCAGAAGAAACAAATAAGTTTTTCCATAAAGCCTTAAAGGCTGGCCAGAAAGGCCTGTCTGTTGCTTTTGATCTTGCAACGCACAGAGGCTATGATTCAGATCATGCACGGGTACGCGGTGATGTGGGCAAGGCTGGCGTGGCCATTGACACAGTTGAGGATATGAAGCGCCTATTTGCCGGTATCCCTTTGCAAGATATGAGCGTTTCCATGACCATGAATGGAGCCGTTCTTCCCGTGCTATCTGCCTTTATTGTTGCTGGTGAAGAGCAAGGGGTATCGCAAGCTGCTTTGTCTGGCACAATCCAGAACGATATCTTAAAAGAATTCATGGTGCGTAATACCTATATTTATCCACCTGAACCCTCGATGCGGATTGTGGCGGATATTATTGCCCATACTGCCCAGCATATGCCAAAATTCAACTCTATTTCCATATCTGGCTATCATATGCAGGAAGCTGGTGCCAATTTGGTTCAGGAGTTGGCTTTTACCCTTGCCGATGGTCTGGAATATGTAAAAGCAGCCAAAGCAAAAGGGCTGGATGTGGATGATTTTGCCCCGCGCCTATCGTTCTTTTTCTGTATTGGTATGAATTTCTTTATGGAGGCGGCAAAATTACGGGCAGCGCGAACGCTTTGGGCGCGTTGGATAGAAAAATTATTCCAGCCTGAAAACCAAAAATCGCTGATGCTTCGCACGCATTGCCAGACATCTGGTGCTAGCCTTGCCGAACAAGACCCCTATAATAACGTTATCCGCACCACTATCGAAGCGATGGCAGCCGCTCTTGGTGGCACCCAGTCTTTGCATACAAATTCGTTCGATGAGGCCATTGGCCTGCCAACTGATTTTTCGGCTCGTATTGCGCGCAATACCCAGCTTATCCTGCAACATGAAACCGGTATCACCGACACTGTTGACCCGCTTGCAGGGTCTTATTACGTAGAAAACCTTACAGCAGAGCTAATTCATAAAGCAGATGCGCTGATAAACGATATCCAAGATATGGGCGGCATGACCGATGCGGTATTAGAGGGATTTCCAAAGCGCGAAATAGAAAAAATGGCAACCGCGCGGCAAGCCCGTATTGATAATGGCGAGGATGTCATTGTGGGGGTAAATAAATATCGCCCTGATGAGGATAGTGCGGTTGAGGTACTTGATATCGATAATGATGCGGTGCGGTCCGGCCAGACAAAATCCCTTGATGAAATTAGAGCAAGTCGGGACGATGAAGCTGTAAAAGCTAGCCTTTCAGCGCTTCAGGAAGCTGCGAGAAATAATAGCGGTAATTTGCTAGCCTTAAGCATTGATGCCATGCGGGCACGGGCATCAGTGGGTGAGCTATCGTCGGCACTGGAGGCGGTTTTTGGCCGCTATACAGGCAAGCAGGAAACGGTACGTGATATCTATCGCCAGACCTATGGCAGTGCGCCTGAAATTGATGCAGTTGAAAACGCCTTTAGCCGCTTTTGTGACGAGGCAAAAGAGGCCCCTATTTTATATATGGCCAAGCTTGGTCAGGATGGCCATGACAGGGGCGCAAAGGTAATTTCCTCTGCCTTTGGCGATTTTGGCATGGATGTGCGCGTTGGTACGCTATTCCAAACCCCCGAAGAAGCGGCCCAAAGCGCTATTGATATGGGCGCGCATATTATTGGTGTTTCCTCGCTCGCAGCTGGGCATAAAACTTTGTTGCCAGAACTGGTGGAAACATTAAAGGCAAAAGGGGCTGAGGATATTCTGGTCATCTGCGGAGGTATTATTCCGCAACAGGATTATCAATATCTATATGATGCTGGCGTAGCTGCCATTTTTGGACCTGGCACCGCCATTCCCGAAGCCGCTACTAAAACGCTGGACGCGGCCACGGATAATTTAATGCGTATGCATAATTATCGCAATGACCGCTTATCCAAAGCCGCAGGCTAGCAGATTACCAGATTATAAACAGCCGCTAGCCCTTTTTGCGTAATTTGGTCAGGGTAGTACGCGGCGTTATCGCATCTACATTGATGTCCAGCTCTATCACCGCACCATTTTCAGCGGTAACAGCGCGATCAAAAGCAGCTTCAAAAGCATCTGTTTTTGCGACCGTGAAGCCTGCCATACCATAGGCCTGTGCTACTGCCGCAAAATCAGGATTATAAAGATTAGTTCCAGAAATCCGGTCAGGATAGTCGCGTTCCTGATGCATCCGGATAGTACCATAAGAACCGTTATTCAGCACGATAATCAGCAGCTTAGCCCCTGCCTGAACAGCCGTGCCAAGCTCAGCGATACACATCTGGATGTCACCATCCCCTGCAAAACACACAACCTGCCTGCCGGGATGGGCAACCCCTGCTGCAATCGCTGCAGGCAAGCCATAGCCCATTGCCCCACTTTGGGGTGCCAATAATCGCTGCCTTGGGCCGAAACAAAACGCCTTATTCGGCCAGAGGGCAAAATTCCCTGCCCCGTTGGTTAGGATGGCATCCTCATCTAGCTTGTCTTGCAATATCGCCATGATAGCGGACATATCAACTGGGCTATCTTGGGCAGCAGGACGCAGTGATGCGATATATGCTTCTCTATTCTTCTTTATAAAGGCCTTGCGCGCAGATAGCTTGGCATCGCTTACCGATTGGCTTGCGAGTTCCATAGCGAATTGATTAGGCCCTGCATGCACGGATAAAGCCGGATGATATATTTTACCAATTTCTAAATCAGAGGCATGCACATGGATGATTTTTTGTTTTGCATAAGGAACATCTAGCAATGTCCAAGCTTGTGTTGTTCCCTCTCCTAGACGGATATTTAAGGCCAGAATGACATCAGCCTCCCGCATCGCTGCAGAAATATGCGGCGCCATCCCAACGCCTGCATCCCCGATATAAACAGGGCTGTGATTATCAATTACATCATGGTAGCGAAAAGCAGCGGAAACCGCTATATTCTGGCTTTCAGCAAAACTCTGCAACGCTTTTTTGCCGGCCGCATTCCAGCCGCCACCACCTGCGATTATCAGCGGGTTTTCTGCTGCGGATAGCATCTCCAAAGCCTGTTCCAGCACGCCAGTATCCACCCCTGCCTCAGCAATTGTTACGCGCTGGCATGGCTCAGAATAAGTTGAGGTTGTTAGCATATCTTCTGGCAGTGCCACCACTACTGGCCCTGGACGCCCAGAAAGCGCAATATGCCATGCACGGCTAATAATCTCTGGAATTCTATCTGGGTTATCAATTTCCGTTGCCCATTTTGCAAGCGGGGTAAAAAAGGCGCGATAATCCACCTCCTGAAAAGCTTCACGCCCCTTATCATTTACGCCAACTTGGCCAATAAATAATATCATTGGTGAGCTATCTTGCATCGCAGTATGCACCCCAATTGAGGCGTTTGTTGCGCCCGGCCCACGAGTAACAAACCCGATACCGGGGCTTCCGGTCAGCTTTCCCCAAGCCGCAGCTGCAAACCCAGCTGCACTTTCATGGCGGCAGAGGGTAAATTTGATATCAGCATCATATAACGCATCCAGAACAGCCAAATAGGACTCCCCCGGCACACCAAAACTTGTTGTGACACCTAAATTAGATAAACATTCTACCAGAAGCTCTCCGCCTGTACGTGATGATGGGCTCACTATCTTCTCTCCCCTTAATTATTGAAAACGCTATTTTTAGCTTATCGGCACACTTGTATGATTGACAAGCCTTGAAAGCAGAGAAGTCACTTCCCACATGTTTTATGATTGGCAAGCAATGTTGGTGGTCATATCACAGCCTTGTTTGCAGGCGAGAGCAAAAAGAAGATGCCGCATGTTGGCGGGTTTTCATTCTTGCCCCTGCAAAATGTTAATGTAGGACTTCATTATCAATAACAGAAGCAATTGCGCTTAGAGACATAAAGGCAGAAGCTTCTTGATGTGAGGAGTATAAGATGAACACAGAACATTTTACCGCAACCGTTAGAAAAGCGTTTGGCTCTGCCCAGACCATTGCGTTGCGCCGTCACCATCAACGCATGACTGATCTGCATTTTCTAGCGGCTTTACTAGAAGATGATGGGCAAGCTGCAAGCCGGCTATTGATGCGGAGTGGCGCCGCTATGGATACGCTGAATGATGAGCTAGAGACAGCTCTTTCCAAACTCCCTGAGGTAACCGGAAGCGGTGCGGATAATTTACAGATTGACCCCGGGCTGGGCCGTATTGTTGCTGATGCAGAAAGCTGGACTAAACAGCGCGGTGATAGCTTTATTTCGGTAGATGCTATGTTGATGGCTATTTGCGCTGGCAAAAGCACAGCTGCCAAACTACTTAGCACCGCGGGCGTCCAGAAAAAACAGCTGGAAAGCGTCATTGATGAGCAGCGCAAAGGGCGCACTATCGACAGCGACGTCAGTGATGAAATGATGGAAAGCCTGTCTAAATATGCTACCGACCTTACCGCATTAGCAATGCAAGGCAAGCTCGATCCAGTGATAGGGCGTGATGAAGAAGTGCGCCGTGCTATTCAAATTCTGGCTCGGCGGACAAAAAACAACCCTGTGCTTATTGGCGCGCCGGGTGTCGGGAAAACCGCTATTGCAGAAGGCCTTGCTCAGATGATTGTGCAAGGTGATGTTCCTGAAGCCTTGTCTGGAAAATCACTATTATCGCTAGATATGGGCGCGCTGGTCGCAGGGGCTAAATATCGCGGCGAGTTTGAGGAACGCTTAAAATCCGTCTTAGATGAAATTGACGCAGCAGAAGGCAATATAATCGTCTTTATTGACGAGATGCATCAGCTAGTTGGTGCTGGCAAAACAGATGGGGCGATGGATGCCTCTAATTTGTTAAAGCCAGCTCTTGCGCGCGGTAAATTACATTGTATTGGCGCCACAACCTTGGATGAGTACCGGAAATATGTGGAAACAGATGCCGCACTAACGCGCCGTTTTCAAACCGTTTTTGTCGGTGAGCCTTCGGTTGAAGATACCATTTTCATCCTGCGCGGTCTAAAGGAAAAGTATGAGCTGCATCATGGTATCCGCATCACAGATGATGCGCTGGTTGCTGCTGCCCAGCTTTCCAACCGCTATATAAATGAGCGTTTCTTGCCGGATAAGGCGATAGATGTGGTCGATGAAGCTACCAGCCATATTCGCATTCAATCTGATAGCAAACCCCCGCAGCTAGAAGCAACCGACAGGCAGATAATGCAGCTGAAAATTGAGCAGGCTGCCCTGACCCGCGAAGCAGGCAGTGCTGCCAGTAAAAAACGCTTAGGAAAACTGCAAGAACAGCTAGAAACCCTAACATCAGAATCACAAGAGCTGACAAAAAAATGGGATGCCGTAAAACGGCAGATGGCAGAGATTGCCGCCCTTCAACAAAAAATCGAAGATTGCCGATATAATCTGGAAGTCTCTCAGCGTCAGGGCGATTTAGAAAAAGCAGCCGAGCTTACTTATTCTATTCTGCCTAACCTGATTTCTGATCTTGAAACGGCTAAGGCGGCGCTTTCTGGATCCGATTTAATAGAGGAGCAGGTCGAACAAAGACATATCGCGCAAATTATCAGCCAATGGACGGGCATACCTGTGGCAAAGATGATGGAAGGTGAAGAGAAGAAATTGCTGGATATGGAAACAGTACTCAGCCGCCGTGTCATCGGCCAGAGTGAGGCCATTAATGCGATATCTAATGCAACAAGACGCGCCCGTGCTGGCCTGAATGACCCAAATCAGCCACTTGGCAGCTTTTTAATGCTTGGACCAACGGGCGTTGGCAAAACTGAAATGGCTAAAACGCTTGCTGATTTCTTGTTTGATAATGAAGAGGCTATTTTGCGTCTTGATATGTCTGAATATATGGAAAAACATTCTGTATCACGGCTCATTGGCGCGCCTCCGGGATATGTCGGCTATGATGAGGGGGGCGCGCTTACCGAAGCGGTTCGTCGGCGTCCCTATCAGGTAATCTTATTTGATGAAATCGAAAAGGCACATCCTGATATCTTTAATATTTTGCTGCAGGTACTAGATGATGGGCATTTGACCGATGGTCAGGGACGACGCGTTGATTTCCGCAACACGATGATTTTGCTAACCTCCAATCTGGGCTCAGCACCCTTATTGGCACTGCCGGATGAACATTCAGTAGATGAAGCACGCGATGCGGTTATGGAAGAGGTTCAAGATGCGTTTCGGCCTGAGTTCCTAAACCGGCTCGATTCTATCCTGCTTTTCCAGCGCTTGAGCCGCAACCATATGGGAGCAATTGTTGATATTCAATTCAACCGGTTGAAAGCGCGCCTTACAGACCGGGATATTCAATTGCAGCTTCATAAAGACGCGCGCGACTGGCTAGCAGATAAGGGCTATGACCCGCAATATGGCGCCCGTCCTTTGAAGAGGGTGATGCAAAATGAGCTACAAAACAAACTGGCTGAAGCCCTGCTCGCAGGTGAAATAGGCGATGGCGCACAGGTTATCATTGAAAAAACAGATGTTCCGCTTGGCCTGCATTTTAATATTATCCAAGCTTCAATGGCAGCAAGCGCCTAAACCCCAAGCCTTTATATGTAGAAAAAAAATAGCGCCAAATACAACTAGGCCAAACAACATTTTGCTCAATTGATTATTCGGCTTATGTTAGGCTTTGGGGAGCGAATACTACCCTTGGCTATCGGAGGCTGTTATTACCATGTTTTGTCAAATGCCAATTTTGGATGCTGCTAGGAAGCTGGTAATAGCAGCTAGCTTAATGGCAAGCTGTTTTTGGCTGGCCACCGCGATGCCGGCTATGGCAAAGACATATGTCTGGCTGGATGAAACTACTGAAATTCGCTACAGCTCTGGCTGGTATCGTGCAAATGGAAGCGATGAGAATTTTATTGATATTAATATTCGTGATGTTGATATCTATGAGCGCGGCCAGCAACGTGGCTTTGTTGAAAAACTGATCTTAAAAACAGATGGCTTTGGTCAGGATATTGTTGCCATAGAAAATGTGCTGATTAAGAATTTTTCTTATACAACAGAGGCTGGCGATACCCTAACCATTGGGCATGTATCTGGCGAGCATTTGGTAGCCGTTCAGGATATGCGCATTGAAGCGTATCGCAAGCGCCATAGCGGGGAAAGCCCGTTGCGGAGTCTGGCCGAAATAAAAAATATTCACTTCTATTCAGAAAATGAATTCATCGAGCTGGAAATTGCCAATATAACGCTTGATGGGCTGTTAACCCCGACCGAGTTCGACGCCCTTCCAGACAATTCTCGCACCAAACTCAGCTTAGACGGTCTGGTATTAAGTCAAGTTCCAGGTGACAGACCTACAAACGAAACCGACGCCATTTTTGCCATGTTAGGCAGCGACCATCTTACCCTAGACATCGCCATGAATTTTCAGATTGAAAAACAGGCAGATACGGTGAAATTACAGGGTATTATAGAACTTTCCGCCTCAAGCCTAATGGATATGAAGTCAGATTTCACACTGGATTTAAGCCGATATGAATATCAAGCCTTGAACCAGTTATCAGAATATTATCTGGAAACACAAGCGCCGGAAACTGAAGAGGCATTCATCTTTGCCTTTCTAAGGAGCATTTCCGGCTTTTCAGTTGATCTTACGGATGCGGGTTTGCTTGACCTTATTGCTCGCTTGCAAGGCGATCAGGCAACAGATGTCACGATAATGATTATGCAAGTAAGCTTGAGCGAAATGCTGCCACGTCATGCGCTAGCTATTGGCACGCCCATTGCAGCTTTTCTGCGCCAAGGCGGCACCTTACAGATGCGCTCTGACATCACCCCGCGCCTATCCCCCACTGAAATGCTGGCTTTGCAATTTGACCCTGAGCGCATCATTGATAGGATCAAATTAAAATTTAGCCATTTGCCCCAAAACTAAGCAGACAGGCCACGCTCCATCAACCTTGTCATCCGCTTGGCAAACTCAGTTAGGCTGGCAGGTGGACGCCCTTCTAGAATTTGTGCCTGATCAAGCAGCATTTTAGCCGCATCATCTAATAGTGCGGGATCGCCATTGGCTTCAATCTGGCTGGCCATGCCCTTAATCAGCTTGTGATCAGGATTAATCTCTAAAATTCGCGGACTGCCAGCAAAATCTTTGTTATGCGCCTTCATCAGCCGTTCCATCTGGATATCCATGCCCTCTTCATCAGCAACCAGACAAACGGGGCTATCTGTTAATGTCTTAGATAGCCTAACATCTTTGATATCCTCACCAAGCGTCGCTTTCACCTTGGCGATCAGACCAGCAAATTCCTGATTGCGGGCATCTTCGTCTGGCTTTTCTTCTGCTTTTTCACCATCAGACTTTGGCGCAACCTTATCTAGGTCAGAAATTCCTCTTGTAGCAGAAGCAAAACTCTTGCCTTCAAACTCTGTGACAGCCTGCATCCAGAACTCATCCACTGGATCAGTCATCAACAGAACATCAATATCGCGGGCACGAAATCCTTCTAGATGCGGCGAGGTTTCCGCCTGTTCAGGATTCTCTGCTGAGAGTGTATAGATTTTATCCTGAGTATCGGGCATCGCCGCCACATAATCTGCTAGGCTAATAAGTGTGCCGGAACGTGCAGAACGGAACAGACAAATTTCCAAAATCTTATCGCGGCTTTCAATATGCTCATACAAGCCCTCTTTTAGGACCATCCCAAACTGATCCCAAAATGCTTCATAGGCTTCTGGGTCTTTTTCTTTCTTTTTCTTAAGCTCACCCAAAATTCGCTTTATCAGCGCCTTACCAATTTTCTGAACCGAAGGGTTCTTTTGCAGCATCTCGCGGCTGACATTCAAATCCATATCTGGTGTGTCTATTACACCGCGAATGAAACGCAGCCAAGGCGGGACAATATCCTCACATTCATCGGTAATAAAGACGCGGTTTATATATAAGGACATACGTGATTTACGATCTGGATTAAACAGATCAAACGGCCGCGAGGTTGGCACAAACAATAAGCTGGTGTAATTCAACATCCCTTCAGTGCTGTTATGCAGCGTCATAAAGGGTTCATCATATACCGCTCCTATTTGGCGGTAAAACTGGGTGTAATCTTCCTCAGAAATATCCTTTTTCGGACGCGTCCATATTGCAGAACCTGTATTAAGCTGGCGCGGTGCATCGAGCTTTGGCGGCTGCCAATTTACCGCATAGCCCAGATGGTCTGAATATTTACGCACCAGATAGCCAATACGCGTCTCATCCAGAAAATCCTTTTCCCCTTTTTTAAGGTGTAGCGTAATATCGGTACCGGCTTCAGCCCGCTCCCCTTTATCAAGGCTGTAGCCACTTTTGCCATCTGATGACCAATGCCATGCCTTTTCATCGCCTGCTTTGCGGCTGATAACATCTATCTTGTCTGCGACCATGAAGGCAGAATAAAAACCTACTCCGAACTGACCAATAAGCGAGAAAGCGTCTTTTGATTTTTTGTCTTTAGATGTTTCTGCTTGAATTTGCTCAAGGAACGCTTTTGAGCCAGAGCGGGCGATAGTACCCAGCGCAGATGCCATATCGGCGTCATCCATACCTACCCCATTATCAGAAATAGTCAGGGTTTTGGCCTTTTCATCAGCGATAATGGTTATCGCATAGCCTGTTTCACTTTGTAGGGATTGGTCTGTTGCAGCCATATAGCGGCGCTTATCTAATGCATCTGAGGCGTTTGAAATCAGCTCACGCAGGAAAATTTCTTTTTCCGAATAAAGAGAATTGATAACGATATCGAGGATTTTACCAGTATCGGCTTCGAAATCATGCTGTTTAGCGGCCATAATTCACCTATGTATAGTCGGTTGTCATGTCATTTTGTCAGACTTGCATGTGGGTGGAGAGATGCATTTTTTCAAGAGGAGACAAAGTGCGAAGGCCACAATTTTATACACTGCCGTCGCCCAAGGGCTTACTATGCCTGCTACAATCCGCTATAAGAGCTAAAATATTTGAACTTTGCGGTAATCTAGCTTTATTGTGAACCATGCTCTTATCATCCAGCCCGAATTAAAACAGGCCAATGCGCTCAGCGATATGCGCACCCCGCAAGAAAGGCTTGAAGAAGCCTGCGGGCTGGCAGCGGCTATTGATCTGGAAATTGTGCATACTGAGATTATAACGATGGCACGGGTGCGTGCTGCCTCACTTTTGGGACCAGGGGTAGTTGAGCGTATCGCCGCAACAGCCGAATCTCTAGAAAATCCTTTAGTTATCATCAATGCGAGCTTAAGCCCAGTACAGCATCGCAATTTGGAACGCGCATTAGGCTGTAAGGTGATCGACCGTACAGCCCTTATTCTAGAAATTTTTGGCGCGCGCGCCCAAAGCCATGCAGGACGCCTGCAGGTAGAGCTAGCTGCCCTAACCTTTCAGAAAAGCCGTTTGGTGCGTTCATGGACGCATCTAGAGCGGCAGCGTGGCGGCGGCGGCTTTCTGGGCGGGCCAGGAGAGCGCCAGCTTGAGCTAGATAAGCGCATGCTGACCGATCAGATAAAACAAATCCGCAAAGAATTGGGCGATGTGAAGCGCACCCGCACCCTGCAGCGCGCGAACCGAAGGCGCTCGCAAACCCCAACCATTGCACTGGTTGGCTATACCAACGCGGGCAAATCAACACTTTTCAACCGCCTAACTGGCGCGGATGTGCTATCCAAAGATATGCTTTTTGCCACACTTGACCCAACCATAAGAGGGGTTGAGCTTCCAAGCGGGCGCGCCGTTCTGATGGGGGATACGGTGGGGTTTATTAGCAACCTGCCTACTGAGTTGGTGGAAGCCTTTAAATCTACTTTGGAAGAGATTAATCAAAGCGATCTTATTTTGCATGTGCATGATATTTCTGCTGCCGATTTTGAGCAAGAAGCAAGCGATGTACGCGCTGTTCTGAGTGAAATTGGTATAGATGTTATGGAACAATCTAGCAAAGTTCTGAATGTCTATAATAAATGCGACAATCTGGATGCAGAAGCGCTGGCCATTTACCGCGAAAGCCTAGATGGCGTATTATGTTCAGCTGTTTCAGGCATGGGGATTGACCTCTTATGCCAGCATATTGAGGATGTTTTTAATCAGGGCGATATGTGCTTGTCTTTAGCACTTGCCCCGCAACAAGCCTCTGCTGGGGCGTGGCTGTATGAAAATGGCCAAGTTAGTGCCTCCAGCTATGATGAAGATGGCCAGCATCATATTACCGTCACCCTGAGTATCGCTGATAAACAGCGCTTTGCCCGGCAATGGCCCGATATACTCCTTCCCGATATATCCCGGCCCAAATAATCCCTTTAAAGGCCAGAAACACCCTTATGAGACAAAACCAGAAAACTATTTTAATCACCGGATGCAGCAGCGGTATCGGACTGGACGCGGCGATGCGCCTTCACCATCATGGCTGGCTAGTATTGGCCACTTGCCGGAATGAGGCAGATTGTATCTTATTGCGTGAAAAAGGCCTGCATAGCTTTGTTCTGGATTATGCAGATAGCCGTTCTATTCAATATGGCTGGCAGCAAGCTATGGACATTACTGGTGGGGGCTTGGACGTGTTATTTAACAATGGCGCTTATGCGCTTCCCGGCGCGATAGAAGATATACCTGTTGCTGGATTAAGGGAAAATTTCGAAGCTAATTTTTTCGGCTGGCATGAGCTTAGCTGCCTCGCTCTGAAAGTTATGCGCAAGGAAACAAATGGCCGCATTCTAATCAATTCGTCTGTGCTGGGCTTTGCTGCTTTGCGGTTTCGTGGCAGCTATAATGCAACTAAATTTGCGCTGGAAGGTTGGGCAGATACGTTGCGGCTAGAGCTAGCCGATAGCCCGATTAAAATTGTGCTGATAGAGCCGGGGCCAATTCGCACGCGCATTCGACTAAACAGCGTGCCTCATTTCCAGAAATGGATAAAGTGGCAAGCCTCACCGCTAAAAAGAACCTATGAAGAAGAGCTTATCCCGCGCCTTAATGCGCCAGAAGATGCCCCTAAGGATAGGTTTGAATTGCCAGTTAGTGCGGTCAGTGATGCCGTTTTACATGCGTGTATCGCGCGCCAGCCCAAAATACGCTACAGGATTACAACTGCCACGAAACTAGCAGCTTTGTTTAAATGGGCTTTGCCTGCCCGGCTGTGGGACAAGATAGCGGTGAAGCTCTAAGACTTACCGCTTGCTAGCTCTTACTACCGCCTGCTCAATACCGGCCTGTTCAATGACTTCATTAACCAGCCCATTTACCAGAATTTCGCCTAATTGGCTCTCAGCAATAAAGATACCGAAATCCTTGCTGCCATAGCTATATGCTGGAACAAAGGCAAAAATAGGGGTGTTATTATCTGGACAAAGCTGGCTAGCAATATCGCGCAATTCATCATCCTGCTGACTATTAAAACAGACCGAAACTGCAACAAAAAATGCCTGTCTCCCGCTATTTTTAACCTCTACATCCACTTGCCAAGTAATCAAGATATTTGGCAGTTCTGCATGCCCTGCCAACAAAGCAGATAGCTTACCATCATAATTTGCCATTACCTCATCAAGGGTAATTATAAAGGGGGCTGTATCTTTAGTCATCCTTAGTCCTTAAGCATCTAGCGTTGCACCCTTGTAGCTGATTTATTCCGAGCGAGCATCATCTTTACGATAAAACAGTGCTAGAATAGCGGCACCAACAGCAAATAAAGCACTAATGCGCAAGACTTCCTGTAAAGAGCTAGCAAACAGGCTGCGAATGAGGCGCATGATATTTTCCTGTTCTGCTAGTGGCCAATCTGCTGGCAAGGTAATCGCCGCAATCATTGCCCGGTTATCTATCAGAAAAGCCTGTTTATCTGCAGATAAGTTGGTATCGCTCAGCGCCGTAGTCAGGTTCAGGGCATAATCCCCGCCAATCCAATAGCCAAATACGGCGATGCCTAAAAGTGGGCCTATACGCGAGACCGCGTTATTCACCCCACTTGCCAACCCATCGCGCCCAGGCCCAGCCGCCGCCATCGCCACCGTGGTAAGCGGGGCTGCAAACAACCCAACCGCAATTCCCATTACAATCATGCCCGGAAACACAGATCGTAAATAATTCCCATCAGCAAAGCTTAGCCAAAATAGCGATATCGCCATAAGCGCAGCAGAAGAAAACAGAATAAGGCGGGGGCCATAAATAGTTGCCATGCGCCCAGCACGCGCAGAGATAAAAAATACAATGACAGAGATGGGCAAGGAAGCAGCGCCAGCTTGCAAAGCAGTATAGCCAAAGGCCTGTATATAAAGAAAGCTAAGGAAATACATAGCTGACTGAAATCCAGCAAACAGCACTAGCGTTTGTGCTGATACCAACACAAACCGCCTATCTTTCATTAAAGTTACCGGAAGCATCGGCGTTTTGATCTTTGTTTCTGCCCAGAAAAACACCCCTAGCAAAATCGTCCCTATGACCAGCACGATAAGCTCTATCGGATGGAAATAGCCCTCTCTGCCGGCTTCTAGCAGGCCATAAGTAATAAGCCCTAGCGAAACTGTGATAAGAATTGAGCCATAAACATCCAGCGGCAACGGCTTGGCAGGCTCAAAAGGTGGTCGCGGCAGGCTGACCAGCATTCCCAACACAATCACTGAAATCGGCAAATTAAGTAAAAACACAAAATGCCAAGACAGATAATCTACCGCTAAGCCGCCAACCAGCGGACCGATAGGTATTGCTATGGCTACAATTGCTGACCAACGCCCAATAGCTATCCCCCGCTCATCTGGCGGAAAGGCCGCATTAATCAGTGCCAGACTTGCCGGGATCATAAGGGCAGCTGAAATTCCCTGTGTGGCACGAAAGAAAATTAGCCATTCGGCAGACGGCGATACCGCGCAACCAAAAGAAGTAAGTGCAAATAACGCCACCCCCCAGCGCAGTGGGCGTCGTCGCCCTAGCGTATCGCCAAGTGCGCCCCCTGCCATCATTAGCGCGGCTAAAAATAGCAAATAGATCTCTAATACCCAATGGATGTCGGTTGCGGATGCATTAAGGCTGGATTGAATAAAGGGCAGAGCAACATTTAATGCAGTTGCATCAATAAAACCCATAGCAGTTACTAATGCTGCTATTATGATGACTTTCCGGCGCTGAGTTTCCGAAAACTCAGAAGGGTGCTGCTTTTCAGCCATCTTATCTAAGCCCAATTTTCATCTAGCCTCTGACCTTTTTGAATAAAGCGGTGCGCCCGTGTCCCTTTTGCATGAACCAGCAGCCAGTTCTAAGCAGTTCTAAGCCAAGCGCTCCGCTATGGCCTTACCACAGGTAATCGTATCAGCCTCTCCACCCAGGTCGCGGGTGCGCAGACGGCTATCTTGAAGCGTATCCGAAATCGCTTCCACCATCGCATCCGAAGCATCCTTATGCCCTAGATGTTCCAGCATCATTGCCCCTGCCCAAACCTGACCCACCGGATTGGCAATGCCCATGCCAGCAATATCAGGCGCAGAACCATGCACAGGCTCAAATAATGACGGGAAATCACCATCTGGATTAATATTACCTGATGGGGCAATACCAATAGTACCTGTACAGGCAGGGCCTAAATCAGACAAAATATCCCCAAACAGGTTTGATGCCACCACCACATCGAATTTATCTGGGTTTAATACAAAATGCGCTGTTAGAATATCAATATGATATTTATCAACAAAAATATCTGGGTAGGATGTTGCCATCTCCTCCACCCGCTCATCCCAATAAGGCATAGATATAGAAATACCATTTGATTTCGTAGCAGAGGTGAGATGCTTTGCCTCTCTTTTACTGGCTAGCTCAAAGGCATATTTCAAAATTCGGTCAACGCCAGTGCGTGTCATTATCGTTTCCTGAACCACAAATTCGCGGTCCGTATCTTCAAACATCCGGCCACCAATAGAGCTGTACTCGCCTTCGGTGTTCTCCCGGACAATCCAAAAATCAATATCGCCTGGCTCGCGCCCCGCCAGAGGGGACGGCACACCCGGCATAAGCCGCACAGGACGCAGATTCACATATTGATCAAATTCACGCCTGAACTTTAACAAAGATCCCCATAAAGAAATATGATCAGGTAGAATTTCTGGCCAACCAACCGCACCAAAGAAAATCGCATCATGCGCAGTTAGACTTTCCTGCCAATCATCTGGCAGCATCTGGCCATGTTTCTGATAATAATCGATGCTGGAGAAAGGATATTCAGTAAATTCCAAATTAATGCCGAATTTGTGACAAGTGGCTTCCAGCGCACGCAAACCCTCTGGCATTACTTCTTTACCAATGCCATCCCCTGCAATCACTGCAATCGAATATTTATTCTTTAGCATCACGCCGCTTGCTCCTCATCACCTCTAGATTTATACCGCTTCCATAGGTACAACTATAATCGTGTGCCAGCAATGGTATTCGTTTATACCTTTGTTATGGCAAGTTTATGAAACAATGGATTAAAATTTTCAAAATAGCAAAGGAACAGCAACATGGTTACCTCCCTTATTGATGGCTTCCAGAATTTCAGAGACAGGTTCTTTGGTAAGGCGAGCAGTGAATTTGGTGATTTGGTATCCAAGGGGCAGAAACCAAAAACGATGGTTGTAGGCTGTGCTGATAGCCGCGTTGACCCGGCCATTTTATTTAATACGCGCCCAGGCGATTTGTTCATGGTGCGCAATGTAGCAAACCTTGTTCCCCCCTATGCCCCTGACGCAGGCCTGCATGGGGTTAGTGCTGCCCTCGAATATGGGGTGCGTGATTTGATGGTAGAAAATATTATTGTTTTAGGCCACGGGCTTTGCGGCGGCGTTCAAGCCATATGCAGCCATCATCGCAAATTGCAGGAAAATGGCGGCAAACCCGACGCCCCTAGCCGCGAGTTTATTGGTAACTGGATTGATGTAGCAACCCCGGCTATGCAGAATATTGATTTTGCAAATTGGCAAGATAGCTTCCAGCATGACGCAGAGCGTGCTTCAATTAAAAATTCAGTTGCTAATCTGCGCGGCTTTCCATGGATTGCAGAAGCTGTAAAGGCTGGCAAGCTTCATCTTCATGGCTGGTGGTTTGATATGGAAAATGGCGCGCTTTGGAGCCTAGATGAGGGAAGCGGAAATTTTATCCAGCTTGTTCCTGATGCAGCCGAAAGTAAGCCTACTAGATGAGTATATCGGACTGGGCATCGCTGGCACTTATCTGCCTTTTAGGGGCAAGTTCCCCCGGCCCCAGCCTGATAGTCATTCTTGGCAATACGCGTCTTTATGGACGCAATGCCGGCTTGTCTGCCTCTATTGGGCATGGGCTTGGGGTTTTTATTTATGCGTTGCTTGCCGCAACCACTCTTGGGCTTATCCTCAGCCATTATCAGATGCTATTCACCCTTATTCAGAGTGCAGGCGCATTATTACTCATCTGGATAGGGTTTAGACTGCTAAAAGCCACTTTGGGCAAACAAAACAACATAGAAGCCGCACCAGCACCGGGAGGCGGCCTAGGTCATAGTTTTCGCGATGGGCTAGCGATTGCTTTGTTCAATCCTAAAATTGCGACCTTTTTTGCCTCTCTTTTTAGCCAGTTCATCACCCCAGAGCAGAGCGTTACCACACATCTTGGCATGGCTAGCCTTGCTGGTTTTATTGATAGTGCCATTTATGTTGCGATGGTTTGCCTTGCCAGTACCAGAGCTAGCCAAAGCTGGCTGGAACGCTACCAGAAACAAATAGATGTCAGCTTTGCTATTTTGCTGCTAGCACTGGGATTATCACTATTTTTGAGCCAGATAAATCAGTTGCTATAGCTTATACATTCTGGCAAAGAAAAGATTGTTAATAATCGGCTGTATTTGGCAAGCGCGTATGCGCAGTTAGCCTAGTAAAATAGCCTTTATAGTAATGGTGCAGAATATCTGACCAAGACTATTTTTTGAGGTGTGCTATGTCTGGATTTCCTGTTTTTGCCTCTCGGCGGGTACGAGCAACCCCTTTCACCCCCCGTGTAGAGGCAGCAGGGCTATCCTCTTACACTGTTTATAATCATATGCTATTGGCTGCTAGTTTTACCTCGCTAGAGGAAGATTGTGCGCATTTGAAACGTGCTGTGCAAATCTGGGATGTATCTGTTGAACGCCAAGTGCAACTGAAGGGCCCTGATGCAAGAAAATTAGCCGTTTTAATGAGCGCACGTGACCTAAGCAAAGCAGTGCCGGGCAAAGGCTATTATACCCCTATTTGCCAAGCTGATGGCGGCATGTTGAATGACCCGATAGCCTTATGTATTGCTGAGGACACCTTTTGGTTTTCTATCGCGGATTCAGATATGTTGTTATGGGCAGCTGGCCTTGCCCATGCCTATGGAATGGATGTTGAGGTTAGCGAGCCTGATGTATCACCGCTTGCCATCCAAGGCCCGCTTGCTGAAAAGGTGCTAGCAGAGATTTTTGGCGATGCGGTAACCGCATTAAAGTTTTTCGCCTTTGATTATTTCGACTGGCGCGGCCATAAATTAATGATCGCACGTTCAGGATGGAGCAAGCAGGGTGGATTTGAGATTTACCTGCATGATAGTACACTTGGCCTGCAACTTTGGGATGATATCTGGGAAGTTGGGAGGGCCTATGATATGCGCGCAGGTTGCCCAAACTTAATCGAGCGTATCGAAGGCGGACTGCTCTCTTATGGCAATGATATGTCACGCGAAGACACCCCTCTTGAATGCGGATTAGATAAATTCTGCAGCCTTGATTCTGAAAATGATTTTATCGGAAAAAAAGCGTTGCTGACACAGCGGGAGACAGGCCTGAGAAAACAGATAACCGGCCTGATAATCGAGGGCGAAAAAATAGCCCCAATAACAAAGATAGCGCCCTGCTTCCAAGGCGGTCAGAATTGTGGCTTTGTAACTTCTGCTGTCTTTTCGCCTGATTTTGACTTAAATCTTGGCCTTGCTATGCTAGCATCTGAACAGGTCGAGGATGGCCGGATAATTGACGTGGAAATAGACGGGAAAATGCGCAATGCGCGCCTAACAAGCATGCCTTTTAAGCCAAAAGCGTAACCAAGGTGGTTCAAGATTGTGCATAAAAATAGGCCCCAGAAAAATAGGCCCCAGAAAAATAGGACCTAGAAAAATAGACTCTAGATAGCGCAGTGATGTAAGTGAGGGTTGTAATGAGCAAGATGGACATAACAAATTCTGGCTTCATGGACAGGCGCGAAGCCAATCATGTGCCGCTTACCCCATTATCATTTTTACCTAGGGTCGCTGATATCTATCCGACACGTACTGCGGTTATTTATGGCCAATTGCGCTATAGCTGGGCAGAGGTGTATGAACGCGCGGTCAGGCTGGCAAGCGCACTTGTAAAGGCTGGTGTTAAACAAGGGGAAGTTGTCACCGTGATGGCACCAAACCTGCCAGCGATGTTTGAAGCCCATTTTGGCGTCGCAATGGCGGGGGCGGTATTAAACACCCTAAATACGCGTTTAGATGTATCCACCATTGCTTATATCCTTGACCATGCTGATACCAAAATTCTGATCACTGACACGGCTTTCAGCACGACCATGCGTGAGGCGATGGAACAAAGCCCCAACAAATTTATAACCGTTATCGATATTGTGGATGAGCAGGATGCAGATTCTGCAGCAGGTCAGCGCCTTGGCGACATAGATTATGAGCGTTTTATAGCTGGCGGCGATGCAGATTACGCATGGCAAATGCCAACTGATGAATGGGCGGCAATGGCGCTAAATTATACCTCCGGAACAAGCGGACGCCCAAAAGGGGTCGTTTATCATCATCGCGGCGCTTATTTGATGTCAATGGGCACTGTGCCTGTCTGGAATATGCAGATGCATCCCACCTATCTTTATGTGGTGCCGATGTTCCATTGTAATGGTTGGGGTCATGCGTGGATGATGGCAATTTTGGCAGGTACAGTCGTGTGTTGCCGCAAAATAGCCGCAGAGGTTATCTACCCTTTATTGCATGAACATAAAGTTACTCATTTTGGCGGGGCGCCAATTGTTTTATCCATGCTGGTAAATGCCCCTGATGAGGTTATCCAACGCCCTAACTGGACTGTCAATGCGATGACAGCAGGTGCGCCGCCACCAGCTGCGGTCTTAGAGAAAATTGAAAAGCTCGGCTTTAACGTTACCCAAGTATATGGTCTGACCGAAACTTATGGCCATCTGACCCATTGTGCGTGGCATGACGAATGGGACGATTTAGATTTTGGCGAACGCGCAACAATTAAGGCGCGGCAAGGCGTGCGCTTTGCCCATACTGAAACGATAGAAATACTGGATCAAGAAACGGGCGCGCGTGTGCCGGCAGATGGTAAGACCCTAGGCGAGGTATGTTTCCGTTCCAACTGTATTATGAAGGGCTATCATAAAAACCCAGAGGCAACTGAAGAAGCGCTAGGGAGCGGATTATTCAAATCAGGCGATCTAGCGGTGCGCCACCCGAACGGCTATATGGAGATTAAAGACCGGCTTAAAGATATTATTATCTCAGGCGGAGAGAATATATCTTCTGTTGAAATTGAGAGCGTGCTCTATCGTTTTCCAGGTGTTGCCTTTGCCGCCGTAGTTGCCAAGCCAGATGAGAAATGGGGAGAAGTCCCTTGCGCCTTCATCGAAATGAAAGACGGTATTAAGGCTAGCGCAGCAGAAGTTATTGCCTTCACGCGTGAACATCTGGCTGGATTTAAATGCCCTAAAGAAGTACGCTTCACCGAAATTCCAAAAACATCTACAGGCAAGCTACAGAAATTCATGCTTCGAGCAGAGCTAATATCTTAAAATCATGCTGATAGGGGCACATAATCTGCCTAAGTCCCAATTATAAATATGTAATTTATGAGGAAAATCCATGTCAAAAGACCATTTTGAAATTGCCATACTTGCAGGTGACGGTATCGGCACCGAAGTTACTGAAGCCACCTTTGCCGTTGTCGAGGCAGCGCGCGCACGCATTGGCGGATTTTCCCTGCAACAGACAAATATTCTAGCAGGTGCCGGCTATTACCGCGATACCGGGAAAGACATTGAAGCGGATGGTGAGGAACGTGCTGGCAAGGCTGATGCCATGTATATTGGCGCTATTGGTCTGCCTGCTATTCGCGCGGTGGATGGCACAGAAATAGCGCCGCATCTGCGGCTTCGTGAACGCTTCCAGCTTTATGCAGGGGTGCGTCCAGTAAAAGCATATAAAGGGGCGCCACGTATATTGCTGGATGAGCAGGCAAATAATATTGATATGGTTATTATCCGCGAATGTACCGAGGGTCTTTTCTATACAGCTGCGGTGCATGACAGAAGCCCCAAAACCAATGCAGATGAAGCTAGAGAAACTTTGCGTATAACCCGTTCTGTTACCGAAAGACTATGTGATTTTGCCTTTCGTCTAGCAGAAAGACGGGCGCAAAGTGGCGGCAAAAATATGGTAACGTGCGTGGACAAAGCAAATGTATTTCAGGCGTTTGCTTTCTTCAGAAAGATATTTGATGAACGGGCAGCACATTTCCCTGATATCAAAAGCAGCCATGCCTATGTGGATGCACAAGCACTAGAGCTAGTTAAAAAACCATGGGCATTGGACGTGCTGGTTATGGAAAATATCTTTGGCGATATTTTGTCTGATCTGGCGGGTGGCCTAGTTGGCGGTATGGGAATGGCAGCTTCAGCGGAGATAGGCGATAATCATTGTTTGTTCCAGCCTGCACATGGCAGCGCACCTGACATTATGGGTCAGGATAAAGCTAATCCGCTAGCCGCAATATTAAGCGGGGCGATGATGCTAGATTGGCTGGGCTGGCAAGCTGGTAATCAGAAGATGGTAGATGCAGCACGCCTGATAGAAAAGGCGGTTGAAGATGGCTTTGCTGATGGCGGGTTGCGGCCAATGGAATTTGGCGGGGATATGGGGCTTAAAGATATGACAAAGGCGGTACTGGCCTATACCAGTAAGACAGATTTAGCCTAAAAAATATATAGAGGAGCGCGAACATGACCTCAGTTTATATTTTATCTGCGGCGCGAACGGCTATTGGCAGCTTTGGTGGCAGTTTAAAAGATTGCGCGCCGATAGACCTTGGTATTATCGCAGCAAAAGAGGCTATTGCCCGCGCTGGTATGCCAGCGGACCAGATAGGGCACGGTGTATTTGGTAATGTTATCCATACAGAGCCGCGCGATATGTATATCTCGCGCTGTATTACCATCGGAGCCGGCATGCAAGATAGCGCCCCTGCCCTGACCGTCAATCGCCTATGTGGCAGCGGACTTCAAGCAGTTGTTAGCGCAACCCAACTTATCCAGCTAGGGGACACGCAAACCGCTATCGCAGGCGGGACAGAAGTGATGAGCAGAGGCGGATATCTAGTGCCAGCCATGCGCTGGGGCGCGCGCCTAGGCCATGCAGAGATGACTGATATGATGCTTGGGGCGTTGCATGATCCATTTGGGCTTGGTCATATGGGTATCACCGCCGAAAATGTGGCTACTGATTATGATATTACGCGTGAGGTGATGGATGAATTTGCGCTTGCTAGCCAGCAACGCGCTGCGGCTGCCATTAAAAAGGGCTATTTTGCTGACCAGATTGTACCCGTTGAGGTGAAAACACGCCGTGAGGTGAAATCTTTTACAACTGACGAGCATCCACGCGGCGATACAAGCCTTGAAACCTTGTCTGGCTTACGTGCCGCTTTTGCAAAAGATGGTGCGGTAACAGCTGGTAATTCTTCCGGTATTAATGATGGAGCTGCTGCCCTTATCCTTAGTGATGAGGCAAGCGCCACGTCAGGAGATAGAGCGCCATTGGCCAAAATAATTGCCTATGGGTTTGGCGGCGTGCCAGCGCGCATTATGGGGATGGGCCCTGTTCCCGCTTCACAAATGGCACTCAACCGTGCCGGTTTGAGAGTAAGCGATATTGATGTCGTGGAAAGCAATGAAGCTTTTGCAGCTCAAGCCTGCGCCGTAACAAAAGAGCTAGGCTTTGCCAGCGATATCGTCAATCCGAATGGCGGGGCTATCGCGCTTGGCCATCCGGTTGGCGCAACAGGGGCTATTATCTTGACCAAGCTGATATATGAACTCCATCGCCGAGATGCACGTTACGGGCTTGCGACCATGTGTATTGGCGGCGGTCAAGGCATTGCCGTTATCGTCGATACCAAGATTTAGGTCAGCTAATAAAACCTTCCTTCAATTTTTTAAGATTATTAGAGATTCTTAAAGATTATTGAAGATTATTTACTAGCGCGGATAATCTGCCCAGCCTAGCGGGCCGCCACGATAGCGCGGAAACCCTATCCCCAGAATACAGCCAATATCAGCATCATCAGCGCTGGCAACAATACCATCCTCTACCGCCGTGCGACATTTATCTATCATTGGGGCAAGCAAGTCTGCAGCTAGCGCGTCTAGCTCTTCTTGTGGATAAACAGCTCTTTCGCGCAGGGCTTTTTTCCCCTCCCACTCATAAAAGCCTGCGCCAGTTTTGCGGCCGAGCATAGCATCACTGCATTTAGCCGCTAACTCGCTATCAGCAGCCTCAGGCATACCCAGCACCTTGCCCACATCATAGCAGACATCTAAGCCCACCTGATCAGCAAGCTCAATGGGGCCCATCGGCATTCCAAAACGTACCATCGCCTGGTCAATTTTATCTGCATTTTCACCAGCTTTCATCAGACAAATCGCCTTGAAAATATAAGGCAGTAACGCCCGGTTTACCAAAAATCCTTTAACTGATTTCACCTTCACAGGCATTTTTTTCAACTGGCCAGAAAAGCGCATCGCACGCGCTAAAATATCCTTATCCGAGCGTTCACCAAAAATGACTTCTATAAGCGGCAGAACTGGAACCGGATTAAAAAAATGCAAGCCTATCAACCGCTCTGGCTGGTTCAGGCAAGCCGCAATATCTTCGATCATAATAGAGGAGGTGTTTGTCGCCAGTATCGCGCCAGGCTTGGCCAACTTCTCCACTTCTTTGAAAACTGCTTGTTTAACCTCCAGCCTTTCGGCCACGGCTTCGATGATGATATCCGCATCGCCAATATGCGCACCACCAATATCTGCAACCAAGCGTGACATTGCCTCTGCAATCGTGGTATCCGACTTCAAGCGGCGTTCAAACAGGGTTTTAGCGCGCGTTAGTGCCGTTTCCACCGCGCTGGCATCCCTGTCAGAAAGGCTGACCGAAAAACCATTTAAAGCGGCAACAGCGGCAATATCCCCGCCCATAGTGCCTGCACCAATAACATGTACATGGCTAATCTGGCTGTCCCCGCGGGCCGTCTTTCGCACCGCATCTTTAATCAGAAAAATGCGCCGCAAATGATAGCTTGCCTCTCCTAAAAGCAGCGGTGCAAAGGTCTGTCTTTCGCTTTCTACCAGCTTTTGCCAATCCCCGCCGCTGCGTCTGAAGTGCTGGACAATCTTGAACGGTGCAGGCGTGGCCGCCTCTATGGCTAGGCTGCAATAGCGCTCCTCTGCCACCGCTAGTGCTGCTGCAAATCTAGTATCGCTCTCCACCCGGCAAGCTGCTTTCGGCTTTGCCAACTCGTTCCGCATGATATCGCGCAAGCTATCTGCGTCATCTGCTAGCCTGTCTATAAGCTGCAGTGACAGCGCTTCTTCTGCCCCTAATAAGCGGCCAGAAAGCACCATATCAAGGGTGGCCTCAATACCCACACGCCGCAAAGCACGCCCGGTGCCGCCATAGCCCGGGAAAATGCCTAAATTAATCTCAGGAAAGCCCAGCTTGGTATGCTTCTGGCCAACCGCAACAATACGGTCAAATGGCAACGCAATCTCTAACCCACCGCCAACAGCAACCCCATCAATGCCGCAAACTGTTGGGATATCCAGCTTTTCAATAGCAGATAGAACGCTTGCGGCAAGCGCTATCAAATTATGGACATCTGCCTCATTAGCAAGCGTGTTAAATTCGGCAATATCTGCGCCATAAACAAAACCTCCCGGCTTGCCAGACAACATGCATAGGCCGGCAACATCGGTATCAGCAGCAATCTCTTTCATAATTTCTGCCCATTCTTGCATAACCTCTATGCGCAGAATGTTAACAGAGCTGTCCTTAACATCTATTTCCAGCCAAGCTGTCTTATCGTTGTCTTTGCTGTAGCGCCAATGCTGATAGCCCATTAAACTCTCCTAATATTCTGCTCAACCACTCTTTTTTAAACAAATTTACCTATGGGATTTTATCAGATAAATACTGCCCCCTCATCAACGATAATCTGTTTTGTTGTGTTTGCCTATAAATCCCGTTATCGAGTATGAATGCACAAAACTTCACAAGATAATCCAGAGCCGCAGCAAATCCATTTGCTAGGCGGCGCCATTGCGCTATTTGCCGAAATTGCCATTTCCATGGGACTTGCCGCATTAGTAAAACAAATCAGCGCAGATATCTCGCTTGTTACAATTTTATTTTGTCGATACCTATTCTGCCTGCCGTTATTGCTATGGCTAGGCTGGTATCAGCGTGGCGCTGCCCTGTTTAACGTAAACCAGAAAAGCGTATTAGCGGTGCGTATTCTAGCTGGATTGGCAGGGTTAAGCTCATGGTTTATTGCCGTTAGCTATTTGCCAATATCCCTTGCCACCGTGCTAGGCGCGTTATTGACCATCTTTATTACCTTGCTTGCACCCTTCTTCCTTAAAGAGGCCGTAGGCAGGCGGCGCGTTATCGCTGTAATTATAGGATTTTCAGGCGTATTATTCCTCATTAATCCATTCTCTGAGCAAACTGGTGCGCTCAGCTTAATTGGCCTTACTGCTGGGCTAGCTATGCCATTTTTTGCCGCGTTGATGTTCGTTTTCTTGCGCAGGCTTGGCCGCACCGAAGCTGCAATATCGACTACCTTATGGTATAATGGTGTCGGAACCGTCTTGTTTGCATCTATTATGCTGGCTAGCAGTGCGCAATTTCCATCTCTAACGTCTGAAAACAGCTTTGTCTGGTTTGTGCTGTTATTTGCGGGTATTGGCTCCAGCTTTCAGCAATTTTTTATGGCATGGTCACATGAACTTGCTCCGGCCTCAGCGCTCGCACCGGTGCATTATAGCTCTGTGCCTTTATCCTTTTTTATTGGCATTATCTTTTTTGATGAGCAGATCACTTTGAGCTTTATTTTAGGAACTGGAATTATTATCGGCTCAGCATGGTATATCTTTCAGCGCGAACGGGCACGTAAAATAGCCCATTAGCTTTTGATTTATGAAAGACTAACGGTGCTTTTTTTTGAAGCTAATCAGGTGCGGCACTGAATACAGCAGGCCACAGCTGGATCGAATGCTAACCTTTGCGGGGCTATTTCTTCGTCACACAGGATGCAATAGCCAAAATCACCAGCCTCTATGCGCAGCAATGCCGCCGCGAGTGTTTGCATACGTTGTTGGCGGCGTTGTTCAGTGGCTAGCTCCATATTTTGTTTTTGCATCGCATCCATGCGCGATAAGCGGCCTACCGCTTGTTGATCTAGCATCACTGGCGCACGCGCTTGTTCAGATTGCTGGCGAAGGGCAGCTAGGCTTTCCTGCTCTTCCAATAATTTCTGACGGGCTGTTTGTGCATCCATTTTTTGTCTGCTCTAAAATATTTTTAGCCTAAATAATCTTTTAGCCCTGATCTTAGTTTTTTCTGGGCCTTGCATTTTATTGCGCAATTGAAGGGACGGCACCACGATGACCGATAACCACCTCTTCACCAGGTCCTGGATGGCGCGGCACATTAAAAGACAGGATAAGAGAAATACATGCCATCGCCGCACCTGCAAAAAATACAGCAGACGGGCTGATAAGCCATAAACCACCAAACAACACAGGCACAAACACTGCCGCTATATGATTAATGGTAAAGGCGACACTGGCAGTACTAGCCATATCAGCTGGGTCACCAATTTTCTGAAGATAGGTCTTTATCGCAATCGCAAAGGCAAAAAACATATGGTCTAGAACATATAGCCCGGCAGCAATCATACCAGATTCAACCACCGCATAAGAAACAAATACCCCAATAAGCCCAAGATATTCAAAAACCAGCGCGGCACGCTCCCCTACCCGTGTTATCAACTTGCCAACAATCGGCGCAAACCAGATATTAAAAGCAGCATTTAGCAAAAATAGAGCGGTAATTTGGGTAACCGAATAGCCAAATTTTTCTACCATTAAAAAGCCAGCAAAAACGATAAAAATCTGTCTGCGCGCGCCTGCAATAAAGGTCAGCGCATAATATAACCAATATCTTTTGCGCAGAATAATTTTACGCGTTTGAAACGTTTTTTCCTTAAAATGCGGAAACAGGAAAAACGCAGCTACTGCCAATAACATTGTTGCCAGCCCGGTTACCAAATAGGTGATCTGATAACTTTCTTTGCTTGTAGCAAGCCCGCTTGAACTGGCTAATGCCTGCCACGATATTTCAGGCAAACTAGAAAGATAGGCGGCAAATATCAGCCCCAGCACGAGCAATTGCGCACAAGCCGCCACCCCAACAATACGCCCCATCATGGTAGGCGCTGTTTTTTTATCCAGCCATTGAAGGGTAAGCGACTGATTACAGGCTTCATAATAATGAAAACCAATAGAGGAAATTACAGTGGTAATATAAAGCCCAATAGCCGTAGGGAAATAACCTGTTAGGGCGACCCCAAGACCCAGCAATATCAAAGAAAATAATGCCAGACGCTGCTCAGCAATAATCAGCAAAACATAAACAACCAGAAACGATAAAAATCCCGGCACTTCGCGCAGAGACTGTAAAATACCTATCTCGCGCCCTGTGAAGCTGGCCACCTCAATGGTAAAATTATTCAACAACACCATCCATGCCCAGAAAGATAGCGGCATGGCTGCGGCCATTAACATCAATAGGTATTCAGGGCGCTCACGCCAATTTTCGGGAAGCCGGAACATAATAATGCACCTATTTATTGCTATAAGGGATGCGGAGTAGCAAAAAACTACTCCTAATCTTCTTAGCTATCAATATTGGTAGCAACATATTCTTACTATCACAGGCATAGATTTTCCGATATGAACTTATAATGCTTAGCTCTTATGATAGAGCATTTCAGCCATCACATCACTATTGGCCTGTTCGATGAATAAAACACCTGCCTCAACCACCCATACCGTCTTTGGCATTTTTATGATGCTAGGGTTTGCAGCCTTTGGACCGGTCATAGATGTGTTTGCTAAATTAGCCGGTGAAGCAGGCATTCCAGTTTTCCAGATTTCCGGTGCCCGTTTTGCTGTGCAGGTGCTTATCTTGATCCCATTTGCCTTATTTTATCGTGCTTTGCACCTACCAGATCGGCGTGAAACTGGCTTATATATTCTGCGTGGCGGGCTTATTCTTATCGCCACCAGCTTCTTTTTTGCATCGCTGAATTATCTGCCAATTGCAGATGCCATATCTATCTTCTTTATTGAGCCATTTGTGCTGACCCTGCTGGGGGCAATATTGCTAGGTGAGACAATAGGCTGGCGGCGTATAACCGCTTGTCTGGTTGGATTTTGCGGCGCTTTGCTTGTCATACAGCCACAATATGCAGAAGTTGGAATTGCTGCAGCCTTTCCCTTAGGCACAGCCATCTGTTTTGCCCTATATCTAATTCTGACCCGCCAAATGACCCAAAAGGCGCACCCGCTAGCCGTGCAGATTTACACCTCACTTGCTGCTTTTATGCTTATTATGCCGGTTTTGTTAGTGATGGATGATGGGGCGATTGCCGCCCTTGATATGATCCCGCTAGATAATTATCAGCTTAGTTTGCTGATAGGGGTCGGTATTGCTGCTAGCATCGCGCATATGTTTATCACTGTTGCTTTTCGTCATGCCCCTGTTGCGGTGCTGGCGCCGTTGCAATATTTGGAAATTATTTCAGCGACTTTATTTGGCTGGTGGGTGTTTAGCGATTTACCAAATCAGACAACCTTTTTAGGTATCCTTATTATTGTGGGTTCTGGTCTATATGTGTTTATGCGTGAGCGAAAAGTTAGCCACGAAAAACCCGCCAGCGCTACTGGCTTGCATTCCAAGCCGCCTCACGCACACAACCTTAACGCCAAAGAATAGAATAAAGGCTGTTAGCTATAAGCAGCCATCCATCCGAGGCTATCATCTGTTGTGCCTGTTGGTTTGTATTCAGCGCCGATATAGCCCTGATACCCAGCTTCATAAAAGCGTGGTAGCAATATCGGATAATTTAGCTCGCACCTATCAGGCTCTGCGCGGGCTGGCACTGAGGCAAATTGAATATGGCCTATTTGATCCATAAAATTTTTAGCCTGCATATACAGATCGCCCTGCATAATCTGCAAGTGATAACAATCAAACATAATCTTGATATTATTTGCGCCTACACGGCCAATTAAATCTACTGCCTGCTCAACTGTTCTTAAGTGATAATCCGGGGCATCGCGGTGGTTTAGTGGCTCAATCAGGATAGTAATATCATGTTTTGCGGCTACCTCTGCTGCATAGCCTAAATTATCACAAAATACTTTTGTTGCTGCATCGCCCCCATCCGTACGCCCAGCCATTACATGCACATTCCTTGTGCTGGTTGCATGCGCATAAGCTATCGCTTCATCAATATAGCCGCGTGCCTCGCCCTCACGCCCTGGCAAAGCCGCAACCCCGTTCTCACCTTTCGAGAGATCGCCTTTGCGGGTGTTTAGCCCCAGCATAGGCAAACCGGTTTCGGCTAGAATATCGGCTATTTGGCTAGCCTCATATTCATAAGGCCAGTGGCATTCAACCGCATCAAACCCTGCTTCCCCAGCAGCTTTGATAGCTTCTGGCAGCGTTTTATCTGTCCATAGAAAACCTAGATTTGCTGAAAATTTAACCATGGCACACCTCATTTAAATCTCTAAATTTATTAAAAAACAAAACCCGAATAATGTTCAAAAAAACAGGCAGCTAAGTGTTACACAAAAGCTGCCTGTCCATTTTGTTTCTATGTTAGCAAGAGATTAGTCGAGAAGACCTATCTTTTTCATGTATGCCAGATTTGAATCCAATGCTTCTTGTGCAAGTGGGCTCTTAGCAGCCATAGCGTTCCATGCTTCAACAGCAATTTCACGGAACTTTTTACGCTCTTCAACTGACCAATCGATAACAGTGATATCTGGGTTAGCCTTATCCTTGGCAACCTGATCTAGACCTTCTAGGGTAGCGTCACGCAATTTACGCTGCCATGTGGCATAGGCCCATGTTTCAAACGCAGCCTGATCTTGAGCGCTCAGACCATCCCAAACACGCTTGTTCATAATAGTCTGCAGGTTGGCCATAGAATGGATACCTGGATAAAGCGGATATTTCGCAATCTTGTGGAAACCTGAAGCATGGTTGTTGATGTAAACAGAGGCGTCTGCTGCTTCTACAATGCCCTTTTCCAGTGAAGTATACACCTCAGAGAAAGGAATAGATGAAGGAGAAGCACCAGCACGGCGGAACACGTCAGCAGCCAAACCTTCTGGTGAGCGTAGCTTCAGACCTTTTAAGTCAGCAACGCCGTATAGAGGCACTTTTGCAACAAACGCTTCTTTACCATATGGGCCACAGCCAATAACTTTGATCTTGTTTGGCATCAGCGTGTCATAAATCTTTTGCAGCATTTCCTTGCCGCCGCCATGCATACAATAATCCTGATACTGCTCAGGTGTATCATAACCAGCAATCAAATCGCCCATGATAGCGAAAGCTGGGTCACGGCCTGAGAAATATGCGATGGCGTTAAAGTCACCATCCAGAATGCCATTGGCAACGGCGTCAATTGTTTCACGATGCGGTACAACAGACTTCGTTGGCAAAGCTTCAATCTTTAGACTGCCGCCAGTCATTGTTTCCAGAAGCGGTGCCGCATTATTCATATAAGTATGCGCCCAGTCACCAGCGTTAGAGCTTTGCTGGAACTTTAGCGTCTTTGCGTCTGCGACCCCTGCAGCTGTCACAAGTGCAGCGGCCATGGTTAGCGTTGCTAGCCTTTTCATTTTTCTTCCTCCATTATTTTCATCAAAAAGATCCTAAAAATCTCTTTCCTCAACTGAACCCATCTGCAAGGGCAAACATAAACCAGATGATGCCAGCTGCTAGAAGAAAACCAGCAATAGCCGTTTTATGACCATAGGTAGTCACGCTGTCTACACGTCCGGTATCACTCATGGGAAAATCCCCCCTTGCCAATTTTGAGCAGTTGTTAATTATAATGCTTGAATAGAATTTAAAAAACTGCAAGCCTAAAAATAACTAAAAGGTTAGATCATTATTTTATCGTTGGCTTAAAACAGCGTTTATTTTTCTATCAAACTTTTTAGCAAAGGTTCATTCAAGGGGGGAAATGGCAGTGTTAGCAAATATAGCAAAACGCAGAGATGATACGGTTTATGAGCCAGAAAAGGGGCCTTTTCGGCTTATCGATCATTTTAGTAAATTTTCAGGTTTGGCGGTATCACAACTTTATTTGATAGCGGCACTCTGCACCATTTATGAAGTTATTTCTCGTTATGTATTTAACGCGCCAACCCAGTGGGCATTTGAAGTGGTAATGGTATTATGTGCCACCGCTTGGATGTTATCAGCTGGCTATATCACCCTACATAAACGGCATATTGCGATTAATGTTTTGTATTTGATGGCAGGCGATAAGGGCAAATGGCGTCTTGATATGTTCGCCTACATTGTTGGTATTATCGCTCTTTGGTTGCTAGCAGATGATGCGATTGTACGCGCCCTCGAATCGATACGAATGAACGAGAAAATGGGTTCTGCTTGGAACTCACCACAACCGCTATTGCTGAAAAGCATGCTGGTAATCGGCGCGATTATGTATCTGATACAGCTTATGGTTAATCTGCACCGGCATGTATCCTCATCCCTTGGTAAAAACCTTGTTCTCCTTGCCGTCGGTCTTATTTTTCTCCGGCTTATTTCTGTTGCAGGCGCCCATTTCCTTGGCGATGCGAACATAGTTTTTGGCACTATCAACCATCTTTATGCCAGTGTTGGCTCGGTTATTGACCCATCATCTATGATCGATATGCGCGAGATGGGCATTGCGTCTGCAAGTATGCTTATCGTCGGATTGATGATTCTCCTCATGATGACGGGCATGCCACTTGGTATCGTTACTTTGATTGTGTCTATCCTTAGTGCGTTGTTCTATTTTGGCTATGGCGGGATGTATCTGGTATCCACAAACGCTTTTGGTTTGCTAGAAAAATACCCACTGATTGCGGTACCCCTTTTCGTGCTGATGGCCTCCATCTTAGAACGAGCAGGTGTGGCAGAAGACTTGTTTGATGCCATGTCTATCTTTGCCGGTAAATTGCGGGGCGGTGTAGCTATTCAGACAATTATCGTGGCAGTTATTCTAGCGGCGATGTCTGGGGTTATGGGCGGCGAAATTGTTATGCTGGGCCTAGTAGCTTTGCCGCAAATGCTACGCCTTGGGTATGATCGAAAGATGTCTATCGGTTTGATTTGTGCGGCTGGTTCTCTGGCTACTCTTATCCCGCCAAGTATTATTATGATCATTTACGGCCTTGCAGCGCAGGTAGCCATTGGCGATTTGTTTATGGCAGGGGCTGTGCCGGGGCTGATGCTCGCAACCTTCTATGGAATTTATGTTCTGGTCAGATGTAATCTGAACCATAAGATGGCGCCAACAGCCGAAGAGTTTGGTGAGGCTCGCGGCACGGAGATGAAGCTATCACGCGAGAAAATGAGCGCGGTTGGCCTCAGCATTTTCCTTATTTTCTGTGTGATGGGTTCGATCTATGGCGGGGTAGCAACCGTTACCGAAGCTGCCTCTGTTGGCGTGGTTGGTGCCATTATTGTTGCCTTTGTTCGAAACTCCTTTAGCTGGAATTTGCTGCAAGTGGCGCTTGCTGGAACCATGTCTACGGTTGGCACAATTGTCTGGCTTATTCTGGGTGCGGTTTCCTTTGTTGGTATCTATAATTTGATTGGCGGCGGCGACTTCTTGCGCTCCTTATTCGCCAATCTTGGCCTGCCAGCTCTTGGTATCGTGTTTGTGATGATGGCTATTCTGGTCGTCTTGGGTACCTTCATGGAGTGGATTGCCATCGCCTTTATTACCGTGCCTGTTTTTGCACCGGTGGTCGTGGGTATGGCACCAGAGCTAGGCCTTGAGCCAGAATGGGCTGCGGTGTGGTTTGGCGTGTTGTTTGTGATGAACATCCAGATTTACTTCCTATCACCACCCTTTGGCCCAGCTTGTTTCTGGCTAAAATCAGTAGCGCCGCCAGATATTACGCTACAAGAGATTTTTGGCTCTGTTCTGCCCTTTATCGCGATGCAGATTATCGGCATGCTCTTGGTGATGTTCTTTCCAGAGATAGCGCTATATCTGCCCAAGATATTGAGTTGATAAGGGCTACATAACTTAAAAACATACCCGCCCTTGTCTGTATCTCAGGCAAGGGCTTTTTATTAACAGTACCCAGTTATAATAAAGCAAATGAGGAAAAGGGAAATGACAAAGGTTTTAGTCACCGAGCCAGTGCATGAAAATGGATTAACCCTGCTCAAGGAAAACGGTTTCACCCTTATACCTAAATGGGAACTAAGCGAGGCAGAACTCGCTACCCATTATGACAGTATCGAGGCTATCTTTGTGCGTATTGGCACCTTAACGGCCGAATTTATGGCAAAAATGCCTAATTTGAAGGTTGTATCAAAGCATGGGGTTGGCTGTGATACCATTGATGTTGCCTATGCCAGAGCCAATGATATCACGGTTGCTATTGCAAGTGATGGTAATGCGCCGTCCGTAGCTGAGCATACGCTGATGATGATGCTAAATTGCGCAAAAACGCCTTATCACATGGATAGAGTGGTGCGCGGCGATTATAGCACTCGTACGTCGATTAAGGCCTTTGATATTGGCGCGCGCTGTGTCTTTGTTTTTGGCTATGGGCGGATTGGGGTGCGGGTGGCCGCGCTATGTAAAGCTTTTGGGATGCGTGTTATTATCGCGGATGAAAAATTTTCCCCCGAAACAAAACAACAGGACGGGTTTGAGATTATCCACAATCTAGATGAAGGGCTAGCACAGGCAGATTTCCTGACATTGCATGTACCGCTGACCGATAAAACCCATCATCTATTCACCAAAGAACGTTTGTTGAAAATGCCAAAAGGTGGGTTTGTAATTAATTGCGCACGCGGCGGCATTGTCGATGAAGGGGCAGTTCGCGAGCTGACTAAGGCTGGCCATTTAGGCGGCGCTGGATTTGATGTGTTTTCGGTTGAACCCATTGTTGCAGATAACCCCTTACTGGAGGCAGAGCGATGCTGGCTTAGCCCGCATACCGCTGCATTCACTGCTGAATCGCTGGAGCGCATGTCCACGCAAGCGGCGCAAAATATTGTTGATAGGTTCGCAGGCGGCGTGCCAACGCGCAATATCTACGCCCTTGAGGTATATTCACCTGACCATATCTGACAATCTTATCGCCAGTTAAATTCTGGATCGCGGTAGGGTGAGCTTGGCGGTATCAACGCTTCTGGGATATCCAATATCAGGCGACTAAGCAGAATAAAGCTTAAAGTTTTGCCATGTCTGTCTAGCGAGCGTGATGCGTTTACCCCGCCATCAAGCGCATCTTGTATAACAAAATTAAACGCATACAGATTGGGCAACTCATAGCGTTTCACTGCCCCTGCCCCTAAATGGGCAAATAAGGCTTCAACCTTAGCCTCGCTTACCTCTCTTTTTAAAAAATCATAAGCTTCTGGCAGATAAGCAATCAGCGATATATTGCTAACATTACCTTTATCCCCAGCCCTTGCATGCGCAATAGCGTGCAACGGTAACTCGCGGGTCTTAATATTAGTCATGGGCTATCACCTCTGCTTTCACGTGCGGGGCTATTAGCGCTCTGTCTAGCAAGATAGACGCTGACGCCATCTGCTCTGTCACAGCAGCGCGGTAGCCTCCCCCTCCCGCAGGCCCAGAACAATATAAATGCTGCAACTCATTACATAATAGCTGGGCTTTGTCCCTGTCTTCGGAGATTAGCGCAAGCCGCACGCGGTAATCCCCATCAAAGGGGAGGTTTTTACCTTCCATGCGTTCAGCCCTACCGCCTTCCAATACAGAATAAGCGCCCAGAATATCCATACGAATTTCTTCATTATAGCCGCTTGCCCGCATCCGGCTCAACACCACCTCACCAGCTAGCTTGGCCCGTTTTAGCGCATTGAGACCAGCATAACTCATCTCCGCTTCAGCCATATAGCCGCCATCGACACAAACAGTAACTTTCAACTTTTCAGGCCGCTCATGCCCTTTGATGCCAACCACCTTAATCCGGTTAGGGGCTTCTTCTATCAGCTGCATTTCTGTTACATCTGCACTCACATCCGGCACTAAATAACAAGAAGGGTCATGCATTTCATATAAAAGCTGTTCGGTAACTGTCGCTTTTGTCACGCACCCACCTGTTCCATCAGCCTTAGTTATCGTAAATTGCCCATCGGCGCGCACCTCTGCTAGCGGGAAGCCTACTCCTGCTAAATCTGGCACATCTTTAAAACCGGGGTCAGCAAAATACGCGCCTGTCACCTGCCCACCACATTCCAATAAATGCCCGCAAATTGTACCCGCCGCCAGCTTATCTAGGGCCTCTTCTTGCCAGCCAAATTCATGGATTAATGGCCCTAATACCAACGCGCTATCCGTGGTCCGCCCGACAAGAACAATATCAGCGCCAGTGTCTAAGGCCTTTGCTACCGCATCCCCGCCAAGATAGGCATTGGCTGCACATAAATCACGGCCAGCAAGCGAGGTGCCTTCCATTGTCTCTGCTTCTATGATGGCTTGCCTGTCCAGATAGCTGGTAACGTCATCCCCTGTTAGAACTGCAATTTTAAAAGGCTTTAGCCCCATCTCCTCAGCCAGACGGTGAATATGACGCGCCCCTGCCGCAGGGTTGGCTGCCCCCATATTTGACACAATTCTTACCTGGTGTTTTTGAACATCGTGTAATATTGGGCGCAAATAATTTTCAAGGTAAGGCGAATAGCCCGAACTAGGGTCCTTTGCCTTTGCGTTTTGAGCAAGGGCAATCGTGCGCTCTGCTAGGACTTCAAACATCAGATAGCGCGGGCCGCTACAGGTGGCTAAATGGGCCACTAGGGGCACAGCCGCGTCAAACCTATCACCAGAAAAACCAGCGCCATTGGCGATATAAACATCCCGATCCATGATATTCCCCTAACCTTTCTTGGCGTTACTAGCAAAAGCTATTATTCCAAAGCTATGTTCTAGCGATACTTTTATCAAAGTTTACTGCCCTTGCCTTGTCAAGGTGCTTGCCCTCTTGGTGTAAACGCGTAAACTAAATTAAGGTTAGTTAGCATAGCGCGTTTCCGTGTCCTTGTTTGCTATTTTTGGGATTCTTCATTTAGTTTATTTCCGGTTTCCGCGTGAGCACAGAAATACGAACACATAGTGCCACAGGGGCCTTTATGGTCTTATTGATGGCGATGACTTTACTGGCACGGGCAACCGATATCAGGGGCTTTGAGCTTGCCTCCTATTTTGCGGCTGGCATGTTATATTTCCTATGTTGGCGGCTAATCGCTTTTCGTGAAATTTATCTTCTTGGGGTTTGTGCCGTATTGAGCGGGCTTGCCTTTTTCATCTTTGATATGCCCTTGGAAGTCTATGAAGCAGCCTTTGCCCAAGCCAGTTTCCTGATGGCGTTTTTATTGTTATTGGCCTTGCTGCATGAGGCCGCTATGACGTCACCCACAATAAGTGAATGCGGGCATTACCTAACAAAACAGCCGCCTAAACAGCGCTATTTAGCCATTTTCAGCGGCACTAACCTCATGGCGGTTTTGTTCAATCTTGGCATCGTCTCGCTGTTAACCCCGCTTATAAAAAAAGGGGTCAGGGATGAAGCAACAGAGCCAGCTATTGCTGCTTTGCGAGAACGCAGACAACTCACAGCCTTGTTACGTGGCTTCTCATGGGGGGTGGTTTGGTCGCCAACTGCGATGGCGCCTCTTGCGGTAATGGAATTAATAGACGGGATCAGCCGCGAGCTATGGACAGCCTATGGGCTTATCTGCACCGCTGCGATTTTATGTGTTGGCTGGCTAGAAGATATATGGCGGTTTCGCAAAATACAGCGCAACCCGGCCTCAGCACGCAATCAACCTGCCTTTCCAAAGGCAGCGATTTTGCGCTTCCTGTTTGTTCTATTTGCCCTGTTCACAATCACCATAGCTGTTTCTGTTTGGGCAGATGATACAATTGTGTTTGGTCTGTTGGTGGCGTGCCCTGTGATTATGCTTGGCTGGTTGACTGCCCAACACTGGCATCAAGGCAGCGCACGCTTTAGTGCCGCAGCGCGCCAAGCTATCCATATTTGCCACCGTGAGTTACCGCATAATGGACGGATTATATTTGCGCTTTCTGCCTCTGGTTATATTGGCCGCTTAAGTGCAGAAATGGTGCCAATAGATTTTGTAGCGAGCCTCATTGAGCGCTATGCGATGCCTGATTATCTGTTCTTGACGATGATGGCCTTTATCATGGTGCCTGTCTCTTATCTAGGGGTAAGTCCGATAATGATGGCAGTATTTTTTGGCAGTATTTTGGGGGCTCTGCCTGTCCTGCCTGTAGACCCCACACTTGCAGCTTTATCTATTTCATCTGGCTGGGCACTATCTATGACTACCTCTCCGTTTGCTACGGTGGTGTTGATGGTGTCCAATCTTAGCGGGGCGCGCCCCTTGAAGCTCAGTGTTGGCTGGAACACTTCTTTTTCAGCACTGGCATTAGTAACCTTGTCTATGGTATTTTTTATTCTGACAGGTGGACGTTAAAGACGAATTTTTTAATAGGGGAAGAGAGATATGAGCAAAGATAAAAAAGACCTGCGCAGCGAAAGATGGTTTGGCCCTGATGATCTGCGCTCTTTTGGCCATCGGTCACGCGCCATGCAGATGGGCTATAGCGCTGAAGATTGGCAAGGCAAGCCAGTGATTGCGATTATCAATAGCTGGTCAGATATAAATCAATGTCACTCTCACTTTAAATCCAGAGCAGAAGATGTTCGGCGCGGGATTTTGCAGGCAGGCGGCTTCCCGCTAGAACTGCCTACCCTGTCTTTATCCGAACAATTTGTAAAACCAACCACTATGCTCTACCGCAATATGATGGCAATGGAAGTGGAAGAATTGTTGCGCTCACACCCCGTTGATGGGGCGGTATTGATGGGCGGATGTGATAAAACCACCCCTGCGCTCCTAATGGGGGCTATCAGTGCCGGATTGCCAGCCATTTACCTGCCGGCAGGGCCGATGTTGCGCGGCAATTGGCAAGGCAAAACGCTTGGTTCAGGCTCTGATGCTTGGAAATATTGGGACGAAAGACGCGCTGGTAATATTACCGATACACAGTGGCATGAGCTAGAATCAGGTATTGCACGCTCTTACGGCACCTGTATGACGATGGGTACTGCTGCTACGATGATGTCGATTGCTGAGGGTTTGGGCGTCTGTTTTTCAGGATCTTCAGCTATCCCAGCTCCTGATTCCAACCATAAACGTATGTCTGCTGCGTGTGGGCGCCGGGCCGTAGAAATGGTTCTAGAAGGGCTAACATTAGATAAGATTATCTCGCAAGCTTCTGTTGAAAATTCGGTTAAAGTTGCGATGGCATCTGGCTGTTCGACTAACGCCATTATCCATCTGATTGCGATTGCACGCCGTGCAGGCCTCGAACTTGGGCTAGATGACTTTGACCGGCTATCAAAAGAAATTCCAGTGCTGGCAAATATCCGGCCTACTGGCGATACCTATCTGATGGAAGATTTTTATTATGCTGGCGGCCTGCCCGCACTGCTCAAACAGATTGAAGGCGAGCTTGATCTGTCTGTGATGACTGTAGATGGCAAAACTTTGGGTGAGTGTATCAAAGATGCTGAGGTGTATAATGACGATGTTATTCGCCCCCTATCTAACCCGGTCTATCATCAGGGATCGTTAGCCGTTGTGCGCGGCAATATTGCACCTGATGGGGCGGTGATGAAACCTGCTGCGGCTGAGGCACGCTTGCACAAACATACAGGCCCCGCCATTGTCTTTGACAGCTATCCTGAAATGAAAGCTGCTGTGGATGATGAAAATCTGGAGGTAACAGGCGATCATATCATGGTTTTCAGAAATGCCGGACCTGTTGGTGGACCAGGCATGCCAGAATGGGGCATGCTGCCTATCCCAACCAAGCTAGTAAAACAGGGTGTGCGCGATATGATCCGTATATCAGATGCACGGATGAGCGGAACGAGCTACGGTGCTTGTATCCTGCATGTTGCCCCAGAGGCCTATATTGGCGGGCCATTAGCGCTGGTACAAAATGGCGATATGATCGAGGTGGATATTGCAGCACGAAGCTTAAACCTGCTGGTGGATGAGGCTGAACTTGAAAAACGGAAAGCTAATTGGAGCCCGCCAAAACAAGAGACAGGACGCGGATATCAATGGATGTCTGCCCAACATATCCAGCAGGCAGATACAGGTTGCGATTTTGACTTCCTTGAAACCAGCTTTGGTAAAACTGCCAAAGAGCCAGATATTTTCTAAAATCTCTATGGAGTTAAATAGATGAAGCTGAAAAAAATTGTCCTAACGGGCGCTGCTGGCCGGCTTGGCGGGTATTTGCGCGCGCCTCTAGCTGCTAAATGCACAGAGCTGGTCTCCACAGATATAGCGCCATTAACAGAGCCCCTTATTGAAGGGGAGCGCTTTATTCAGGCCGATCTAGCAGATTATGCAAAAATGGCAGAGTTAATTGAAGGGGCAGAGATGGTCGTGCATTTTGGCGGTCACCCAGATGAAAAGCCTTTTGATGACATCCTACATGCTAATATTATCGGCTGCTATAATGTCTGGCAGGCAGCCCATAAAGCGGGTGTGCGCCGAATTGTCTATGCAAGCTCTATCCATGCGGTAGGCCTGCATCCAAAGACGCAAGCTATACATGCAGAAACACCGCATCGCCCAGATAGTTTTTATGGGCTGGCTAAATGCTTTGCTGAAGATATGGCAAAACTCTATTGGGATAAAAAGGGATTAGAGGCGGTATGTTTACGCATCCTTTCTTGTGCGCATGTGACCAATCTACGGGCTCTTGGTAGCTGGTTATCTTATGATGACCTTATCCATTTAGTGGAGCGGTCGGTGGATACACCTGTCACAGGCTTTACGGTTATTTATGGGGTTTCCAACAATGACCGCGCACCTGTGGATAATTCAGCTGCCACTTACCTAGGCTATTGCCCACGCGATAATGCAGAAATATTTGCAGATCAGATTTTCGCAGATGCGCCCATGCCCAACCCGCGCGACCCAGATCAGATGATGCATGGCGGCCCGTTTGCCACCACTGATTTAGGTGAAAGCGGCGTTGCCAAGCTTGGCCTATCCCCAGATGATACTTAAAGGCGGTAGGGGCTTAGGGCCAGCCCCCACCTGACGACCCCTGGTCAGCGGATAGCGTTGATATTCATTGCGATCGCCTGACCAATTAGACGAATATCAGACGCGATGGTTGCAAAATCAAAGCCGCGTTCATAAGCAGATTTCAAATAATCTGGTGAGCCGCAATGAATACCAGCTTTCAGCCCATGTTTTTTTGCAGTTTCTAGTATCTTGCCGATTGCGGCGTCCACATCTTCTTCTTGGCGATCCAGTCCCGGATTATGCCCCATGGATACTGCCAGATCAGATGGGCCTACATAAAGCCCAGTCAGCCCTTCTGTAGCACAAATCGCATCAACATTCCCAAAAGCTTCGACCGTTTCGATCATTGCCATGGATACGAGCGTTTCATTTGCTTGATGGTGATAATCCGCGCCATGCACCATAATCGCTCTGGTTGGACCAGAGCTGCGATATCCATCAGGGGCATAACGCATCGCACCAACAAAAGCAGCAGCATCTTCGGCTGTATTAATCATTGGACATATAATACCCAAACATCCCGCATCCAGAAGTTTCATTATAATGCCTGGTTCATTCCAAGGCACGCGTGCCATCGGCGTGATGCCTGACGCGTTCATTGCTTGTAGCATGGTTAGCGCGGTTTGGTAGTCTACTAAACCATGTTGTAAATCGATAGTCAGGCTATCATAATCATGGTTTGACATAATTTCAGCCGTTACCGTGCTTGGAATAGAACACCAGCCATTTAGGGCTGGCTTACCAGCTGCCCATCTATCGTGCAATTTTGTTAGTTTCATATCCCTAACCCTCTCTTAAAATCAGAAAACTATAAGCCTTAGGACAGCGTCTCTATCCCCAATATATGAAGCGTAAGGGCTGCATTCCCTTTCTGCAAGTCATCAATAATATCAAAATGATGTCGGCCTTTAACCTGCCAGCTACCCGTATCTATACCAAAGCCTGACCAGATATTTGCCAGAACGCCGCTTTGGCGCACGAACTCAGGTAATTCGTCGGCACCCACAATACAAGAGAACGCTAGATCTGCCAGCGGTTCTAACAGAGCCGGGCTTTGCGCAAGGGCTTCTTCAGGGTCTAGACGAATATCTGCGTTAATCTCCAGTTTGAGGATTGGACGCAAATCATGCACCCCGCTAATAGACGTAACATGGCACAAGCGCGCCTGAACTTCAGCTGACAAGGCGGTATCTGCGCAGGCAAGACGGCTCACCAGATGCCCCCCTGCTGAATGTCCAGCCAGCGCAATGGGCCCTTCTCCAGCCTTGCAGATATGATTAATGGCTGCGGCCATCTCTGCTACAATATCGGTAATGCGGACATCAGGAGCTAGCGTATAGCTGGGGATAGCGACCTGCCAGCCTTGTTCCAGCGCACCCCTAGCTAGATGGGAGAAGTATGATTTATCAAATCGGCGCCAATAGCCGCCATGAATAAAAACAAGAGTGCCTTTTGGCGTCTGGTCAGGCAGAAACATATCATAGCGATTTCGCGTGCCCATCCCATAAGCCAAATCAAGCTGACTGCTTGGCCACCTAGCCCGAAATGCCGGTGCCTTTTCTTCCCAAGCGCTGATATAGCTTGCAGTTGTTGGTACTGCCAGAGCGTTATCATAGGCAGTATCAAAATCGGTAATAGGTGTATCTGCAAAGCAAAAACCACTATTATTTGAAATATAATCTGCTGGTTTTGATATATTATCCATTCACGCCACATACACCTTCTTCTAATCTGTCGCCCAGCTTTATTTAATATCAGCCTAATTTAATACCAGCCTGATTTAATACATGCAAAAAAGCCTGCTGCTAATTTTGCGCTTATTTTGGTCTTTACCTATTTTTTTTGCCCGTGATACCAGCGCCGAATTAGTGCGCGCTCCCCTTCTTCCATATAGGTGATATTTGCAGGCGGCATAGCATGGGATATGGCTGAATGCAGATAGATTGCCTCTGCTTGGGTTAGAATATCTGCGCTCGTCTCCAAATGCAGGTTCTTTGGCGCAACGATTATCCCCTCCCATAAAGGCTCTGCTGCGTGACACATACTACAGCGCCCTTCAACAATATATCCCACCTCTTCAAATAGGGGGTGATTTGCCCTTTTTTGCAACTCTGGGCTAAGCGTCATAACGTTTGCGCGCGTTTGTGTCTCTGCTAAATCATCTCTATGCATCAGCGGCGCAAGCGATAAGGCCATAATCACAAGGAAGATGAGTGCAGTTGCCGCCCATGTCCAGCGCGGGTTACCTTTGCGGGCATGACGCGTATTGAAATAATGGCGTATTGTTACACCCATCAAAAACACTAAACTCGCGATAATCCAGCTATATTCGGTCGCAAAGGCTAGCGGGTAATGGTTCGATAGCATCAGGAATATCACAGGCAAAGTCAGATAGTTATTATGGGTAGATCGTTGCTTTGCAATCTGGCCATATTTTGCATCTGGCGTGCGTCCAGCTTTTAAATCTGCAACCACAATTTTCTGGTTTGGGATAATCACCATAAACACATTAGCAGACATAATAGTTGCGGTTACCGCGCCAAGATGGATAAACGCAGCACGGCCTGTGAAAATCTGGTGAAATCCCCATGAAAGGGCGACTAAAAACAGATATAATATCACCATAAGCAACGTAGCGTTCTGGCCTAGAGAGGAGCGGCATAACAGGCTGTAAATACCCCAAACCAGAACAAGCGAGCCTATGGATAATGCTATCGCCGCAAGAGTTGTAAGTTCTAGCTTTTCAGCATCGATTAGATATAAATCAGCACTGCCATAATAGACTATCGCCAACAGCGCAAAACCAGACAGCCACGTTGCATAAGATTCCCACTTAAACCACGTCAGATGTTCTGGCAGATGTGCAGGCGCGATTAAATATTTCTGGATATGATAAAACCCACCACCATGCACTTGCCATTCATCACCAGCAGCACCCGCAGGCAATTGGTCATGTTTACGCAAGCCCAAATCCAGCGCGATAAAATAAAAAGAAGAACCAATCCATGCAATTGCGGTTATCACATGTAGCCAGCGCACCGCAAATTCTGCCCAACTTGTCAGGAAAGTTGTAAGAAGCCCTACATCCATCTAGCTACCTCTATAGGTCGAATAGCCATAAGGTGATAGCAGTAATGGCACATGATAATGCTGATCCGCATTATTGATGCCAAAGCGCACAATAACCTCATCCAGAAACAAAATATCATCATCATGCCCTTGTCGGCGCAAATAGTCCCCAGCTGCAAAAGCTAACTGATATCCACCCGTTCTGAAATTATCAGCTGGCAATATTGGGCCATCGGTTCGGCCATCTTCATTGGTGATCATCGCAGCGATTTCGGTAAGTTGCTGGCCATCCACGCTGAATAAGCGGATAGTGAGGCCAGCAGCTGGACAGCCTCTAGCAGTATCCAGAACATGCGTTGTTAAAAAGCCTTTAGCCATTTTTAGCTTTTCCCCCTTAAAGCATAAAATCGGGCGCAGGTTCAAAAGCGTCCATTTGTAAATCTCACTGATTTTATATTTGAGATCAATCCTGTTTTTAGAGATACTTTGAAATGGACACAGCGTTCCCACTTTTACAAACACGCTATCAAGAGGGCAATATGACACGATATATCCGTGATATGGCAGGCTATAGAGGCCGGCCGCCGCATCCAAGCTGGCCAAATGGCGCGCATATCGCGGTGCAGTTTGTGTTGAATTACGAAGAAGGCGGCGAGAATTGCCTGCTCCATGGCGATACACATTCCGAAGCTTTTCTGTCTGAAATTGTTGGTGCCCAGCCGTGGGATAACCAGCGTCATTGGAATATGGAATCTATCTATGAATATGGCGCTAGAGCTGGATTTTGGCGGTTGCATGATTTGTTTTTAGATGCGGATATTCCGTTAACTATCTATGGGGTTGCAACTGCGCTGGCGCGTAATCCTGATCAGGTTCTGGCCATGCAGCAAGCAGGTTGGGAAATTGCCAGCCATGGCTATAAATGGATTGAATATAAGGATTTTTCTATTGAAGAGGAACGCGCACATATTGAGGCTGCGATAGAGCTTCACTATCAAGTAACGGGCGAGAAACCACGCGGCTGGTATACAGGACGCTGTTCGGTAAATACCGTCTCGCTGATAAGCCAGATAGGCGGTTTTGAGTATATATCAGATAGCTATGCGGACGACCTGCCCTATTGGCATGTAGAAGATAACAAGCCTCAACTGATAATTCCCTACACGCTAGATGCTAATGATATGCGCTTTGCCGCCCCGCAAGGCTTTAATTCAGGCGACCAGTTCTATAGCTATTTAAAAGATAGCTTTGATGCGCTTTATTCAGAAGGCATGGCAGGTGCGCCAAAAATGCTTACTGTGGGCTTGCATTGCCGCTTGGTTGGGCGGCCAGGGCGTATTCAGGCTTTGCGCCGCTTCCTTGACTATGTGCAATCGCATGAAAAGGTGTGGGTTACGCGGCGTCTGGATATTGCACGTCATTGGCAAAAAGCCCACCCATTTGATGCTAAGGCCCATGCAAACCGCCCTAGTGCCATGAATAGGCAGGAGTTTATAACAGCTTTCGGGGGTATTTTTGAAGATTCTGCATGGGTTGCTGAGGATGCCTTTGCCCTTGAGCTAGGCCCCGCTCATGACAGTGCCGAGGGGGTGCATAGCGCCCTTTGCCGCGCATTTCGGGCAGCTGGTTATGAGAAACAGCTCGCTGTATTGCGCGCCCATCCTGACCTAGCTGGAAAGCTTGCCCAGCAGGGAAAACTAACCAAGAGTAGCACTCAAGAGCAAGCTTCTGCTGGCCTTGACAATCTCAATGCCCAAGAAATTGCAAAATTCACAGATTTAAATACTGCCTATATAGAAAAATTTGGCCATCCCTTTATTATCGCGGTCAAAGGCCTGAATAAGCAGGAAATTCTACACGCCTTCCAGACAAGACTAGAACATAATCCAGATGCAGAGTTTGCCGAAGCCTGCAACCAAGTTCAAAAGATTGCTATTTTGCGTTTACGTGATAAGCTTTAGCTGGAGCGGAACGAGATTTTGTAAAAAACAGACGGAGTCTTTGTAAATAGGTGTCCTATACAAATTATCATGTGCCTCAAGGAGGCCTGCCGCCACAATCTGAGAGATTAGCCGACAGGGCTATATTCACAGACAGCTTTGCTTTTATGCCAAGCGACGTTCAAACAGATATTGTGACCAGCTTTTTGCCCCATTGGCAGGCAACGCGCCTATGGGTGCTCGCCCGTCCTATGACCGGCTTTGCGGAAACCTTTTCGCACTATTTGATGGAAGTTGGCGCGGGCGGTGGCAGCCAAAAGCCAGAGGACGACTTATCTGCACAATCGGTTCTATTTGTGGTCGGTGGACAAGCTAAATTATATTATGGCGATAGCGAGGCAGACTTGCGCAGCGGTAGCTATGTCTATCTTCCTGCTGGCCTTAATTGGCGATTAGAGAATAGCGCGAGCAGCCCCTGTCATTTTCACTGGATACGAAAGCGTTATCAAGTGGTAGAAGGTGTTGATGCCCCAGATGCGTTTGTAACCACAGATAGCGATACACCAGCAATAGAAATGCCAGATACAGATGGTATTTGGGCTACCACACGCTTTGTTGCGCCAGATGATTTGCGCCACGACATGCATGTCAATATTGTCACTTTTCAGCCGGGTGGCTGCATCCCTTTTGCGGAAACGCATGTGATGGAACATGGGCTTTATGTGTTGCAAGGCAAGGGTGTTTATTATTTAAATGGGCGCTGGATAGAGGTATCGGAAGGGGATTATATGTGGCTGCGTGCTTTTTGTCCGCAAGCTTGCTATGCCGCTGGCACAGAACCTTTCCGCTATTTGTTATATAAAGATGTGAACCGGCATATGCCCCTCACCCCCTTGGGTTTGAGGTAATAAAAGATATGAGACTGCAAGCAAAACCTTTTGATGCCCAGATTTTTGCCCAGTTTGGTGATGTTATTTGTGCGCGTCAAATGCCTGACAAAATGATTAATCAAGGGAAATGCGCACGCTATCACAATTTGGCAAAGCTAGATTTTGTTGGTGATGGGAGGGCTGGTATCAGCCTATTTGATGCCGAGCCACGAGCGCTGCCCTATCGGCTGGAGATGATGGAGCGACATCCACTTGGCTCGCAAGCCTTCTTGCCGCTTCACGAACATCCCTTTTTAGTCGTGGTTGCAGAAGATGATAATGGCCAGCCTAGCAATGTGCAGGCTTTCATTACCCCGCCATCAGTTGGGGTGAATTACCACTGTAATATTTGGCATGGCGTTTTAACGCCATTAGAGGCTCCGGGGCTTTTTGCTGTTGTCGATAGAATTGGCAATGACAAGAACCTTGAAGAGTTCTGGTTTGATGAGGATATGGTTATAGAAAAGTAGGGAATACAAACCAGATAATTTTAACATTAGTAATAAGGGGGAAAATTATGACTAATGATAAAGATCTGGGGACTGCAGCACAATTGTAGTATCCAAACTATGAGGTGCCAATGGGGCCTCGCATTGCACTTGGTATGCAACATGTTCTAGCTATGTTTGCTAGTAACGTAACACCTTCCATCATAATCGCAGGCGCTGCCGGATTTGCCTTTGGCGGAACCGACACTGTCTTTTTAATCCAGATGGCAATGCTTTTTGCCGGTATAGCAACTTTAATGCAAACTATTGGCTTTGGGCCTGTGGGTGCGCGTCTGCCAGTGATGCAGGGTACCAGCTTTGCCTTCGTGCCAATTATGATAACTATCGTGAAAACAAGCGGGGTTGCCGCGCTATTTGGTGCCGTTGTCGTAGCGGGTATCTTCCATGCCCTACTTGGCAGTATTATTGGCAAAATACGCCATTGGTTCCCGCCACTTGTTACCGGCATGATCATTATGGCAATTGGTCTTTATCTGTTGCCAGTGGGAATAAAATACGCTGCAGGTGGCGCCGCAAGCTTCCAGATGGAAAATCCAGCTTGGGGTGATTTCAGCCGCTGGGGCCTCGCTATTTTGGTGATCATTGTTGCGCTTGGCTTTAAGTTTTATTCCAAGGGCTTGCCTAATTCTGCAGCTATTTTGCTGGGTCTGGTTGCTGGTTATGTAGCTGGCATTTTCACAGGTGCGGTTAATTTTGATGCTGTTAGCAACGCGGCGTGGTTTGCCCTACCAGAGCCGTTCAAATATGGTATTGAATTTCAAGCCTTTGCCATTGTTAGCATGTGTCTTATCTCTATCATCAGTGCAATTGAAACAGTTGGCGATATCTCGGCAATTACCAAAGGGGGCAGCGGGCGTGAAGCAAAGGACAAAGAGCTGTCAGGCGGCACCTATGCAGATGGTCTAGGCAGTGCAGTTGCAGGCGTTTTTGGTGGTCTGCCGAACACCTCATTTAGCCAGAATGTTGGCCTGATCTCCATGACCGGGGTGATGAGCCGCGGAGTAGTAACGATTGCTGGCTTGTTCCTTATTGCTTGCGGACTTATTCCAAAGATTGGTGCGGTTGTAGCAGCAATGCCTATCTCGGTACTTGGTGGGGGCGTCATTTTGATGTTTGGCATGGTGGTATCGGCTGGTATCAATATGCTTTCAGATGTGAATTGGAATCGCCGAAACATGATTATCATGGCCATTTCGCTCTCTGTTGGACTTGGCCTTCAGGCAGTGCCGCAATCTATGCAACATCTGCCAGATAGTCTTGAAAGATTGATGGTCTCTGGTTTATTACCTATTGCTGTATTGGCCGTGGTTTTAAACCTAATGCTGCCAGAGGAAATTGACTAAAATTAAAGGAGATGCAGGCGCAGCCACTACCTTTTGCGCCTGTATTTTTCTACCCTTATACATAGCTCTGGCTATTTCCATTGCATGCATCATTATTTATTTCTAAAGTAGCTAGATTATGACTGATTTTGATGCTTACCGTTTAACTGAATATGTCCCTAATCATTTAGGTTTTGGTGGACTTGACCGAGATGCGCTAACGCGTGATGCCCATCATAACCCACATGAATTTCTGCATGGAAATGTGGCTAGTGCCCTGATAACCCCGCATTGGCAATATCGCGGCCTATTTGCTGGCGAGGCAGAACAGCATGGCAAGCCTGAGCCTATATTTTTGGCGGCAACAGAGGCAGCAGGGCTGGTTGCCCCGCATCGCCAGCTTATTTATCTTGGCAAGCGCGCTGATGCTGCCGAGGCACGCTATCTATTTGCATTAGATGTATCTGACCTGCCAGAAGAGCGGTTAGCCAGCCAGTTTTCCCAACAAAGCTACTTTGCCGAATTACGCGAAATAGGCCCCATGATAGATGGGCGCGATGGCTCTGTTATGGCCTATGCACGCGCGATGCTCTATTGGCATTATCGGCATATTTATTGTGGACGATGTGGACAAAAAACGATTGTACAAAAATTAGGGCATCAAAGGAAATGTGGCTCTGCTAGCTGCGGGGAAATGCATTTTCCGCGTACAGACCCAGCCGTAATTATGCTAGTACGTGATGGGGAGCGGGTATTACTAGGCAGGCAAGCTATCTGGCCAGAGGGTATGTATTCTACGCTTGCAGGGTTTGTTGAGCCAGGCGAGACAATAGAACATGCAACTGCACGAGAAGTGTATGAGGAAGTTGGCGTTCAGGTTGGCGATATCCGCTATCAGCATTCCCAGCCATGGCCTTTCCCTTCGTCACTCATGCTAGGCTTACATGCAAAAGCGCTGAGCACTGAATTACAGATCAACCATGATGAGATCGAGGATGCCCAATGGTTTACCAGAGATGAGCTGTTGAACTTTGAGGCACAAGGCAAGTTTCTACCGCGCCAGCTTTCCATATCACGCCGTCTGATAGATGACTGGCTATATCAGCGCTAGGACGGCCTTAAACAATCCTGCTGGCAGCTATTTTCCAGACCATCTTTTCTTCATCAAACGATAAATAAAAATACAGCCAATTCCGATAATCAGATAAATGAGCGGCTCAAGGTTCATCTGCGTTCACCTTTTAAAAATTTTGCATGGTTATATCCACGCCCATCATGAACCTTTGGCAGCTATCTGGCAATGCTCCAGTCGGGCAAAACGATAGCTGGCAAATCGGCGATAGACCCAGCCTAAAATAGGCCGAATTATAGGCAGGCCAGCCAATACAGACAAAAACCGCCAGCCAATAGACAATTCGTTCCAGATCAGGATAAAGGCATCGACGCCGATATGCATCTCCCCCTTTTTATCTTTTGCATGCAAGAGCCTAAGCGCATCTGCTTGCGATATATTGAGGGGCTTAAGCGCAGAAGCATCATGGGCGATATCCTGCCATTCAAAAACGCCTTTAGGGGCTATTTTTTGATAATAGCTGATTTCTTTCGAGCATAGCCCGCATTTGCCGTCAAAATAAACAGTCGTCACATTTTAGCCCCTAAGCTGGTTTTTAGATGTTCCTGTCTTATCGTTTTAACTGGTATTTTAAGGGAAATAGTCAATGCGCACAGACAGCATTGCCCCTGCTCTTCTCGACTGTTATGAAACAGAAAGTATTAGGTTTGGGAAAGCTTGGATAAGATGCAGCGCTTTATCTATAAAATTTGTGCCCGCCCTTTATGGGAAGAAGCAGAAAAAACAGGCGTTTTCAATGGCGCAGAAATTGATTTAACAGATGGTTATATTCACTTCTCCACGGACCAGCAAGTTGCGCGGACACTCAGCTTGCATTTTACAAGTCAGACAGATTTGTTGCTGATTGAGGTAGATGCAAGTACTTTAGATATCAGATGGGAGACATCTAGAGGTGGCCAGCTATTCCCGCATCTTTATGATAGCCTGCCTTTATCTGCGGTTAGTGCTGTATGGCCGCTTGCCCTTGATGAGGACAAAATTCATATCCTGCCCCCGTTACGCCAAAACTAATTCGAATAAAGTGAGAATAAAATGAGCCGCAATCCCTCGCCTGACCAAATGCGTGATATGATCGAAGCGATATTTGCGAAAACAGACGAATTTCGCGCCCGCCATGAGCTAGATCCGCCCGGCGATCAGACAGGCTTTAATGAATTATTGAGATTGGTTTTCTCAGATGATCCTGCTGGGGCTGCTATTTTTGCAAGTTTTGATGAAAAGCTGCTATCAGATTTATGGGGCATGTATCAAAAGCGTGTGCTGGTAGAAATGAAATAAATGACTGGCGAAATGCTTATCTATCTGCTGCTAGCAGGCCTCGCTGGCGGCTTCATAAACGGCCTAGCAGGGTTTGGCACCGCTTTATTTGCGCTAGGGTTTTTGTTGCAGATATTACCTCCCCTTGAGGCTGTTGGATTAGTGTTAGTGCTGTCTGTTTTTAGCGGTTTGCAAGGGTTATGGATTGTACGCCAACAAATTTTCGATAACCAAAAGCGTCTTTTGCGCTTTTTATTGCCCGCGCTATTTGGTATCCCGCTGGGCGTCTATAGTCTTAGCTTTATTGATACCACTATCCTGAAAACGCTCATTGGTTTGTTCATGCTATTTTATGGCGGGTTTTTTGCCTTGCGCGCGAATTTACCTGTCTTAAGCAAGCGCGCGCCTGTTATTGATAGGATGGTTGGATTAATTGGCGGGGTTTTGGGCGGGGCTGCTGGGCTATCTGGCGCTATCATCACTGTCTGGCTGTCAATGCGGCCCTACAGTAAGAATGAAACACGCGCAGTGCTGCAACCCTATAATGTTGCAGTTCTCGGCTTGTCAGTTTTGATGGTTGCTGTTAACGGCGCCTATAGCCTGAATAGCCTTGTTCATTTGGCGGTGGTGATGCCAGCTGGTCTTATTGCGGCACAAACTGGCATTTGGCTGTTTAAAAGGCTGGATAATGAACAGTTTAGGCGGCTATTAATCATTTTGATGTTTGTCTCTGGCCTAATGCTTATTCTGCGTAGCCTGACGGGGCTATAATAAATATGGCTTAAATCAGCTCATCTTTACGATCATCTGTCTCGCCATAGCGTTTCAATGTCGCAGGCTTGGTACCTTCATACAAGGCTTCAAGATTACGCGCGATCTTCTCATTTTCTCGCTCAAACAGGCTATTGCCTTTCAAGTCGCTTTCCACAATGAACGGGCCCATATTCTCAACTTCAATTACCCACATAGCCTGAGCTAGGCCAAGCTCTTCATGCCAATGCACATCTACCACCTTTTTCACCCCGCGCCCTAATAATGCGCCAGTGCCATAGCCAACTGTGGTCAGATAGACAGCGCCGTTCGGCACAAAATGCTGCTTATAGTCTTCTGCGCTCATTCCGCCTTTGCCAATAATGAGCTTTGCGCCAGAAGCTGCCATCCAGTCGCCAATCCATTTCGAAAATCGAAATGAAGCCGTAGCGGTGACTGCACCTAGGTTAAAAGAACCATCACTATTAATGCTGGCCGCAGGAGAGCAGTGAAAGTTTGCCGCACTCTTAGCAGGTAGCTCCATAGGTATATTGGCCTTTTCCTCTAACGCGCGCATATAAACGCCTTCACGTGCTGTATAGAGTGTGCCATCCAAATACACCACATCGCCAAGCCGCAATTCGGACAGCGCTTCGTGGGTGGGGTTTGTGCTTAACCTTAATTTGCGTGGGCTTTTTCCAGCCATGCGCTGTCCTCCCATTCTACGGTTTCCCGGCGCTGATAAGGGGTGAACCAGTTAGGGTCTGTGCGATATTCAACATGGCCATCACTATAAATACGAGCTACCGCTCGCCTAGATGACAGACAAAATGCATGCACCGACATCTGCATTCCGCCAGTGTGGCAATAGCCTACTTCGATATTACAATCGATCACCATAGAGCTGCCAACAAAGCCCATTGCCCCCATGCCGATATTATTGCCAAGCTCAGTAAATTCAGCTTCTAACGCGGCTATTTTAGGATCTGGGTTTTTGTCCCCTACTACCCGCAAACAGGCGGCTCGCTTGCCTAGAACCATACATGCATCTTTTGTCCCGCCTAAACCAATACCGATGATTGCCGGCTGACAGGCAAGGCCGCGCTTGCCAAAAGCAACAAGACTATCTAGGTAAAACCGCTTTATCCCCGCAATACCGTCAGATGGGAACAACATTCTGTAGTCTGTGCCAAACAAGCCGCCCTTATGTACAGTTGTCAGGTCTATCCAGTCCCCATCTGGCTCAAACGCATATTCAATCTCCGGAGCGCCAATACCAACATTATTATTATGATCGGTGCGCCAAAGCGGGTGCACACGGTTTGGGCGTAGCGGGACATTTTGCGTTGCATTCGCGGTTGCACGCCTAAGGGCCGTTTCCATCGCTACTGGCCCGCCCTCTATCGCTGCCTCATTACCCATTTTTACATACCAACGCGGCGTGCCAGTATCCCCACACATTGCCCGTCTGTCTTCTTTAGCCGCTTCATAATTCTCCAGCATCGCCTGTAATACAAAAGCAGATAGATCGCCATCCTCTTTAGAGGCTGCACCCTTTAGCCCCTCTAGATAGTCTTGCGGAATTTCAATGGCCGCCTTTTCCATCAAGGTTTCAGCTGTCTGTTGAATAAGGTTAGTGGATATCATCTTAAAGCTTCCTTAGGCCCATGCGGCCTGCCTGTTAGGCTAACATACCTCAAAACCATTAGGACACCAGTGTTTCAGGAGCATCTTCTGGCAAGATAGTTTCACCAGGACGCACGATAGAGAACACAACATCCTCACGGGTAACCTCAAGCTTATCACCAATTTGCTTGGCCAGCGTGAAATAGGAGTTGTCCAAATCCCCTTCAGTTGGGAAATCTTCACGGAAATGCGCACCACGCGAGTTTTCACGCGCTAAGGCAGCTTCGCCTATCACTTGTGATATCTCAATAAGATTATCTAGATTAAGCCAATCATGCCACGTCAGGTTAAAGGCACGAACGCCATCTTCAACGCCAATTTCATATAAATCACGCTTAATCTGTTCTAATTTTTGCAAGCCAGTTTTTAGGCCAGCCGCATCGCGCATCACGCCCACATCATCCCACATGGTCTGGCGCAAGTCCCGGCGCAAGCTGTTTAAATCACCACCTGTCTTAGCAAAAGGTCGGCAGGCGCGCGCAATTTCATCTTGCAATATGCCTTCATCTGGTTCGCGCAAAGCCCCCATTTTCAATGCATCGCGCCCCATCACATCGCCAGCCACCCCGCCATAGACAGTGGAATTTGCAACACCATTGCCGCCTAGACGGTTAGATCCATGCGCACCGCCAGCATCTTCCCCTGCCACATAAAGTCCCGGCATCTGGGTTTTGGTATCGATATCAACAACCACACCGCCCATGAAATAATGGGCGGTTGGTACTACCTCCACTTTACCAGCTGCCAGATCAAAGCCGCTATCTGCACAGCGTTTGACCATTCCAGGGAACAGCGCACGCACCTTATCTTCACCTAAATGGCTCATAGAGATGTAGACCCCGCCATTTGGGCTTGCATTAGATTTGCGCATTTCAGCATAAATGCCGCGGCTAACCACATCGCGGGTAGCACGCTCACCGCGGGCATCATAGCCAAACATGAACCTATCATCATAACTGTTCAGCAAATGCCCACCTGCTCCACGCAAGCCTTCTTCCAATACCGTGCCGGTCATTCGGGTATGATCGCCTGCCAACAAGCCAGTAGGATGGAACTGCACCATTTCCATATCCCGCAAAGGCAGGCCCCGCCGCAACGCCATCGCCAGCCCATCCATCGTCTTATCACCAGAAGGCGTGTGATAGCGATACATCGTTGGGCCACCACCAGTCGACATTAGCACCGTTTTAGCGCGCACAAACCTGAATTTGCCCGTACGCATATCGATAAACAACACCCCTGCTAGCCCGTCACCGCCAGAAGCTGGAATAAAAGCGATAGCGCGATGTTCTTGCAATTTTTCAACTGGACGGCGAAGCACCTGTTCCATCAGGCGACTAATAATCTCAATACCCGTCAAATCACCCTTATGCACAGTTCTGTCAGCGGTTTGACCCGCAAAGGCCTTTTGATGCAGGCTGCCATCTGCATTACGATCAAAAAAGCATCCTACCTCATTTTCAAGCTCAGTGATGCGCTCCACCGCAAGCGAGCAAAGCCGCCATGCCATATCCTGATCAGGCAGCCATTTGCCGCCAATAACGGTATCCATGAAATGCCGCTCAACCGTATCCCCGCCGCCAAGCGCAACATTATAGCCGCCCTGCACCATCCGTGTGCACCCGCATTTTCCTATCAGCCCCTTGACCGCCAATGTTATTTTAAGATCAGGTGCTGCTTTTTGTGCATGCAAGGCAGCAAACAGCCCAGCACCACCAGAGCCAAGGATTAGAATATCGGTATCATGCCGTTCAATTTCGGTCATTTTTATCTCAGCCATAAAAAGTTGCACTCAGGAAAAAACTTGTTGAAACCGCAAAACCAGCAGCAAGTGCAGTAGCGGCATAGGTTTTTTGGCGCGCTGACCATGGCAACCATTCTAGTGCCATCAGCCTCAACCCGCCAAAGAAATGTAACGATAGCAGAAACACCAGCCCATATTCTGCTACCTTAACATACCATAAATCTGTCCATGACAGAAACCCGTCCAATGCCGCGCGGTCATTTAAAGCCAATGACAACACCCAGAAATGCAAGGGCAGAAACAAAGCTAGCAACAGCCCAGACAGGCGATGCGAGATATAAGCAAACCAGAGGCCGTGTCTTTGATGTCCTGAAACTTTCATTGCTGCTCTATCCTGTCACACTATAGACTGCCTGCAATCCAAGACCTGCCAACCCCGCAGCAATAGCCCAGCAAACTAAGTTTAAAACCATCCCATCAAGGCGCACCCATTCATGTAAAATCGCACGCAGGCCAATTGCCGCATGGATAGCTACCGCAAGTGCAAAGGTGCCATAAAATATCGCCCAAAAATAGCTGCCTTGCGTACGCCCTAAAATCTCTTCCGCACTTAACCCATTTTGAACCGCATATATCATCACCCCAATATGGCCAATCACTAAAGGAGCCATTATCAGTGCAGTCAGCCGCTGCATAATATAAAGACGGGCATTTATCATGCTGGCTCTCCTTGGTTATGCTTATTAGCTGGGTTCAATAAATTTCTAAGGGCAAATTTGCTAGTTTCGCGTTTCAGACCAGCTATAGAGGCGGTTGGATTGAGCTCATTAGGGCAATATTTCTGGCATGATTGCTGCGAGTGGCAATTATGACAGCCCCCTGTACCACTTACCGCCTCCAATATTGCCTCGCGCCCACCATCGCGCACATCATTTACCAGTGACCATGCCCGATTTAGTGCCGCAGGCCCCAGATACTCAGGATTGCTAGCAACCACATCACAAGCAGCATAGCAAACCGCGCAATTGATACATTCAATCGCCGCATTTGCAGCCTGTCTTTCCGCCGTGTCCTCGCTTACTGGCTGTACCCCCTGTTCAATAGAACGGGTAGGATGATGCACAGCTTCTGCACGCACCCATTTATCAAAAAAGACATCCATATCAACAACTAGGTCTTTAATAACAGGCAAATTCCGCAACGGCGCGATGGTTAGACTACCTGCCTTGTCCGTAATCTTCTTTACATGGGTTCTGCAGGTCCAGCGCGGTACACCGTTCACCATCATCGCACAAGAACCACACATGCCCACACGGCATGCAAAACGATAGGTTAGTGAGGGGTCAATATATTGCTGTATATAGCTAACCAGATCCAAGATGGTCTGGCTTTCCTGATCGGGTACATCAAAAGTCTCATAGCCCCCTTTATCACCTGCCCCGCGCCAGATGCTGACTTTGATAAACTGCTGATCTGGTTGTGATATTTGCGTCATCTATGTTTCCTAAATTTTTAGCATTTGACTAGCAGATAAAAGGGCAGATTTAGAGTGAACTGATAAGTTTGTTAAAGCAAAGATTTTTACAGACTTTTCCGTACCATGCACAAGAAAATCTAGCAGAATACAGACCGCCTGCTGCGCCGCCTAAAGGATATGGCGAGCAATTTCATACAACCCCGCGCGGCTAGCTTCCTCACCATCTATGAGCTGGTATTCAATATTGAAATGTGCAAAGGCCATTTGATAGAGATGCGCCATCACCCCTGCGGCATTAAGAAAAGTTGGCGCAGGCTGAGTGCTCGCTAATTTTGCGATATGTTGAATTTCGCTACCAATCGCAAGACCTGACAGAATAGATAACGCAGAGCTTTTTGCAAACTGCCCAGTTAAGATGCCAGCACGCACAGCAAATAGCTGATGCAAAAGGCCAAGCTCCCCTGTAGCGAGTTGCAGGCCTCGGATAAATCCGTTGCTATCCTCTGATACCCCTTGTTCTGCCTCTGGGAAAAGAGGGCTGAGGATGGAATGCTGGCGCATTAGCTGAAACACTTCCCCGGTCATAAAAGTAGATAGGCTGGTTATTTGGCTATCTTTGATAGATACCCATTTTGAATGTGTGCCAGGCAGGCAAAACAGCCCTTCTGTTATTTTCTGGCTAGCCATAATTCCGGCCAAGGCGGTTTCCTCACCGCGCATAACATCGGCTAGCCCATCTGCTGATACAGATTGAACACCTGGCACAATCCAGACAGATGGGTTTTGTTCTAGATGAATGACAGCGGCGGCGAGTTCAGCAATGCCAGCAGATTTTTGCAAATAGCCTGCATCACGCCATCCCTGTGCAGAGCCTATCATCCCACACATGATAATCGGCGCATTCCTCGCCTCAGCACCAAGCTTAACCACAACTAATTCTAGCACAGAAGCAAAATCTTTATCTGCAACATGGGATATCCCATGCGCGCCGGCATAAAAATTATTTACGTTTCCTGTGCTATCAAGAAGCCATGCCCGAAGCGAGCTTGTCCCCCAGTCAATGGCGATGATAGCGCTATTTTCATAGCTCATAATTTTCCCCTTCCCGCAAATGAGGGAGATAAATGCTGTGTAAAATTAGAATTTTGTAGAATTAACCTGGCTGATTACGGATATTCTCCGGAAGCCAAGTCGCCAGCTCAGGAAAGGCTATCAACACAAACACCATCAAGACCATAATCAAAAACATCGCAAATCCAGCCCGAGCAATAAAGCTCATCTCATGTCCTGTCATGCCTTGTAAAACAAATAGGTTGAACCCAATAGGCGGTGTAATTTGTGCCATCTCAACAACCACAACAATGAAAATACCAAACCAGATTAAATCAATGCCTGCCTGCCGGATCATCGGCTCTACAACAGCCATGGTCAGAACAACCGAAGAGATACCATCCAAAAACATGCCAAGAATAATGTAGAACACCAATAAAACCATCAGCAATTCAAATTTGCTAAGATTAAGATCAGCTATCAGATTTGCAAGGCCACGCGGCAAACCAGTGAAGCCCATCGACAAAGATAGAAAAGCTGCCCCCGCCAAAATCAATGCAATCATTGCAGAAGTTCTAGTGGCACCCATCAAGCTAGCTGAAAAGGTTTGCGGGGTTAAAGTGCCTTGTGCAGCGGCAAGGGTCAGCGCACCAATAACGCCAAAAGCAGCTGCTTCAGTTGCAGTGGCATATCCAAAATACATAGAGCCAATAACGACTGCAATTAGACATAAAACAGGTATCAGGAAACGCGAATTTTTCAGCTTTTCAGAAAAATTCATCACCGGGTCACTGTCGGGATTCCATTTTTTGGATATTTTGGAATAGATCGCAACATAGGTCATAAACATAAGCGCCAGAACAAGACCCGGTAGTATGCCTGCAAAGAATAATTTTGTAATGGATTCATTGATAGTAACACCATAGACAATCAAGGTCAGAGACGGTGGGATCATAAGCCCCAATGTTGCCGCACCTGCCAAAGTGCCAATGATAATTGGTTCTGGATATTTACGCTTTCGCAGCTCTGGGATAGACATCTTGCCCACTGTTGTTAGCGTTGCAGCAGAAGAGCCAGACACAGCCGCAAAAACCGTACAGCCAACAATATTGGTATGCACAAGACCGCCGGGCAGTCCGCCCATCCATGGCGATAAGCCTCTAAACATATCCTCAGATAATCGCGTTCGATATAAAATCTCACCCATCCAGATAAATAGCGGAAGCGCGGTAAGTGTCCATGATGATGATGATGCCCAAATGGTGGTGATCATCACATCGCCAACCGGGCGCGAGGTGAATAATTCCATCCCTACCCATGCGACCCCCATTAGCGCCAGACCTACCCAAACGCCCGCGCCAAGAAGTGTGAATAAAATGAATAAAAAGAGAATGATAATAGATAGATTTTCCATGTTATACTTACCCCTTACTCACTTGCTGAGCCTAAATCAGATCTGACAACCCGGTCTTCCCCGCGCAACAGCAAATGCAGTAAATTATCGGTAAGGGCAATCGCTAGAATAATGGCGCCAACCACCATCGCGGATTGTGGTATCCATAAAGCTGTGGCGTCCTGCCCTTGCGACACCTCGTGAAATTTCCACGACCAGTAGGTGAAGCGCGTTGCGTAATAAACAAAATACCAAGCGACTGCCACGCCAACCATAAAGCATGCTGTATTGATGATGCGGTTCCAGAAAGGGGAGACTGCGTTTAACACAATAGAAACACGAATATGTGCGCCATGGTTTAAAGCATTTGCGAACGCTAAAAAGCTTGCCGCCGCCATTGCATAGCCAGCGTAATTGGGTGCGCCTGGGAACATCTCGCCAGTCCAGCGCGCAAGCATCTGCATAACAATTAGAAACAAAATGGCGATGAGACAAAATGCTGCCGCAATGCCAGAGGCTAAATAAAGCCCATCTAGGATACGCCTAATTCTCTCCATAAAAATCATCATCAACTCCCCCCATGAAAATTTAAATTTTTAAAGATTATTTATAAAAAATAATGCGGCCAAAAAACTTAGAAACAGAGGAAAACACGCTATGCCCTCCTCTGTAATTTTTGATTACTTAGCCCAAATTTTGGGTTAGTTCATTTTGCGAAAGGCATCTACAAGAGCTTGACCATCCTTGCCTGCAGCTTTTAGCCAATCAGCCATCATTACTTCGCCAATCGCTTCAAACTCAGTTTTTAGATTTGCACCAGCTGGCTCAACCGTCATGCCGCCTGCGCGCAGACCTGCCAGCGTAAAGCCTGTATATTCTTTCGCACGCCAAGTACCGGCATATTCAGCAATCTCAGCACATCCTTTGATCACATTTTTATTGGCCTGGCTTGTGCCTTTCCAAACATCACTATTGATGATCATGTAGTTTCTTGGCATCCATGCATCTACTTCATAGAAATGGGTTAGCGATTCCCACACCTTGCGGTCATAACCAGTCGCCCCAGATGAAATCATAGATTCTGCAACACCAGTGGCGAAAGCTTGTGAAATTTCAGCAGCTTCAATAACAACAGGCAGCATGCCAGTTAATTCAGCAAAGCGTGTTGTGGTGTTGTTATATGAACGGAATTTAATGCCCTTCATATCTGCAACTGAATTTATTTCCTTCTTGAAATACAGCCCCTGTGGTGGCCATGGCACAGCATATAATAGGGTCAGATTTTGCTTTGCCAGTGTCTCTTCCAATATCGGCTTTGCAGCGTTCCACAATTTATCTGACTGATCAAAAGAAGTCGCTAGAAATGGAACTGAATCAAAGCCAAAAATTGCGGCCTCATTCTGGTGACCTGAAAGCAGTCTCTCACCGATAGGTACCTGACCTGTCTGAACGGCGCGTTTAATATCTGCACCTTTGAAAAGCGATCCAGATGGATGGGTGGTAATTTCAATGTCACCGCCAGTGCCTGTTGTAACACATTTTGCAAATTCAGCACCGGTCACAGAGTGGAAGTTTGACCCAGAATAGGCCATCGGTAGGTCCCACTTTTCAGCCATTGCCGGGCTTGAAACAGTAGCGGCTAGCGCTGCTGCCATCAGCCATTTAGTTGCGTTTTTCTTCATTTGCTCGTTCCTTCCTATTGTTTATCTGACTGCAAACCGCTCAGGCTTATATGCAGACATATTTTGATTGGGCGTTAAACCTGCCACTAAAGAGGCAAGCAAGCGCCCAGTTTTCGGCCCACCCGTTAAGCCAACGTGATGATGCCCAAACCCTAGATAAATACCTTTTTTATTTTCCATTTCGCCAATAATAGGGATTGAGTCAGATGGCGCAGGGCGATGCCCCATCCATCGTGTTGTTTCTCCCCAGCGCAGATGTGGCATAGCAGCTCTGATATTTTGCTCAAGCAAAGCAAAAGGAGCCTCTGAAGGCGCCTTTTTCAGGCCACCAAATTCTACAACACCAGCCAGCCTAATGCGGCCTTCCATAGGCGTGGCAACAAACTTTCCAGATGCTACCATAACCGGCGCACGCGGCATGACATTCGGCTCCCATAACTCCATATGATAGCCACGCTCTGTTTCCATCGGAATAGATAAACCAAGCTGATCGGTTAGCGCCTTTGACCAGATTCCCGCAGTGATAACAAGCTTATCGCTCTCAAATACCTCACCGCCGGCACGAATACCGCGAACAGCCCCACCCTCACTTAAAATGGCTTCTACTTCGCAAATGCGCAGCTCGCCACCATTTTTCTGGAAATATTTAGCTAAGTCGGAAACATAATCCCCAGGGCTAGTAATGCGCCCATGCTGGCCCATACAGATAGCAAAATTGATATCCTCAGAAAAACCATCATCATAATCACGGAATTTCTGGCCTTCTAGTTCATCCCACTCAAAACCATGGGCGCGCCGAATAGACCAGCCAAAAGCATCTGCTTCAAACGCAGCCCTGTTATTATACAAATAAAGATAATCGCAAGGCGTAATCCATTTCTCTGCACCAGTTCCTTTTGCTAGAGCTAGGTGATCATTCAAGGAATCCCCAATTATTGGCATCAAAGCGTTTGAAATACGCTTGGTATCGGCCGCGTTAGCATGACTTAGATAGCGCGCCAACCACGGCATTAATTTGGGCAAATACCCCCATTTCAGAAATAAGGGCTGATTTTTATTCAGTAACATCAAGGGCGCTTTTTTAATAAGGCCAGGGCCGGTAACCGGCACTACAGAACAAGAAGCTAGAACACCGCCATTGCCAAAGCTAGCACCAGCCGCAGGGCCAGTCTTATCTATCAGAACAACTTTTTTGCCCATATTTTGTAGCGCTATTGCAGTGGACACCCCGACAATACCCGCGCCAACAACAATAATTTTATTTTCTGTTCGACTTGCGTCTCTTTTGCTCATCAATCACCTTTTTCCTTACTAGGTAGCTCTTTTTTAAAACCTGCTATCCCCTATCTTCCCTAGCCAGTACTGTGATTTATGGAATAATGATGCACCTTATTTTCATCTACCACAACACCTAAACCCGGCGTCTCTGGAACCAGTACATGACCATCTTCAATTGGAAATGGATTCTCTAGTATATCTGTTTCCAGATAATATTTAGCTTGGTAAAACTCACAACCCAAAGTGATATGCGGCGCAGCGGCTATCATATGCACGCCTGCCATATGGGCTAACCCAGTTTCAAACATATCACCACCATAACATACCAACCCAGCCGCAGCAGCGACTTCTGAAAGCTGGCAAGAGCCTGATAAGCTCCCTGTTTTCATTATTTTTATCGAAATACCATCACAAATTTTCTGATCGATAGCTCGCAATAGATCATGCATATTAAACACCGATTCATCTGCCAGAAGCGGTATATCTATAGCGTTTCTTATTTCAGCCATCAGACTAAAAAGCGGGGCTTTGACAGGCTGTTCTATAAAGTCAGGCTGCATGCTTGCCACATCGCGAACACGCATCAGTGCCTCATCTGGATGCAGCCCCTGATTGAAATCAACACGCACTTTAAAATCTGGAAATTCCTTAGCCAACACCTCAAGCCGCATCATATCAAAGGCGTGGGTTGAAAAACCTGCTTTTAGCTTAACAATGTTAACATTGTCTTGGCTAAGCCGCTTGCATAACTCGATATCCGCATCAAAATCTGGGTTTGCCAGAGAGCAGGAAAGCGGAATTTTTGTTTTAACAACACCGCCTAAAAGCATCGCTACAGATAACCCAGAACAATGCCCAACCAGGTCATAAAACGCTGTCTCAACTGCTGCCTTTGCTTCGGTGCAATGGGCAACACAATCCCTACACACAGCAAGTATAGAACGCCAGTTTGACAGGTGACACCCAATGATGTGTGGGCGCATATATCTGTCGATGGCTGCAAAGCTGGCTTCTGCGGTGCCGGTAAAGACAGACCAAGGTGAAGCTTCCCCATAACCAACTGCACCTGAAGAAGTTGTTAATTTTACGACCAGGATGTCAATCTTATCAGATACAGCGCCAATACCGTGATCGCGCACAGAATTAACAGGTAATTTTAAATGCCAGACGTCCAATGAGGCAATTTTATCATCGAGGATGGGATTAACTGGAACTGGCAAATCTGGTCTCCCCTTTTAAGCTATCCACTCAGAAACTGGCGCCGCCGCCAAATGCAGGGGCTGGGCAATTACATCCACTAAGCTTGGTCCGTCATGTGCAAGCGCCGCTTTTAGCGCGCTTTCCAACTCGGCTGGGTCTTCAACGCGCCAGCTTTTCACACCAAAGGCCGCAGCCACAGCGGCATGATCAGTCCGGCCAAAATCAACATTATAGAAGCGCTTATCAAAGCCAGAATTCTGTCCGGCCTTAATCCAGCCATAGCTTGCGTTTGAGAAAACAATAGAAGTGATCGGCATTTTATATCGCGTCATGGTTTCAAACTCCCCACAACAAAACCCAAAAGAGCCATCTCCCATGAGATTTACTGTCTTTACAGATGACCTGCCAATATGCGCGCCCATTGACGCAGCTAGCGCATAACCTAAGGCTCCATGTGCGCGGTTTGTTATAAAATTGCGCCCTGCTTTGCGCCAGCGATAATGGCCAGACACATAAGGACAAGGCGTGCCGGGGTCAGCCACCACAATCGCATCATCATCTAGACAATTTGACAGCGTTTGGATCACGCGCTCGGGGGTTATGGGCATCTGATCAGACTGGGCAAGCACCCTAAAATCAGCCAGTTTTTGTGCCCAGCTAGCCCTTGCTATCTCCGCACCGCCAAAATCAATATCGCCCCTCTCTGCCTGAACCGCCGCCAGTAGGGCGGTAAGCGCAAGACGTGCATCAGCACAAATGGCAACTTCCGTGCGATAGTTTGCCCCCAGCACCATCGGATCGCTATCGATATGCAAAATAGTGGTGGATTTATCTGGGCTTGACCAGCGTTCTGTGGTCACAGAACCAGCACGACACCCCACAAACAGCACCAGATCAGCTCTGTCCATTACCGCTCTTGTTGCTGGAAGGCCCCCATTGGTGCCTACAACGCCTAGCGCATTAGGATGAGTTTCAGCAATCACGCCTTGCCCGGAAACAGTTGTGGCTATTATCATATTCAGCGTTTCTGCTAGCTCTTGAACCACCTGCATAGCCCCGGCAATAACCGGACCACCGCCGCAAACCATCACCGGGTTTTTAGCCTTTAACAGACGTTGGGCAGCCTCAACTATTGCGGCATCGTCAGGGGCCATCCGTTCACTTGGAAAGCTCTGATGGCGCGGCTCAGCCCACACATCTTCAGGGTTCACATCTGCTTTTTGCGTATCAAAGGGAAGTGCCAGATGGGCAGCACCTGGCCGACCGGTTGTCATCGCCCGAAAGGCTGCACGCATTTGCGCAGGCAGGCTGACAGGATTATCTAAACTATCATTAAATTTTGTAATGCTCGAAAATAACGCTTTTTGATCCAGCTCAGTCAGGGGATATTTACCGCGCGAGCTGGTCGCTACATCCGTGGTGATCGCCAATATCGGTATTGAGCTTTCATTCGCCTCGACAACCGGGGGCAAGATATAGGTTGCCCCGCCACCAGATGGACCTTCGCAAATGCCGGGCTTGTTTGTTACCCGTGCATAGCCATCTGCCATATAACCTGCATGGCGCTCATCACGGGTCAGAAGATGGGTTATCGAGTGATCAAGACGCGCCAGCGCATCATAAAAAGGAAGGGTTGTATCGCCGCAGAGACCAAAAATATGGCGCACATCATAGGCTTCTAGCATGCGCACTACCGCTTCTGCACCAGTTAGCGTATTTGTTTGCTGCATTATCCCCCCCAGAACCAACGTCTATTGTCTATCCTGTAAAGCTTTACGCAATGTGTCAATGCCCACTAGCAACCATGTATAAACTGCATAGCTATCTGAAAAAATTAGTCTTATAGTTATCCTGTAAAGATGAACATAGGAGACAGGCATATGCGTGTTAAAGGCGGCAAACCCCTATATGGAGCTTCCGTTGGCATTTTAATGCTGGATGCCCAGTTTCCGCGCATTCTAGGCGATATGGGCAATGCGGGCACTTGGCCGTTTCCTGTGCATTATAAAATTGTACGTAAGGCCTCACCAGATCGAGTGGTGCGGGGGCAAGAAAAAAATATGCTGGATAATTTCATTGATGCCGGGCGCGAGCTTATCGCAGATGGGGTGGAGGGCATCACTACCAATTGTGGTTTTCTAGCCTTATATCAAAATGAGCTGTCAGAAGCGTTAAAAGTGCCTGTTGCTAGCTCTAGCTTGATGCAGGTATCTATGGTCAACAGCCTGTTGCCTGCAAATAAACGCGCCGGCATCCTGACCATCAGCGCAACTTCGCTGACCGCCGCCCATTTATTGGCTGCAAATGTGCCAGACAACACCCCTATTGCCTCCACCGAAGGCGGCGCAGAATTTACGCGCGCTATTCTGGATAGCGAGCCAGAGATGGATATAAACGCCGCCAGAGCCGATAATATAAACGCAGCAAAGGCGCTGGCAGCTGACCCATCTATTGGCGCCATTATTCTGGAATGCACGAATATGGTCCCCTATGCCGCAGATATCAGAGCGGCAACCAGTCTGCCTGTTTTTTCGATTTATAATTTTATTGTGTGGTTTCAGGCTAGCCTTGTGCCAAGGACCTTTCCCAAGCCCCACCAAGAAGAGGGATAGTCATTGCTCCTGACAGCTTTAAGTAGCCTTGGCCGGCATGCGCGCCTTGCGTTGCCTGCGGGGATTGTGATTGCGCTTATCTTGCCAGATATTCCTTTGCGCTGGGATATCATCCTGCCGCTGAACATCACCTTGATATATGCTGCCTCCATGATCCGGCTAGATCTAAAGTCGGTTGGCCTTGCCGCGCTTGCCCCGCGGCGACTGGCACTAAGCGTTAGCATTGCTGGTTTTATATTATGTCTGGTGCCTATGTTTTATGCTGGACTTGGAAATATGGGCGGGCTTACAGCACAGTATTTTCCAAGCTTAATCTGGTTTGCGGTTGCGCCACCTATTGCCTCAACAGTCTGGATTTGTACCCTGTTAGGGTTTCGGGCTGCATTGGCGATGGAAGTTGTTGTCCTAACCAGCCTTGCAGCGCCCTTTACCGGGCCTTTTTTGGCGGCATGGATTTTATCCGATATTACTGCGATTGACCAATTAGCTCTATTTATCAAGCTAGCTGGGATGATATGCGGGGGTACTGCTATTGCGCTTATTGGGCAAGCCTGTTTAGGACGCAAAAAAATTGAAGATAAGCGGTACGCATTTGACGGGCTATCAGCACTCGCAATGTTAATATTTCTGTTGCCTGTTTTTAATGGTATGGCAGACAAAATTGTTGCAACGCCAATATTAGCTACTCATCTTTGCTTACTGGCTATCGCGATGAATATGGGCGCGCAAATTATCCTGCTTTGTTTTAGCCGCATATTTAATCAGCAAACGCCAACCCTACAGGTTCTAGCGATTGTAACTGGAAACCGGAATGTGGGCTTATATTTTGCCGCCCTTCCGGCAGACCCTATCTTTGCGCTTTTTACAGCTGTGTATCAAATACCGCTCTATTTAACCCCGCTCGTCATTGGCTGGTTAAGTAATTGGCTTCACCCGCAAAGCAAGGGGTAAGAATGCGCTACTAATCAAGGCTGGTTTTTACATAATTTCTGTGAGACCATAGCCCAAAATCCAACGCTGCTTCCGACCGAAAGATATAAGAAACGCGCCAGCTCCTCAAAAATAATTTAAAAAATAATTTAAAAAATAATTTAAAAATCTAGCTAGGATCTAATTTAAGAAAGGCCACTTCATGCAGTTTGCATCGCTAAACAACATCACTCTTCACTATCAGCAAATTAGCGGACCAGAAGACGCGCCTACAGTGGTGTTTATCAATTCTCTTGCAACTGATTTTCGTATCTGGCGAGATGTAATTATCCAGCTTGCTGGCACCTATCCAATGCTTAGCTATGACAAACGTGGACACGGTTTGTCTAACATTGGCACGGCGCCTTATCATATAGATGATCATGTAAATGACATAGCCGCGCTGATGGATAAGCTTGCCATCTCAGATGCAGTGATTTGCGGGCTGTCAGTTGGCGGCCTAATTGCTATGCGCTTATATAAATTGCGCCCTGATTTGGTCTCCTCTCTTGTCTTATGCGATACAGCTCCCAAAATCGGAAGTGCCGAGATGTGGGAAGAACGTATAGAAGTTGTTCGCCAGCAAGGCATGGCCGGGCTTGTAAAAGCCAATATGGAACGCTGGTTTACCCAAAATTTTCATACCCACCACAGCGCGGAACTAGATGGCTATTCGAATATGTTTTTGCGCCTTCCTGTTGAGGGGTATTTAGGCACGGCCGCCGCTATCCGCGATGCCGATTACCGTGAAGATGCCAAAGAAATTGATGTGCCCGTTATATGCGTAGTAGGCGAAGAAGATGGCTCCACACCTCCAGAACTGGTTTTAGATATGGCAAACACCATACCTGGTGCTGACTTCAAGCTGATCAAAGGAGCAGGACATATTCCTTGCGTGGAGCAGCCGCATATTCTGGCAGATACCCTTTCAGCGTTTATCACGGGACAGCGATAAATAGGTTTTCCCTCTCTATGACAGAATTTTTCAGGCGCTATATCTACTCAAATGCGCCACTTTTATTATCTTTGTCCGCACTTGGATGGGCGGGTAATACCGTCGCTGGCCGGCTAGCGGTGGGCGAGATATCGCCTATGGTTGTTGTATTTTTGCGCTGGACTATTGTAGCTAGCTTGCTGGCCTTTACCCAGCGTAATAACTGGAAAAAAGCGCTACCCTTATTAAAAGGGCGGCTGAAATGGGTGTTTTTGATGGCCGGTTTTGGCTTCACCTTTTTCAACGCGCTATTTTATACCGCCGCCCAATATACCACAGCTATCAATCTCGGCATTATTCAATGCACCATGCCAGCTTATATTATTTTAGGCGCGGCCATAATTTACCGTACCCATTTAACCCGGCTTCAACTGGCTGGAACAGCACTTACGATGATAGGTGTTGTGACGATTATTGCGAAGGGAGATATACAAATATTGGCCCAGCTTGCTATTAATCAGGGGGATTGGATGATGCTGTTGGCTTGCTTGTTTTACAGTGGCTACACCATAGGGCTTCGTGCACGCCCACAAATGAGTAATTTTACCATGATGTTCTTTCTAGCCTGTGCGGCTTGGCTCTTGTCACTGCCTCTATTACTAGCAGAAAGCCTGACATCTGGGCTGTTATGGCCAGATGACGTGCAAAGCTGGTTAGTGATTTTATATGTCGCGCTTGCCCCATCTTTCTTAAGTCAGATTTTTTATATGCGGGGCGTAGATTTAATTGGACCAGCCAGAGCCGGTGTGTTCAGCAATCTTGTCCCTATTTACAGCGCAGCTCTTGGTATTCTCATTTTAAATGAGAGTTTGCATATCTATCATATTATAGCTTGTTCACTCGTTTTTGGGGGGCTAGCCATTATTTCTAAGCAGAAACAACTAACTGGCCCCTGATCAAGACTAGCTAGGTTTAGATAGCTTAAGAGGCAATATCTTTCATCGCGGCCAGAAACTGTGCAACTTCATGCGTTGAATTATAATGGCATAAAGATACACGCACACAGCCATCTAGGCCCAACGGATCTAAAATATTCCCCGAGTAATGGTCTGCTTTACGAAGATGTGTTCGAATACCCTGCTCATTTAACTTGGCCACTACATCCACAGAGGAAACACCTTCAACATGCAGCGAGACCAGGCCTTCTCGCGCCGGATTGTCAATACCGCCAATAATATGCACCTTTTCCATTTCAGCTAACCCGTCTAGATTTCCAGTGCCATGTAGCATCGCATCTGTCAGGTTTTTTTCATATGCGTGGATAGCCTTGCCGGCGGCAACGAATTTATCTCGCCCCTCAGCCTTAGAATCAACCTGCCCACCAAGCCAATTAAGGTAGTTTATAACCTCAATCATAGTAGCATAAGAGCCAGTATCTCTTGTGCCAAGCTCCCAGTTTCCCTCTGGTCCACCTACTAGACTATCATGCGGCAATTCAGTCATGCGCTTTGAGATCCACGCAAGCCCAAAGCCATGCCGGGAAAACATCTTGTAAGGTGATATAACATAGCCATCTACATTATAAGCCTCAATATCAATCAGCCCGTGAGCAGCGTGCTGTATACCATCAACAATGATAAAACATTCAGGGGCAACCGCACGAATAGCTTTAGAGATAGCTGAAACGTCCATACCCATCCCGGTAACAGGTGATGTATGCAAAATTGTAGCAACGCGAGTATCTGGTGTTACCGCAGCGGCATAGTCCTCAGCAGTAACCAGGCCACGTGCGTCATCATGGGCAATCATTTTATGGGTCTTGCCAGAAATACCTGCCCATCTTTCACAAGCACTTCTGGTGGCAGGATGCTCAACCGTAGAGCCAAGTGCAATACCACCTTGTGCGGCACCTAAACAGGCATTCATCACCAGCCGAAAAATGAGTTCTGTTCCGCTTTCCCCAACGAAGAACTGGCCTTCTGGCGCATTCATGAATACTCGTAAATCCGCTTTAGCTTTATTAATTACCCTGACCAATTCATGTGAGCCAGGATTATCCCGCCCCTGGTTATCAGGAATGGCAGCATAGGTTTTTGAGCAATCTACTACACTGTTGAGGGTAAGCGCCCCGCCTGCATTTTCAAAAAATACGCGCTGGCCTTGCACTGGGCAGCTATCAATTTGGGAAAATTGGCTGCGAATGCTACTCAGAAGATCAGGGGTAATAGCTGACATAAAATTATCCATTCCTACTAGATACAAAAGGGGCGGCAGCAGCAAAAACTGCCGAATTTTAATTTACGGTTAAAAATGCATAGATGACAAGTAGATGAGATACCATAATGTAAAATTTTTCACCTGAACTGCAGACACCCTTCAGCGCTTATTAACGTGTAACAGGCTTTCTTAGCCGCTCTCTATGCAGGGTATATAAGCCAGATAAAAGGATTATCGCGGTACCGCCAACAGTATATCTATCTGGCAGCTGGTCAAACACCATAAAGCCATAAAAACTAGACCAGATAATGATGGTATATTGCATCGGTGATACCACCACAGCTAGCGCTATTTCCAGCGCCTTGATGACCAACAATTCTGCAATTGCTGCCATGCTTGCCATAGAAATGATTAATAGGATTTCAGTACTTGTTTGCGGCGTTATCCAAACAAAGGGGATCGGCAAACTCAAAATAAGGGTTGAGGCAATCGCTGTATAAGCAACAGTCGTTTCGGTTTTATCATTGCCAGATAAAAACCGCGATATAACCTGCCGTCCTGCAAATAAGCAGGCAGCAATCAGCGGCAAGATTAGCGCGGGGTGAAAGCTGTCAAAGCCCGGCCGAATGATTACCAATGTGCCAACAAAGCCCACAATCACTGCCGTCCAGCGATGAATACCAACATATTCACGAAGCAAGAGCGCACCCATAATTGTAACCAGCAAGGGCGCAATAAAGGTTACCGCTACCGCATCAGCAAGGGGTACATAAGACACTCCAATAATGAAAAGGGATGCTGATAGCGCAGCACAAGTGCCTCTGCCAATTTGCAAACCTAGTTTAGCGGTGCGCAAGATCTGGTGGCCACGCCAGATAAGTAAGATAATCGCCCCAAAAAATAATCCCATTTGGCGGAACCAAACCACTTGCAACGGGTCAATTGTTGCTGTCAAAAACTTGGCTTGTGTATCTACAGCCGAGAAAATAAACATACTCATCAGCATAAGCACCACGCCCTTCAAGTTATCGGCACGGCTGGGCGTTCTGGATATCAAATCGGATGTAATTGGATGAATGGCTATATGAAATACCTTAAGAATAATTGGTTACTGCAGAAGCAACTACTAAGTTTAATTTGATTTCAAAAATTTATATCCACTTTTGACACAATTATGAACAGTTTCCGCACTGTCCATAAATTTCCACGACGGAATGGTCTGGCTTAAAACCCTGGTCAGTTGGAATTCTATGCAAATTTTTGGAAAATTGTTTGTCTAGATGTTCCTTTACATCTCCACAATCTTTGCAAATCACGAATATTGGTGTCTCCTCATGCTTTGTATCACAGCATAGAGTCCATGCATTCAAGCTCTCAATTTTATGAATCATCCCTTTGTCAGCAAGTTGATTTAGAGTTCGATACACCTGCAGAGGCGCTTTAATGCCTTTTTTTTGCAAACTTTCCAATAATGTATACGCTCCCAAAGGTCGCCGAGCCTGCTTAAGACAATCTAAAACAAGCGTTTGATTTCTAGTTAGACTATTGAAATTTTCGTTTACGTTTTTCATCAGTCCCTACGACCTTTCCATCAACAGCTCATTTGGTTGTTTGTTTAAAAATTGAAACACGCAAAATTTTAAAAGGTAGAATTGAAAAAACAAAACAGCCAAGAGCAGCTACAACTATACTTGGACCCGCTGGAGTATCCCATGTCAACGACCCATTCAAACCAAGCACCACCGCTAGAACACCAATAAATCCTGAAATAGCAGCCATCAATTCTGGCGAATTTGAAAAACGTCTAGCAGACGCCGCCGGGATAATTAATAAAGCTGTAATTAAAAGCACTCCAACAAGCTTTAAAGATACAGCAATAACAGCAGCAATCACTATCATAAAAATTATATTCATTAATTTAGTCTTCACTCCTTCAGCTAAAGCTAAATCATGGCTCACAGTCGCTGCAAATAATGAGCGCCAAATAAAACCCAAAGTAGCGAGGGCCAAAAACCCTCCTACCCAAATCAGAACCAAATCTTCAACAGTTATAGCAAGAATGTCACCAAACAAAAATCCCATTAGGTCTACCCTTACCCAAGTCATAAATGCTAAAACCACGAGCCCAATCGCAAGTGTGGAATGCGCAAGCAACCCCAATAGTGCATCAGAGGTGAGAGCGGCTTTGCTCTGAAGAAAAAGCAACAAAAAGGATACGATTATCGAGATAAAAAATACCGCTAATGTGATGTTGAGTTCAAATAACAGTGCAATTGCAACTCCCAGTAATGCAGAATGAGATAATGTATCACCGAAATATGCAAGGCGCCTCCAAACAATGAAGCATCCGAGTGGCCCCGCTACAAGGGCAACACCGATTCCACCAATCAAAGCCCTTACAAAAAAATCATCCAGCATCGTTGTTCATCCATTAACTTATGTGCTTTAAATAAAGCCTCGGTTTTTTGAAAATCTTAACCGCTATGCTTTATCTGCCCATCTGGCAGATGCTCATGGTCATGTTTATGCTCATATAAAGAAAGATTAGAAGCAGCATGAACTCCAAAAAGCTCAATAAATTCCTTACTAGATGCTACATTTGCAGGCGTACCAGAACAACATATATGACCATTCAGGCAAATTACACGGTCTGTTTTCGACATTACAACATGGAGGTCGTGAGAAATCAGCAGGATTCCACAATTTAGCTTATTGCGAATTTTTTCAATCATACTGTAAAGTGCAATCTCACCATTAAAGTCTACACCTTGAACCGGCTCATCTAAGACAAGTAGGTCTGGTGACCTTATCATCGCTCTCGCTATAAGCGTCCTCTGAAATTCTCCACCAGACAATTCAGACATTTGCGAGTCTAACAAATGTGAAATTTCTGTTTCACCAAGAATAGTATCCAAATTCGTTTTATCTAATTTATTCGTTAAAGAAAGAAAGCGCTTTACAGTCAAAGGAAGTGTCCAATTAATTTCTAATTTTTGTGGAACATAGCTGACGCGAAGATTTTTTTGTTGGGAAGAAATCCCTTCATCAGGCTTCATAATGCCGAGTGCGATTTTGGCAGTAGTCGACTTACCGGAACCATTTGGCCCTATAATAGTAACAATTTCGCCCGAAGAAACACTCATCGAAACTCCGCGTATCAACCACTTTCCTGATCTTCGCAAACCAACATTTTCTAATGATACTAACAACTTTTTAACCTTAAAAATTTTTACAATTCAATGGAAAAACTATTTGTGACTGAGTAATAACATATACTTGCAAAATACAAAATGTTATATTATAACATAAAATGATTTTTCACTTTCTTTTTTTGGAGACTAAAATGCGGTTTTTTAAGCGAACTCTGCTTGCAACAACTTTCCTCATCACTAGCACAACCCTTTCACATGCAGATATAAAAGTTGTTGCCTCAATAAAACCGATACATTCTCTCGTTTCTGCTGTTGCTCAGGGAATAGGTGAACCCATTTTACTGGTTAAAGGTGCTGGCTCACCTCATACCTATTCATTGAAGCCCTCACAAGCAAAAGAATTACAGCAAGCAGATATTGTATTTTGGATGGGCCGGGACCTCGAGGCTTTTCTTGAAAATTCCATAGATAACATCGCTACGAACTCTATTGTTGTTCCTCTCATGGAGAGTAACGAGCTTGCCAAATTGAACTTCAGAGAGGGCGGTGCATTCGAAGACCACGGACATGATGACCATGGGCATGACAAACATGATGACAACAAAGACCATGATGAACATGACGACCATGGGCATGACAAACATGATGACCACAAAGACCATGACGAACATGACGACCATGGGCATGACAAACATGATGACCACAAAGACCATGACGAACATGACGAACATGGGCATGACAAACATGATGACCACAAAGACCATGATGAACATGACGACCATGGGGCAGACCCACATGTATGGCTTGACCCAATCAACGCGATTGTTCTTGTTGAGGAAATTAAAAAAGCGCTTATCTCGGCGGATCCTAAAAATAAACCAACTTATGAAGCAAATGCCAAGTCAACAATATACAACCTCAATGAACTAATTGAAGAAATTGATGCGGAACTAAAACCTGTAAAAGGTCGTGGATATATTGTGTTTCATGACGCATATCAATATTTTGAAAATCGTTTTGGAGTATCTGCAGTTGGATCAATTATAGTTTCACCCGAGGTTTTGCCAGGCGCAGAACGCATAAGAGAACTGCAAAACAAGGTCAAAGAACTTGATGCAACATGCGTATTTTCTGAACCACAATTTAAACCAAAGCTTGTGACCACAGTTACGGAAAATACAAATGCAGGAACAGGCGTGCTAGACCCTTTGGGGGCATCAATCAATGATGGACCGCAGCTGTATTTTACACTTATTAGAAATATGGCAAGTTCATTGAAAAAATGCTTGATGCAGGCAGGGTAATTTTAACATGTACAAGCTAATTATTTGACAGGATAATTAGCTTGTACAGATTAAATTTTACAACTTATTCAAATAAGATTTCAAATATTAACTAATTTTTAGTTTATTTATGCTTTATTAATTAAAAACAGTATTTTAAATTATGTAAAATAATAATATAAAATACTGTTTTTAAACTTTTCCAGTTGAAATATTCAAAAAATAATTGAAAAAATATAAATTCTAATGTCTTGCAGAAAGTTGTCTTTTATAGTTTAGATGATAGGATCACACCAACTTTATCTCTAGATTTGTAAACAAATTAATGTCCATTTTTGCTGAAGCTACCGCAACGGCGTTTTCTCTTATTATAAACGCTAATGCAGACCTCTTGGAAATCATTGGCCTGTCAATGAAAGTCAGTTTAAGCGCGCTGTTAATCGCTTGCATTCTGGGCTTGCCAATTGGGGCACTGCTAGGGACATTTGATTTTGCTTTTAAAAACACGGTTAAAGGAATTTTAACGGCGCTTATGGGCATGCCCCCGGTAGTTGTTGGGCTCATTGTTTATTTGCATCTATCACGTTCAGGACTTTTTGGGGCTCTGGAGCTTCTATACACACCTACAGCGATGATAATCGCACAGGTAATATTGATAACCCCTATCATTGCTGTCCTCTCCAGCCAAATTTTGGAAGATTTGCACGAAGAATATCGTGATTTATTTATTAGCTTGGTAGTGCCCCCACCAAATGCGCTTCTTACCTATCTGATAGAGGCACGATATTCTCTGCTAACGGTAATTCTAGCTGGCTTTGGCCGCGCTATTTCTGAAGTTGGGGCGGTGATGATCGTAGGCGGCAACATTGACCATTTGACCCGTGTAATGACCACCGCTATTGCCCTTGAAACATCAAAAGGGGAGTTGGCACTTGCCTTAGCCTTGGGGCTGATATTGCTCATTTTAGCGCTGTTTGTAAATTTTGCTGCGCAACAGGCAAAATCACTCCTCTCTGTCCAACGATATGGGGGATAAGATGATGTGCACACTTCTGCCGATCACAATTGATAAACTTACGCTTACGGCTGGCCAGAAAACATTGCTAAATAATATCAGCCTGAATATCACTAGCAGCGGCATTTTGGTTATTATGGGACCAAATGGTGCGGGCAAGAGCCTGTTTATGCGCTGTCTGCATGGCCTAAGTCAACCAGATAGTGGCCGCATTCTTTTTGCCGGCGATGAAATAAATCAAACCCACCGCAAAAGCCAAGCTCTTATTTTTCAAAAACCTGTGTTGCTAAAGCGGTCTGTAAGGCAAAATCTGGAATTTGTGCGGAACCTGCACAGAACAGATAACGTTGCATCTATTGAATTAGCCTTGAGAAATGTTGGGTTATCAAAACTTGCTAGCCAGCCAGCCAACCAGCTATCTGGTGGTGAGCGGCAACGGCTTGCCCTTGCACGAGCGTTGATGATGCGGCCGCAAATGTTATTTCTTGATGAAGCTTGCGCTAATCTTGACCCTGCCTCTGTTTCCAATATAGAGGAAGTATTGCGCCAAGCCTGCAAAGACGGACAAAAAATTATCCTGATAACCCATGATATTGCGCAAGCAAAAAGGCTAGCAGATGAGGTTATTTTTTTGCATCATGGCGCGCTTTGTGAGCACACCCCTGCTAGAGTATTTTTTCAATCTCCAAAATCCCAGGCAGCGCGTGCATATCTTGATGGACAGATTTTGGTTTAGATGGCGCAAGCAGTTGGGCAATATTTAATGAAACAGAAAACACTCTTCGCCTGTCTTGGCCTTATCTTTATTAGTTTTGGAAGTGTTGCAAAGGGAGCAGAAAACCCATCTATTGTTGTGCAATCCACCACATCAACTAAAAATTCGGGCCTTTATGATTATCTGCTCCCTAAATTCACTAAGGAAACAGGTATTGATGTGCATGTTGTAGCGGTTGGTACTGGGGCAGCGGTGCGTAATGCAATGAATTGTGATGGCGATGTATTGCTGGTACATAGCCAGCAACGTGAAGAGGATTTTGTTGCTAGCGGCTATGCACCGCGTCGCTATGCATTGATGTATAATGATTTTATCCTAATAGGCCCAAAATCTGACCCGGCGCAATTGGCGGGTGGACAAGATGCGGTAGCTGCCTTGAGGAAAATTGCAGCTAAAGGGTATAGTTTTATCTCACGCGGAGATGATTCGGGCACCCATATCAAAGAACGTGCACTTTGGCAGATGGCTGCTTTCGACCCAACAGCCCATTCCGGCGATTGGTATCGCGAGGTCGGTACAGGTATGGGGGCAACTATCAATATTGCCGTTGGCCTTGGGGCTTACACGCTCAGCGATCGGGCTACATGGCTAAAATTTACTAATAAAAGTGATTTCAAGATATTAGTGGAAGGGGATAAGCGTTTATTTAATCCTTACGGCATTATGCGCGTAACCAAAGAAAAATGCCCTGGTGCAAACATAAGCCATGCACAAACTTTTATTGATTGGCTGACTAGTAATGCCGGCCAGACATTAATCACTGATTATAAAATAGACGGTAAAACTCTCTTTTTTGGCAACTCTAACTAGCGTAAGAGTTATAGGATTTTTGCTGGTTCCCTTAATAAAAACATTCTTGGTTATGATTTCAATCAAATATTTATTTAAGAATTAAAAAAAATTGTCGTTTTCCCTAAGGTTAGTCATAAAAAAATAATTGGGATTCCGAGCAATGACCACGCTTAAATTTATATTGAGACAAATAATCGCTGTGTTTTTCATTGCAGCAGGTTTCCTATCTATGACTGCTAGCGCTGCTCATGCGTCTAATATTTTTATTTCCGATACCGTAACTGCAGATGAAACTAACGAAAATAAGACCATTGCTGTTTGGCTTGACTCGTCCCCTGCGAGTGGCAACGTCACGGTAACTTATACAATTACCGCTGGGACTGCGGCTCAAGGTGCCGATTACCAAGCAGGAGCGTATACTGGCACCCTAACTTTCGCTAGTGGAGGCTCCACTGTTCAGTCTGTTGCGATAGAGGTGTTACAGGATGAAATCGATGAAGATTTAGAGACCGTTACGGTTGTTCTTTCCAACCCATCTGCAGGCTCAACAATTATCCAATCTCAGGCGACACTCTACATCACTGATGATGATTTGCCTCCATCTGTAAACGTAGCTGACAATTCATCAGCCGAGGATTGTTCATCAGCCAATTGCACAGGAGGAAATGTATCTTTTGAAGTTTACTTGTCTAATCCATCAAGCAAAACAGTGGGAGTTGATGTTTCAACAGTAGATTCATCTGCAACCGCCGGCGCTGACTACACAGCGGTTTCTCAAACAATTCAGTTTGCTCCTAATTCGACAAGCGAAACCTTCGACATTGCAATTGCTAATGATGGTTCAAGTGAAGACAATGAGACTATTATAATAAGTCTCTCAAATCCAATAAACGCTTCCCTAGACAACAGTACAGCAGTACTTGTTATTGAAGATGACGACCCTGCGCCACAAATATCAATAGCTGATGCCATTGCATCGGAAGATGTCGCAAACGTTGTTGTCTCCCTGAACGCACCTGCTGGAAAAAATGTAAGCGTCACTGCCAGTACTCAGGGCGGAACAGCTCTAGAAAACACTGATTATGCGTATTTTACTAACAACATCACATTTGCGCCCGGCGAAAATTCAAAAACGATAAGCATCCCTATCAATAATGACACCCTATATGAAAATGATGAGCAATTTCAGGTACTACTTAGCAATCCAAGTTTTGGAACGATTTCAGATAATAGCTCGCTTGTAACGATAATCAGCGATGACCCAAAGCCTACAGTTTCTATAGCCAGTAGTTCAGCATCAGAAGCAAGTGACAACCAAACAGCCACACTAACTCTTTCTACTGCGTCCGGATTAGACACAACAGTGAACTATGCCACCAGCAACGGGACAGCAATTGCTGGGTCCGATTATGTCGCAGTATCAGATAATGTAACGTTTTCTGCAGGCGAAACATCAAAAACAGTTTTTGTAACTATAATTTCTGACAACACTTCAGAAGAGAATGAGAATTACACAATTGCTTTAACAAGCAGCGATAATAATTCAGACATTGGTACCAATGCATCAGCTACCATGCTGATCACTAACGATGACAGTGACCCCACATTAAATATAGCTGCTACTACAGCAGTAAGTGAAGACAACACAACTGCGAATGTTGTAGTTTCACTCTCCGCACCATCCGGGAAAGTTGTGTCATTTAATTATGATATGGTAGACGGGACTGCGGTAGATGGCCAAGACTACACGGCTGCGTCCGGCACATTGCAAATACCCGCAGGTGATAATTCAACTTTAATTCCTGTAACCCTCTTAACCGACAATTTGGATGAAGCTACAGAAAATTTCCAAATTAACATAACCAGCAGAACAAACGCACTCCAAGGTACTTTAGCAGGCACAGTAAACATTAGTGATAGTGCATCCACACCCCCCCCGGTAGTGAGCATTGCTGATGCCTCAGTAAACGAGGGCGCCGGGTCTGTTGCTTTAACAGTAGCTGTGACGCCTGTTTCTGGCCAAGACATTAATGTTGATTATGGTACCATTAATGGAACTGCATTAGCAGTTGGAGACTATGTTGCAGACAACGATACTCTGACTATTCTTGCAGGACAAAGTTCAGGCACTATAACTATTTCTCTGCCAAGTGATAATATTTATGAAGGCGATGAGGATTTCGAACTAGCCCTATCAAATGCTGTAAATGCAACACTTTCAGTAACTGACAATTCTTCAACGATAACAATTACTGAAGATGACGCGCTTCCTATTCTGAGTGTGAGTGCACCTAATACAGCAGAAGATAACGGCTCGATGGTTTTAACCGTTGATATAAGTCAAGAATCTGCATTTGCGACAAACTTTACTCTTACTACAAGCACATCCTCTATAAATCCTGCAAACGCAGGAAATGATTATACGTCATTCACTAATGCTCCTTATTCTATCGTAGCTGGTCAGACTAGTACGACAATCAATGTGCCAATAGTTGATGATAGCATCTCCGAGCCCGACTTAGAAACTTTCACTGTAACAGTCGCCAACTCTGACAATAATTCTGGAACTGGTGCCAATAGCTCAACAATTGTTGGCATCGTTGATAATGATGATGACCCGTTTATTAATATCGCAACAACCACTGCAGGCAGTGAAGATAACGCGACTGTAAATGTAACCATTTCACTGTCAGCCACATCAGAGAAAGTAACATCAGTAACATTTTCTACATCTGACGGGACAGCGATAGCGGGTGATGACTACACAGCGACCAATGGCTCTGTGAGTATAGCGGCAGGCGACAATTCGACTTCAATCCCTATTACCATCCTTACCGATAGTTTAGATGAAGCAACTGAACAATTAAGTGTAACCCTAACAAACCCACAAAATGCGCAAGCAGGTAGCCGAATGGTGGGCACGGTGAATATCAGCGATAGTGCATCTACAAACCCACCCATTGTCAGTATTGCGGATACATCAGTTAATGAAGGTGCTGGTTCTGTTGCACTAACCGTGTCTGTAAATCCAGCCTCTGGCCAGGACATTGATGTAGATTATACCACTGTAAATGGAACTGCATTAGCCCCAGGAGACTTTAGTGCTGACAATCAGACCTTAACAATTCCTGCGGGGATGACATCAGGTACTATTACTATTAATCTACCAAACGATAGTATTTATGAGGGTAATGAAACTTTTGAAGTGGCTTTATCGAATGCTGTTAATGCGACTCTGTCAGCAACTGATAATTCCTCAACAATTACAATTAACGAAGATGAGCCTTTTCCTGAAGTGACCTTGTCTCAATCACATAGTTTCGCTGAGGGTACTGATAACGGGACGGTTACGGTGCACCTGAGCCAGGCATCAGCATTCGATGTAAGCGTCGATTTATCTGCAGTTGCTGGAACTGCATCTTCACCTCTTGACTTCACGCAGTTTGATAACGCGACAGTCACTTTTGCTGCTAATGTAGACCCACTTTCGAAGGACTATGACTTTCTGATTAGTGACGATAATGTCGCAGAATATACAGAAAATTTTGACATTATTTTATCTAATCCGCAAAACGCCTCCTTGGGAAGTGCCGCCTCAACAACAATTCAAATAACGGATACCGATGTTGACCCCACAATTTCAATAACAGATGGAACAATAACGGAAGCAAATGCAAATTCGACTTTAACAATTTCATTGTCTGCGCCATCTGGAAAAGTAGTCGATGTGAGTTATTCAACTATCGACAATACTACAGAGGCTGGTGATTATACCGCAACTAATGGTCAAGTTTCATTTGCACCGAATGAACAAACAAAAACAATCAATATTGGTATTTTAGATGACGCTATTGACGAGGATAATGAAACTTTACAATTGCAGCTTTTTGGTGCTCAAAATGCATCAATCGCAGATGCAATCGGTGAAATAACTATAACAGATAATGACGCGGAACCAACCGTTTCTATTGCTGATGTTTCAACAAATAGTGAAGCATCATTACCTGTCTCATTGCAGATAACTTTATCAAGCGCCTCGGAAAAGACTGTTAGAGTTGATTATGCAACACAGTCAACTGGCAGCGCATCCTCAGCCGACTACCAATCAGTAGATTCATTTGTCAGTTTTGCCCCTGGCGATACAAATAAAACAGTTACAGTACCCATCATTGATGATGCTTTATCTGAAGGAAATGAAACCTTTGAAGTTGTCATTGATAATACAACAAATACCACAGTAGCTGCTGGACAGGGGACTGCGACTGTAACAATTACTGACGATGAGGGTCTTCCCCAAATTTCAATTGCTGGAGCAACTGTTAGTGAGGCAGCTGGAACAGCTACCTTGACAGTTCAGCAAAACCTCCAATCTGATGACAACGTGACAGTATCATATTCTACAGCTAATGGGACAGCACTAGCAGGTTCGGACTTTACCGGTGTTAGCGATAATGTAACCATTGCAGCCGGACAAACAAGTGCCACGTTTGATGTAATAATTACGAATGATACTACTGATGAGCACAATGAAAACTTCACAGTTCAATTATCAAACCCTGTCAACGCTGTTATTGGTACAAGCACGGGCACAGTCCAAATAACGGATGAAGACTTACCACCAAGTGTAGCAATCGCGGATAATGCATCCTCAGAGAGTAGTGGGTCAATAACCTTCACTGTATCGTTGGACAACGCTTCTGAAAAAGACTTGTCTCTAACCTATAGCACAATGGCTGGTGGAACTGCTGAGGCAACAGATTTTACACCAGCCACGGGAACGTTAAACTTCTCAGCTGGTGACTTATCAAAAACTATTTCAATAGCGCTCACCAACGATACGACTGATGAGGATAATGAAACCTTTATGGTTGTTCTGGGAAGTTATCAAGACGTTCAGCAGGGTGACGATACCGCAATTGGAACAATACAAGACGATGACAATGGCCCGGTAATCTCTATTGCAGATGTTCCAACCATTAACGAGGTGGGCGCTGTGCAAACTTCACGCGTTTCACTCAGCGAAGCCTCTGAAAAAACTGTTCAGGTTCAATATCAAACACAAGACGGAACAGCGCTCGCCAACAATGATTACAATCCGGTTGGTCTCACAGTGATGACGTTCCAACCTGGCGATCCATTAATTCAAGATATTCCTCTTGTGATTATTCAAGATAATAGAGATGAATTGAACGAAACTTTTGAAGTGCTCCTCAGTTCTCCTGTTAATGCAACAATATCAGCCACAGATAATTCAAGTACTGTAACAATTACAGATGATGATCAGGCTCCAACTATTTCCTTGGCTCAATCTACTTATACTCAGACCGAAAATGGTGGCCAAGTTAACCTTGTTGTAAGCCTAAGTGGTCCCTCAAATCTGGGAACAAGTGTCTCATATCAAACAAGTGATGGAACAGCTGTTGCAGGACAAGATTACACTGCTACAAACGGAACAATAAATATTCCTGCTGGCAATTCTAGCGACAATATAACCATAAGTCTTACAGACGATAGTGATGTCGAAATCGGGGAAACTTTTTCTGTTGTTATATCCAATCCTGATAACGCAACTTTGGGAGCAATTACAACTGCCCAGGTTACAATAACAGATGATGAATCTGACCCAACAATTACAATTGTTGATAATAGTACAGCTGAGGCAACAACAACAGCTAACATGGTTTTGCAATTAAGCAACCCCAGCGCAAAAACTATCACAGTAGAGTATACTGTAACAGATGGTACTGCTATAGGCGGCGCTGACTACACCGCTATTGCTGGTGTTCAAACGCTAAATATTGCTCCTAACACACAAAGTAAACAAATACCAATCAGCATTCTCACTGATAGTTTAGATGAGGATAACGAAACTATAACTGTTTCCCTGACAAGTGCTACAAATGCAACAATTGCAAGAGCAGCTGGAACGCTAACTATCCAGGATGATGATAGTCAACCCACGATTGTAATCAGTGATTTCACAGCAAATAGTGAAGCTGATGGGACTATTTCCGTTACTGCTAGTCTTACCGCACCTACATCAAGAACTGTTACGGCAAACTATGAAACTAAGAGTGGCACCGCTGTCTCAGGCTCTGATTTCGCTTATGAAACTGGAACAATTACATTTAACCCTAATCAAAGCGCAACAACATTTGACTTAACTTTACTTAACGACAGTATTAACGAGAATACTGAGCAGTTTACATTGGACATAACAAATGCCTCGAATGCGTCTGCTCCGGCGTCAGCTCCAGTCATCACAATTCCTGATGATGACCAGTTATCAATAAGCGTTAGTGACAACTTAACAATTGCTAATGAAGGTGTTGGAACGCATGGTATTACCGTAAACTTATCTAATGCATCGACAGATAACGTTACAGTAGATTATGTAACCAATAACATAACCGCTTCAGGCGCAGATTATAGCATTAGCGGCACTGGAACTTTGACTTTCCCCGCGGGAACAACCAGTCAGCCGTTAACCATTACTGTAGTTGACGATGTTTCTAACGAAGGCCCAGAAACTTTTGAATTGGCAATTTCAAATGCAACAGGAGGTGCGACAATTTCAGACCCAAGCAATACAATTACAATTCTCGACGACGATGGTGACCCAACGGTTACAATAAGTGATGTAAGTGTTAGCGAAGCAGACCCTACAGTCAACGTTGCAATCACACTTTCATACCCTTCACCTGGGAATGTAATAGTAAATTATACCGCACAGGATGGTGAGGCTACCGCAGGTCAAGATTATACTGCAACAGCTGGGTCAATATCATTTGCACAAGGGGAAGTCACTAAAGATGTTCAAGTAGCGTTAATTACAGATGATGATTTTGAGGGGACTGAGCGCTTTGCAGTTATAATCGATAATGCAACCAATGCTTCGGTTGTCAAAGCCATTGGTATTGTAACAATAAATGAAACTTCACAAGCTCTATCTACGGCAGAAATTGGGTCTATTAAAAGCTCGCTGCTGTCAGGAACAAATAGTGTTTTACGAGCTGAAACACAATTCATGAGCAGACTATTTTTACGCAACAGAACAGCTCTATTTAACGGGAAGAGTGGTCAGAACGATCCTGTGATTGGTTTCAAAAACCTTAGAGCTGATTGGGATGACAAAGGTGGAAATTTTGATGCCCTATTTGCAATAGATGACTTAAATAGCACAGGGACTAGAAGCACCTCCTGGGAAACCTCTTTGTCACATTCAAAAAATGCAAGTGGAACAACAAATACAACAGTATCAACGGCATTAAATTTTAACCACAAATTTGGCGATAGAGCGACCATTGGCTATTTGTTGGGATTTGGGTACGGTGACACCTCACTGAAAGGCGTAATAGATGGGTCAATCTCTTCCAGGTCTGCGTCTGTTGGTACCTACGCCTCATACAAAGTGACTGAGGGCCTCATCGTAGACCTGCTGGGCGCAAAAACGCTCGAAACTAACGAAATAACTGGTGTTTTAAATAGCAAGTCCGTTAATGGAGAGTATGACCGGAATTCAACTTCCATCTCAGCATCTATTCAAGGGGTTTACAAATTTGAGAATAACGAAATTAGACCAACTTTTAGCTACACCGTTGGAAAGTCGGCATTTAAGAATGCGTATTTCGACGTTAAAAGTGGTAACGTCACCCAAAGACAACATGTAGACTTTGGAACTGATGAATATAATTCGTTATCTTTCGCTCCAGAATTTAAATTTCTAATAGGTGACAAGCAAAACCTAATTAGGCCGTCTGGGTTTAACCTGATGAAAGTCACTCCAAAATATTTCTGCGAGAAATATAAAGGGGATGCCAAGCGAAGTTGTGGAAATGGATTTGCCCTATCCTTAGGAAACCATCATCCTTCCTACCATTACAATCAGGACTTAAATTTGAGCTATGAAAATATATCAAAGACAAAGACTTATTCTTTGAACTATAAGACCACGTTCTAAAAAACAGATGCTTTAATTACAATTTAACTGGGCCTTTCAACTAGTAAAGTGAGAACCAATACATGGCATTAGATTTGCAATAGCAAATCTAATGCCATGTATTTTGCTGTTTTTAATAGTTTTTTTTTAATTTAAATTTGTGATTGCCGTTCTTAGAGTTCAAGAGATTACAAACTTGGGCTTTAATCGATGTTATCTGTAAATACTAATATCGCATCAAACTATGGGCAATATCATTCGGGTCGTGCTGAGACAGTACAGCGAAACTCAATGTTAAACTTGTCAAGTGGAAGCCGGGTAAACAGTTCTGCTGATGATGCAGTTGGGCTTGCAGTATCAAACAAAATACTCTCAACTATGAAAGGATTAAACTCATCTGCAAAAAATGCCGCAGATGGGATTTCACTATCTCAAATTGCCCAAAATTCCGCCTCACAAATTTCTGATATGATAATTCGCCTACGTGAGTTGGCTATTCAAAATCATAATGGCGTTTACACAGAAGAAGACCGAAATAATAGCCAACATGAAGCATTTGCGTTGCTAAACCAAATTGACCAGTATGCTAGCCACACAACCTTTAACGAAAAAAACATACTAGATGGAACATTTTATGAATCCCTGAGGACAGGAAACCTCAATTCAGAAAACATGCTTTTGAATTTTGAAAGATTATCTTCAGATAACTTAGGTGGTGTGCAGATTTCCACTTTAAACAGTGAATTCTTAAATGTAGAGCCTTCATTTAATATTCAAAATATGACAAGAATCTCCATTTATGAAACAGAGAAAATTAGCCTTAACACATCAACTATGAGTATTGACTTTCAAACTTTTGTTTCTTCTTTACCTAATGGAAAATTTAGCCTTAACGGACCCGATGCTAGCTTATTTTCTCTAAATTCAGAAAATGGAAACTTAGTTTCAAATGAGGCGATGGCTTATACAAAAAATGCTGAAAATCAAAATAAATATAAAATAAATGTTTCTTATGAGGCCCCATCTGGCGCTGTTATCACCGAGCTATTGAGATTAAGAGTTGAGGAGGTTTTGCCAAAAATTTTAGAAATCAAAACAGCATCTTCACAACTTACAAGTCAAGAAGCTCAAAATGAAGCCATACAAGCAATAGATTTTCCATCTGGATCAAATAATTCAATTTTGAGTTCTGCCTTAAAAAATTTTATGAATACAAATTCTGGAGGAACAATTTCCCTTGTCGGAGATGATGCAAGTAATTTTACAATAAATTCCGAGGGGAAAGTTATTGGAAATTTAAATTATAGCTCTCCACAAGACCTCGACCAAAATAATATTTATGATTTTGCTCTAAAATACTCTTTACCAAATGGAGATAGCTTTCTTGAAGAAATAACCTTGGCAATTCAAAGTTCGGTCCCACTTAGCAGCCTTGGCACACACGATGTATCAACAGAAGAAATTGTTACAGGTTCAAATTTAGATTTAAACGCTATCGTTACAAAGGAAAATACTCCTGGGGTTTTTGACCCCCAAATGACAACTATCGACCTTGATAATGGCAGTTTAACTTTTGGTTCTTTCTTCCAAAATTTTTCATCTAATTTTGGAAGTAGTGGAAGTTTTAGCATTCGAAATATATCTTACAATGGTCCTAATGTATTTGATCCACTAATTCATAATATTACAATTGAATCAGGAAATATACTTACATTAGGCGGTCCAACCTTGTCAGACGCCATACCTTTTGGTGACTATTTTGCCGAGTTAGTTTACTCATCAGGAGGCGAAGAATTTATATATGATTTACAACTCTTCGCTGACCCTGGAAATGGTCCTTCAGTAACAATTTCCACATCAGATACCATGCCGAGTAAGTCAAAAACGTCTTTTCAAAACATTACACTCGGTAACGAGGATTTAGAAATCCCAATCCTTCAAAATCCTGTAACTCAATTTTCTATGATCAATCAGATTTCAGGCTTTGCTCCTATTGGCATTTTATCCATTGCAAACATTACAACGCCAACTGGTGGCAACTCGAACCATCTATCGATAGAAAATAATAAGCTAATTATTAATAATAACGCTGTATCTGGTACTTACACTGCAGCCATAACATACTCTGTTGGCGCAAATTCTGTAACAACATCGGCTAATTTTTCAATCACCGGCAGACCTTCACTGCCTTGTAAGAACGATGCTTCAAATCTAGCGCCTTCAACACACAACGCCCCAACCAGTCTATTTAGAGAGGATAATGGAACAGTTTTAGAAACTTTTACTTCTCGGGCCTCCAATAAATTTCAAGCGACAGAAGCGAAGATATTGTCATTTTCAATTTTGGATGACCCTGATTTAACAAGTATGCAGCTACGTTCGTTTATGGAGAGCTATCCTGGGGGAGACTTCGCTTTAAAAGGAGACGACTCAAAGCATCTTAGGATTAATCATGCAGGGACAATATATTTAAACGAAAATGCCGATTTTGAGCGTAAACGAAGTTATAATTTTATAATAGAGTACAGAGCTGAGGACAAAAATTTTAAAAACAATATTACCATTGATATAGTAGATAATGTCGTTGATAACTCACCCCGACTTAGTGATGTAGATATATCAACATCTAGGGGCGCTCAGCAGGCTGTCTTAGTTACAAACAAAGCATTAGAGCAAATTAATTCGTTTCAGGCATATGCGGGCGCGAGTGAAAATAGACTTCGAAAAAGTTTAGAGTTGATAAGTAAAAATCTGGAAACAGCAAAAATCTCAAGAGGGCGTATAATTGATAGTGACTTTGCAGTTGAAACAACCCAGTTGGCAATTGCTCAGATAATCATGCAAAGTTCTCAAAACATTATTTTGCAAGCAAATACAGCCAAGCAAAACTTACTTACTCTAATAGAATAATTAAGGATTATAAAAAAAGGCGAAGGTAGTGCGCTACAAAGCCCCATAGCCAAAGCTGTTTGATAGAACTAACTTCATTTTCATCTGCAGATTTATCGACTTTTTTTAAGGCTGCCGAATTATTAGCAGAAAAGTCTAATTTTACCACACCATTATTTATCTCCTGCTGCGGTAATATGACCAAGTATCTGTTATTCGAATTTACCGTTGCCAATTCCCCCGCTCGTTTGGCTAATTTATTAAGATTGGCATCATTAATGTCTAATCCAAAAAATTCATTTTCTAGTTCATTTATAACTTTGTAGGAATTTTCAAAAAAAGAGTTAGTCTTTACACTAGCTATTTGTCTTGGAGAAAACTTACCAATTTTAATCTTATTTGAAATATAAACATCTTGTTGAATCCCTATTCTGTAAGGGTTTTTTTTGTCTGGAACCACGAGAAAATTATTTTGAGACGATAACAATTTTTCGGCCGATTCCGTGGTTTGTGGAAAAGAGGTTTTTAAACTTTGCGTAGCTTCCTGAAAGGGGTCTTTAACTGGAGAATTCAACGATACTATTGATGCTTCGCCTTCGTCGCCAGAGATCGTAAATGGGCGAATTTTAGCAGAAATAATACTCCCAACATCGTCTCTTTTAATTAAATATGATAAATTATTTTCCCCAAAAATTGCCTTTCCATTTTGTAACCACGTAATTTTTGTGTTTCCCTCTTCATCAGTGGGGTTAAAGTCAAAAAAATCATACTCAAGATTCAATTCACTACCAATAAATGGACTACCAATGATTTTGGCGTTTTTTACCGTAGGTGCTCTTGGACCATATTGAATATTTTTGCCAAACTGAGCTTTTCTGTACGCTAAGATACGGGCATTTTTTTCTATTGTGATTAAAAAACCAATTTCTTGATTTACATCTTCGTCAGTGATTTTATATGTCGCTTTATTCGCATTATCAATCGGTTTGCCATTTCTGAACCAGTTTGCTACCACCGATAGATTTTTATTATTGATAAATTCTTTGTCATAAGAGAAGTTTGCCTTTAACAATTCACCTTCTACTGGTTCACCTGAAAGTTTCAGGAAAGGCAGCAAATCACTAGATTCGTCCTCCCGTTCTAGCTCAAATAAAATCGTTTGTTCTTTTTGGTAGTTGTTTTTGGAAAGCACCAGAAATTCTAAATTTTCTGAAAAAGTTTTGGGATGTAATTGTACCTTTACATTACTTAACCCAATCAATCGTAAATAGTTTTCAATCTTAACACGAAGAAAATCAATGTTCTCAGGCTCTCCACATTGCAGGGTTAACACATTTGCTAAATTTGCCCTAGAGCTGGTTGGCCATTTAAAGTCATAGTGAATCTGAACAAATTCAGGAGGCTTTTTACAAAAGGTAACCTTCTCTGCAGCTAATGCAACAGAGAAAAAAATCAAACCACTAGTAAGTAAAAAAAAATTAAATTTCAACATAAGCCTAAAATCACTAAGATCGATTTAAAACGACAATATTTTAGACATATTTAACAAATTATTCGTAAAATAGTAAAAAGCAAATATCAGTTACATTTCGAAAAATTACTCTCCAAACAAATTCTTGCCTTCTTCTGAGCAGAAGCTATCGTTTGATTGGTTAATTTAATGCTAAGTCGGTCTCTAAAGTCCTTAGCGTCTTTATGGCCATTTGCGGCTGCAATGTTAAACCACATGTGAGCACGCTCAAAATCTTGCAAAAAGCTCTCTCCGCCAACATATAATAGCCCCAAATTTACTTGCGATTCTAATTGACCTTTTTTTGCTGCTATTTCGTACCAATTTGCCGCTGATTGCAAGTCAACTTGTGTACCAATGCCTGCTTGTAACATCATTCCTAAATTATACGCAGCATCAACATTACCCTTTTTTGCCGCCCGCATGTAATAGACAAAGGCCTGTTTAAAATCTGCCTTTATTCCATCACCTTGATTAAATGCCTCAGCAAGTTTCATTTCTGCTTCAATTAGCCCCTGCGCGGCACTTAGCTGGTAATAGCGAACAGCTTCCTCTCGGTCCTTTGGCATACCAAAGCCATTGTCAAAATTACGAGCAGTCTCTAGCTGTGCGTGCGCGTCTCCATTATCAGCGGCCTGTTTAAAGAAAAAAGCGGCACGGCTCAGGTCATTTTCGACACCCTCACCGTCACGCAAAAACTGTGCAGCTTGCAAAAAGGCACTTACAAACCCCTGTTCAGCAGCCGCCACCATAAATGGCGCTACAACCGAACTATCACTGCCTTTTTCAATTTCGCGGCGGGCATATCCAAATTGCGCCTCTGCAAGGCCATTGTCGGCTGCAGCTTTGAGTAAATTTTCGCCGCGTTCGATGTCCACTATAACCCCATTACCTCTCAGATAAATCTGGCTCAAGGCATATTGGGCATGCTGCTCATTATTATCTGCAGCCTTTATAATCCATGACAGAGCTGTATCGATCTTTTTATCATTATCAGCCTGTGCCAGCAGATTTATGCCGAGATGAAAAAAGCTCTGTGCAAAATCCTGCATTGCAGAGACTTGCAGCCAATAAAGGGCGCTATCTAGCGAGCGTTCCACCCCTTTGCCTTCTTCATAAAGGCCAGCTATCGCAAATTGAGCGCCTGCATGGCCCTGTTCTGCTGCACGAAGCAAGTCTTTGGCAGCAGCTGGAAAATTTGCCCCTGTGCCGCGGCCATTTAACAACATATCGCCACGCTGATATAACGCTTCTGGATGGTCTTGTTTAGCCGCTGCGCTATAAAAACCAAAGGCACGCTGCGGGTCATAAATGGCGGTATCACGGTTACTATAGACAGCACCTAGTAGTAATTGCGCATCAAGATACCCTGCCCTTGCTGCCTCTTCATATAGCGCTAGGCTGCGCCTCGGTGCATGCATTACTAGGCTTTTATTGCTCAATAATACGGCCATCTCGAACATGGCCTCTGCAATGCCAGCCTCAATTGCATCTGCAAGATAGGCAGAGGCCTGACGGGCGGCATCATCACTTACCCCTTTTTGCAAAATAAACTGTGCATACAACAAAGCAGCTTCAGGGTTATTTTTATCTGCTGCTAATTTCAGATAGTCAGGATAGGCGCTATTGCTCTTAGCAGGGTTGTTTTCAGACGCGGCGATTATATCGCTTCGCATCAGCTGAACAAGACGCCAAGCGGCATCTTCAAAATCCGCCAACGCAGCCGCTTCAAACCAGAAAGCAGCTTGCTGTCGGTTTGCTTTAACGCCCTTACCAGTTAGATAGGCATCTCCCACTGCATAAGCTGCACTGGCATCGCCCTGCTCAGCAGCAGCTAGATACCATGTAAAGCTTGCTTCTGGATCGATGGCAACACGGCGTTCCCCTTTATATAATTCAGCCAAGCGAAGCTGGGCTTGCAAAATACCCGCTTCTGCTGCCTGCTTATAATAGACAGCTGCCAAATTAGCATCTGCTGATACATTTTCACCCTTATCTAGTAGGCGTGCATATTGAAACTGTGCATCCACAATGCCTGCATCAGCAGCCTTTCGAATAAAATCTGGCGCCTCGGCGATATCGCTTTCCTGCCCCCGCATAAATAATAATCTGCCAAGACGGAGATTTGCGTCTGGGCGGGCGATAGCATCAGCTTGGCGATAAAATTGGATAGCCTTATCTAAATCGATGAAGCCTATCTCGCCGCTTTCATATAACAGGCCTAAATGATAATTTGCCTCGCTATCCTTTTCGGCAGCAGCACGGCGGAGTAGATCGGCAGCCCGCTGGATATCTTTATCTACCCCCTCCGCGAGGTAGTAAGCTTTGCCAAGCTCGCCTAATGCAGCGACCGACCCGCCTCTGGCCGCTTCCTTAAAATAGAAGATGGCAAGGGAAGCGTTCTTTTTGGTATGTTCGCCTGCCATCAGGCGCAAACCAAATATATATTGGCCCTCTGGCACACCAGCTTGGGCGGCCATTTCATAGTAACGCAATGCACTAACATGGTCTTTGCCAGCGGCTTTTCCCATATCTAACCAGCGTGCTACCTTCATTTGGGCTTCTGTCTTGCCTGCCTCGGCTGCCATAGTATAATATCGAAAGGCAGTTTCCTCATCGAACACCTCAACATTTTCGGGGTCGGCAAGATAATGTGCCAAAGCAAGCTGGGCGGCAGGAATTCTAGCCTCTGCGGCAATGCGAAACCAGTTGGCAATATCTTTCTGGCTAGCACCAAATTTTGGCTCATCACGCAAACGAAGACCGAGCCGATAAGCAGCGTGGGGGTCACCTAGATTTGCAGCAGCTTCATACCATTTTCGCGCTTCTGCGGTATTTTGTTGAACCCCTTCACCAATTTCCAGCATCATAGCGATATTGTAATGGGCATCTTTGTGACCTTTGGCAGCTGCCTTTTGATAATAGCGCACCGCTTCAGCATAATCTTGGGGGACACCAAAGCCCTGATGATACAGGGTACCTAGCCCAAATTGTCCGTTCGCATCATCTTGGGCAGATGCTTTACTAAATAGGCTTTTGGCCATGATGTAATCTTGTTCAACGCCGCGCCCTTCAACATAAAGGCCAGCAAGTAAAGCTTGTGCAGGCGCATCGCCCTTATTGCTTGCTTGTTTTAAATAATTTGCGGCAATGCGCGCATCTTCTTCGACGCCAAGGCCGTTTAGATGTATCAGGCTCAGCATATAAAGGGCGTTGATATGACCCTGTTCTGCAGCAGCCTCAAACCAGTAACGCGCCGCCTGATAATCTGCATCTAGCCCAATGCCGCTGTAATAAATCAGCGCTATCCGGCTCTGGGCGCTTACATCACCGCTTTCTGCTTTCTTTAACAGCTGCGCAAATTTTTCTGGAATCAGAGGGTTGTTTGCATCACTGCCGGTGTTGGTTTGTGCAAAAGCAGGTGCGTTTACAAAGATAGTCAAACCGGCAAACCCCATCACCCCGGTAAATAACAGGCCAGAGAACACCAAAGAGAGGTATGATTTATTAAATTTTTTCATATAATTAAGGCGCCGCATCCATACTACCACATCACGGGTCTGCACAACCACAAGTAAGAACAGGGACATTAAATGCAAAATCCCTGCCAGACCACAGCCCACCTTGATATTCTGTAATTGCCTGCGGGGAGTCAAACACCTTGCTGAGGAATTTTACCCATATCTGTAGACTTGATCTGCGCGGCTCTAGCCTGTCTTATAAATGCAGGAGTGTTTTTTAAAAAAAGGGGCATTTGCCATGACAAAGAAGCTAGCAACGTCTGTTGCAGAAATGGTAGTGCAAGCTAAATCACGCATAAAAGAAGTAACCGCACGTGAAGCTCTTGGCTTCTATCAAGATGAAAATGTGGTCATTGTCGATATCAGAGATGTGCGTGAGCGGCAAAAGCTAGGCTTTATTCCGGGTAGTTTTCATGCACCGCGCGGTATGCTGGAGTTCTGGGTAGACCCGCAGAGCCCATATTTCAAAGAGATTTTTGGCCAAGACAAACGCTTTGTACTGCATTGCGCTTCTGGCTGGCGCTCAGCACTAAGTGCTGAAACCTTATTGGATATGGGATTTGAAGTGGAACATATTGCAGATGGGTTTTCAGGCTGGCTAGCAGCAGAAGCCCCTGTAGAAATGCCTGCCCCGCGCCCGCCAAAAGACCAAACAAAAAAAACAGATGACCAAGACGGATAAACAGATGGCTGAGGATAAAGACGCGCCTATCGCTTATTTACAGCGCACAAGAGAGTATTATCTGGGGCTTGGGTACGACAATCCCTATGAATGGGCGTATTTTGATAACGTACCTTTCACAAAGTTATCCAAACCAATTTCTAGGGCACGCATAGCTATTATTGTGACAGCTGCCCCGTTTCAACCTGATAAGGGCGATCAGGGACCTGGTGCGCCCTATAATGGAGCCGCTAAATTCTTTTCTGTCTATCAGCTACCTATCCAGCCAGAGCCAGACCTGCGTATATCCCATATTGCTATCGACCGCGCCCACACTAGCGCTAAAGATAGCAGAACTTATCTGCCTCTTGCCGCGATGCAGCGCGCGCATAAAATTGGTGAAATTGGCGAGGTTGCTAGCAACCTTTATGGTTTTCCTACCAACCGCTCCCAACGTACAAATATCGAAATTGACGCCCCAGAGTTGGTTAGGCGCCTGCAACATGATGAGATAGATGCCATTATCGCTGTCCCGAACTGTCCTATTTGTCATCAATCTGTTTCGATTGCAGCCCGGGCCGCAGAGGAAGCTGGCATTCCAACTGTTATAATGGGGTGCGCACGCGACATTGTGGAACATGTTGGCGTTTCGCGCTTTTATTTCTCGGATTTTCCACTTGGGAATAGCTGCGGGCGTCCAGATGATACGCCTTCGCAGGATGAGACGTTAGCAGGCGCGCTAAACCTGCTAGCTAAGGCGGAAAAACCGCGCACTACATGGCAATCACCTTTGCGCTGGCAGGGGCCGGCAAACTGGAAAGAAGATTATTCCAATATCAACAAGCTATCACAAGATGAGATTGCCAGACGCCGTGCAGATTTCGATAAAGCTAAAATTGCCGCTAAAAATTCTAGCGATAAAAGCTCCGGCTAGCTAACCCCCCATTCCTTTAGCACATCATCATTATGCGCGCCTAATTCTGGTGGCGGGCTTGCATAGCGTGCTGGTGTTTTGGATAGTTTTGGCGGATATGCAACCCCTTTAAACGCGGTGCCATCTTCGCGATTTAAATGCACTTCCATCTGCCTATGCTGTAAATGCGGATCACCAAATATGGCTGGAATATCATTAATAGGCCCGCAAGGGACATTGACCCCCTCGAGCAAGGTGATAACAGCCTGCCTTTCGTAGCTGATAAGTAAATCTGCCAGTATCTGGTCTGTTAGCTCGCGGTTCTCACAACGCGCTTCATTGGTTTTAAAGCGCTCGTCTTCTGCCATTTCTGGTTTGCCAAGCGCACCGCAAAGCCGCGCAAACTGACCATCATTGCCGCAATTGACAATCACATGCCCATCAGCAACTGCAAAAACGCGGTAGGGTACGATACTTGGATGATTATTGCCCATACGCTGGGGAGTTATCCCGCAATTTAGCCAGTTCGAAGATTGGTTCGCCAGCATGGCCACCTGACAATCCAAAAGCGCACAATCTATGTGCTGACCCTCACCAGTCTGGGTGCGATAATATAAAGCAGCTAAAATGGCACTGACCGAATTCAAACCTGTAAACAGGTCGCAAATTGCTACCCCAACCTTTACTGGCTCTGCACCGGGCGTACCATCGGGCTGGCCAGTTATGCTCATCAAACCGCCCATCCCTTGTATTAGGAAATCATAGCCTGGCCGGTTTGCATAAGGCCCAGAATGGCCAAAGCCGGTGATAGAGCAATAAATAAGGCGCGGATTAATCTTCTTTAAACTCGCGTAATCAAGCCCATATTTTGCCAGACCGCCCGGCTTGAAATTTTCCACTAGAATATCCGCAGCCTTAGCTAATTCACGTGCTGTCTGCGCGCCCTCTTCTGTTGTAAAATCAAGACTGACAGAACGTTTGCCACGATTACAACAGGCAAAATATGC
>JADHLI010000018.1 GCA_016780775.1 Alphaproteobacteria bacterium | reverse complement strand
TCACGCGAACATCTGCCCGGCTTTATGGAACATTATGATGATTTCAAGGCCAAGGGTGTGGACAAAATCGTCTGTTTGGCGGTCAATGATGCCCATGTGATGAAGGCTTGGGGAGAGAAGATGGAATTTGGCGAAAAGATAGAGCTTCTTGCGGATCCCGTTGGAACTTTCTCTGAAAAGCTTGGATTGCTCAGAAGCCACGGCTCTATTTTAGGAAAGCGTGCAAACCGCAGCGCGATGGTTGTTGATAACGGCGTGGTTCAGCATATTTTTGTTGAAGAAAAAGGCAAGTTCGAAGTCTCTAAAGCAGAGAACGTTTTAAGCCATCTCTAGGTCATTTCTAGACTATTTAGGGCCCATTTTTGGGTCAACAAATCTGAATTAATTAAGGCTGACGATTTTTTTGCAAGCTGGCAGGTGGCTGCTCGCCATCATGGAAACTGCCATGCAGCTTATCTAAGCCTACCTCTGCAGTACCGTAATTACATTCGTAGAAACGGTGATGTAGCTGGTGGAAAAAATCGCCTAGCCTTATGCCTTTGCGCCCACCAATAACCAGCCCCTCATAGCCAGAATGCGAGGTCACAGCCCCTAAAATAGATAGCTGCTGCGAGAATAGGAAATGCACTGGATGGCAGGCTAGTGGCAGATAAATTAGCACCCCACCCATCCAGATAATATGTTCAATTGGATGCATGGCATTGCCAGACCACGGCCCAATACTGACATTACGATGATGCAGATGATGGGCTAGCCGATATAGGGGCGGCCAATGCAAAGCGCGATGAATACAAAAAAACCAGAAGCTATTCCACATTGGAATGACCAAAAATAACCCAATAAATAAATAGATATTGTCGCTATAGCCAATCCAGAAGCCAATATCATTGGCATGCGCCCATAACAACAAGCTCTCTAATCCAGTCCAGATAGTAACCCCGCTAAATAACGACCAGAATATATTATCATAAACCTGGTTATTAAAGGTAAAGCGACTGCCACCGCGATTAGCGCTGCCACGGTCAAATTTTAGCCTATCTGCCTGCTTGCCCCAGCGATATAGATATAAATGCAAGCCCCCTGCTAGCACACTCATCAATATTATATTTTTCAGCCAGACCAGCGCTATCCATTCGAGTGCAAAGGCTTGCCCTGCTGCTAGATGGGGAGTGAAAAAATGCCAAGATAAAAAGGCAAGGCAGAAAAATATCAATCTTTCTGTTATCGGTAGCCATGAGCGATATAGCCATTTGAAATGTGCAGCAAGGGCTAGGGGCGACAGAAAATAAGGTGAGGTGTTTAGCGGCAGGGGCGGGGTATGCGCCCATAAGCCAGCTTTCGCTTTGCTAGTGGATTGCTTTGCTTGCCCTGCCATTTTGGGTGGTGCCTTTTTTTTCGTGATTACCCAGACTATACTATCACCTAGGCTATATTAAAGCTCAAAAAATGTTTCTTGTAAAATCTAAGTTGTTACCAAAGCTGTCATGTACCTGTGCAAAGCATAGCCGCTCACGCCTGATTATATCCTAGCTTTTTTGCACAGCAAGAACACACAAAGCCCATTATACCGCCTTTATCAATCAAGCTTCACGCCTTTTCAATTTCCAGAATGATGTGGATATAGTCCATTGCATGCCCATCAGGGTTGCTGGCAACCTCCGCTTCATAGGCATTATAAAATTTATCAACGATGGCTGTTACCTCTGTTTCTGGCCGTCCTTCTAATGCGGTGCGGAAAACGGTTTCAGACCAGCTGCGCATGGTTGGAATAAGGCTGGCTGCAAATTCAGCTGGCGTCATATCATCTGGCGCATTGTCATAAGCTACACGAAACGGGCAAGGGGTTAGGCGGGTTGTAACTGATAGCAGCTGTAATCCTGCTTTGGATACAGCAGAATTTTTGTTTTTAAACGGAGCGGTAAATTCATCTACTGTACGATAATGCTGGGCGAAAGTTGCGCGCAGATATTCATCTGCGGTGATTGTCCCATCATCTCTCAGGGCTGCCCAATGCGCGTTAAAGCGGTCAAACATGGTAACCCCGCCCGTATGCCCCAGATAGCGACCCTCTTCATCAATGCCAAAATTCATACAAATAAAACGCCCTCCTGACGCAAGCTCTGCGGCACGGCCAAGCAAAATACGCTCCCAGTCCGCAGCTGCTTGTTTGGTGAACTGCGCACGCTCACCGTCATTAGCGCCCACCATATGAACATGGTTTGAAATCTGGCAGGGTTTTTCGGAAACGTAATGCATCGCGGTTGCTGAAAAGCCAAGGGCAAGCGTGTCTGATGCCATTAGCTGTTGGTGAAAACCAGTGCCGCAGCCATGCACAAATACATCATGATGCTGGGTCTGATAGGCATAATCGCTATCCCCTTGCATACCCTGCATCGTGCGAAACAGCGTTGAAAAGTCGTTTGATGCTAAATCTGTATAGAGTATTTCTATGGGTTTTTTATTGCCAGTTTTTCGGATGTTGGAGATAAGCTCAGACCACATATATTGGCTAGTACCCCCATCTGCGGCGCCATAATCTGCCAGTTTTATCACCGGCAGGTCAGGTAAATTTTCAATAGCTTTTGCCAGTAAAGGAAGGGTGCTTTCAATGGCGTGTTTTGCGCCAATAGTGCGTGCGGAATAATAACCGCTACCTTTCATGGATAGAACTGCTTGGGTATTTAGTGATGTGGGTTTACTCATCTTCTCTCCCTCCTTCACGCTAAATTTTAGAGCTAATCTTTAAAAATACATTCTTCCAACTTACCGCAAAACAAACATCATTTATTCTCTGGCTTCTATTCTCTGGCGTCTATTTTTTAGCGCTTATTTTTTAGCGTTTATTTTCTGCGCGCCATGCCTCAAAAGCCTTTTTATGCTCTTCTTTTGTGCAAGGATATAAACCGATAATAGAAATGCCTTTTTTCACCTGCTCTGTGACAAAATCTTCATAGGCGGTCATTTCGGCAGCTTCTGTAGCAAGTTCATTAACCAGATGCGCTGGCACGATGATGACGCTATCATTATCGCCGACAATATAATCACCCGGAAAAACAGCCGCATCACCGCACCCAATAGGAACATTAATATCAATAGCTTCATGCAGAGTAAGGTTGGTTGGGCTGGCAGGGCGGTTATGATAAGCAGGCATGTCTAGCGCGGCAATGCTGTCTGAATCGCGAAAACCGCCATCCGTGACAACACCAGCTGCCCCGCGCATCATTAGGCGTGTTATCAAAATATCTCCTGCGGATGCTGCGCGTGCATCTTTGCGGCTATCCATGACCAAAACATGCCCTTCTGGGCATTGCTCGATAGCTTGGCGTTGCGGATGCCGTGGGTTTTTAAATTCGGCTAGGGTATTGCGATCTTCGCGCGCCGGCATATAGCGCAAGGTAAAGGCAGGGCCAACCATGTTTGGCGCGCCAGCTACAGATTTCTTGCCATGGTTCTGTCCTACCGGATGTACATCTTGAATGACTTGATTGCGCAAGCCGCGCTTATATAATGCGGTTGCGAGTGTGGCTACTGAAACCTGTTTTAAAATATCGATAGAGTTTGACGTGATGTCCGTTTCTGACACTAAATTATTCCTCTTTTTTAATCAAAATACTACATGAATGCGCCTCTTAATTTTCGGCGCATTATCTTTCCTGTTGCGGTAAGCGGTAATGTCTGCTGCCAGACAAAACGCCTTGGCATAAGATGCGGACTTAAGCGATTTTTTACAAGTTTTTTTAAATCCTCTTCCAGTTCTTCCAGACTTTCATGCTGGTCAGGGACAATACAAGCGGTGATTATTTCTGTTCGTATTGGGTCTGGCAGGCCAATAACAGCGGCTAGTTGGACACGCGGATGTTGCATTAAACAATTTTCAATTTCAGATGGACCTACCCTATAGCCAGCTGAGGTGATGACATCATCATCACGTGCAACAAAGATAAAAATTCCGTCTTTGTCCATACATCCCATATCACCAGTGCGCAGCCAGCCACCAGATATCTTTTCTGCTGTTTTTTCAGGCTGACCCCAATAGCCAAGCATCATCACCGGGTCTGGTGTCTTTACCGCAATTTCACCTAAGTTGCCCGGCGGGCAGGGTTTATTATCTGCATCTAGAATGGCAACCTGATGACCATGTACCGCTGCCCCCATTGCCCCTTCTGGCAGGGGCGTGTGCGGACGCTGGCTACAGATCACCAAATTACATTCGGTCTGGCCGTAAATCTCGTTAATATCTACCCCCAACCGCTGCTTGGCCCAGCTTACAACCGCCTCTGGCAAGGCCTCCCCTCCGGAGGCAATGGAGCGGATAGATACCCCTTCAGGCAGGCCATGCTCAGCTTCCGCAAAACGCATGAGTTTCAGCGCGGTTGGCGGCAAGAACATGTTGCGGATTTGATGTTTGGCGATAAAGTCGAAGGCCTCGTTTGCATCAAATTTAACAAAGCGCATTGCCACTAACGGCACCCCATAATAAAGGCAGGGCATAGCTAGGTCCATGAGCCCACCAATCCATGCCCAGTCCGCAGGCGTCCAGCCTTTATCGCTCTCTTGTCCCAACCCATTATGGCTAATTTCAACATTTGGCAAATGCCCTAGCAAAAAGCGATGCGCATGTAAGGCGCCCTTTGGCGCTCCTGTCGTTCCAGAAGTATAAATCATCATGGCAGGTGCGTCTGGGGGTGCAATAGCTGGCCAGTCTTCTGGGTTAACCGGCTCTTTTGTCGCCGCTTCAAAACGCGCTGTTGTTATAGAGGGCAGGGCGCAATCGCTATCGCTTTCACTGCCACAAATCAGCACATGTGCTAGCTCTGGCAATTGCCCTTCAAGGGCGGCTATTTTGCTTGTCTGGCTTGTATCTGTAATCAGCAGTTTTGCGCCACTATCTGCAAGTCTGAATTGCAGGGCATCTACCCCAAATAGGGTAAAAAGTGGTAGTGCAATGGCACCAATACGATAGCAGGCAAAATGGGTGATAAGTGCTTCTGGTGACTGGCTAAGCAATAAGGCAACACGGTCCCCAGAGGCAATCCCTTGCTGGGATAAATAGGCGGCCAAATTACAAGATGCCTGATGGAGCTCGCGATAGCACCAATTGCGGGTTTGGCCATCTTCACCTATATGGGTAAGGGCAATGCGTTCGGGCTGCACGCGCGACCACCTATCACAGCATAGCTCGGCCATATTTGCATTATCTGGGATCGGCCAGTCAAATCCGTTTGGCGCATCAGGATTATGGATTATCCCTGGCAAAATGGGCGGGGCAAATAAGCTGTCTTTATTCAGGGTCATGGTTATGCTTCTTCTGGCCCTTTTTTTAAAGCGCACATCGCTGTGCGATGCTAAAGATGATAAAAGCTAGAGATATTTCTGACTATCTTTGAGCTGGGCAGTGCTAGCGGCATGAAACTCTGCCTTTAACTGACTGACGAGCTCTGCAACTGGCGGGCTTGAGGTTATCTGTCCTACACCATGTCCAGCAGACCATAAATCGCGCCATGGCTTAATCGAATTTTGTTTAGGGTTATGTGCCTCACTCAATTCCTTGTCGATATCCAATTTCCCATGCGGTGCCAGCTCATCTGGGTTCATGCCCGCCTGCTCAAGGCTTTGGCGAATAAAATTTGCATTTATACCAGTTACCTTATCGGTTAGCAAAATATCCCCCATGCGTGCCTCTGAAATCATCTGTTTATACGCGTTTGAGGCCATACATTCGGCTGTGTTGATAAAACGTGTACCCATATAGGCAAAATCTGCACCCATCATGTGGGCGGCGGCAATATCGCGCCCAGTGCTGAGCGCACCTGAAAGAATAATACAGCCTTCAAATATCTGTCTTATTTCGCCAATAAGGCCAAACGGGCTTGCTTGCCCTGAATGTCCGCCAGCCCCTGCACAAACTGCGATAATCCCGTCGACACCAGCCTCCTTAGCTTTTTGGGCATGACGCATATTAACAACATCATGAAAGACAATCCCGCCATAATCATGCACCGTTTCAACCAGATCAGGCACGGCCCCAAGCGAGGTGATAATCAGGGGCACTTTATAGCGGGTGCATAATTCCAGCTCTTCTTTCAAGATTTTATTGGTCTTATGCACAATAAGATTTACCCCAAACGGGGCCGGTTTTTTGCCTGTATCTGCCTCAAGCTGCGCAAGCGCGTGTGTAATTTCTTCTAACCATTCTTCTAAGCCTTCTAGTGTGCGCTGATTTTTGGCAGGGAAAGTGCCAACAATACCTGCCTTGCAACAGGCAATAACCAGTTCAGGCCCAGAGACTAGGAACATAGGCGCGGCAATAAGCGGCAGGGATAACCGTCCTTCAAAAAAGGCAGGAAGGGCAAAACTGGAGGGAAGGCCCATTTAAACTCCCTCAAGAATGACAAGGCTACCAGCAGAATTATCAAGTCGCATTTGCTTTACCGGCGCATATTCCTTGCTATGCATAAACTCCAATGCCCGTGCGCGCGAAGGAAACTTTAACAATACCATGCGGGTAGGTGACCAAAGCTCTTTTTGAATCACGTCCATTTCGCCGCCACGCACCAAATATTCACCGCCAAACTGGGTGACGATAGGCACGACTTTTCCTTTATAAATTTCATAGGCTTCCGCATTATCAATGCGGACATCCACTACAATATAAGCTGGTTTTTCTGACATATCACACTCCTATCCTAATAAAAGGATAGGCGAGTTTTTAGCCGTTCGCAATGGTTAGAGGGGGGGTTAAAAGCCTGCGGCCATCCCATCTTTGCGCGGGTCAGACCCACCTATCAGCATATTTGTTTTTGGGTCTATCCAAATGCCTTGTGATCCGCCAACAGGTTTGGCAGGGCGGATGACCTGATGCCCCATCTTTCGTAACGCTTCAAACAGCTCGTCACTTATCGGTGCTTCTATTTCCACATCATTGGAAAACGGGTCAGGGAAGAAGCGTGGACAGTCCTGTGCTTCTTGAATATCCATTCCGTAATCTAGCAAGCGGCTCAGGAACTGCATATGACCAAAGGCTTGATATTCTCCGCCCATAACACCAAAAGGCATCACTGTGCGACCAGATTTCCGTACCATGCCTGGTATGATGGTGTGCAAAGGACGTTTGTTTGGCGCGATACAATTTGGGTGGCCTTCTTCTAATGTAAAGCCCATGCCGCGGCACTGAAATAAAACGCCAGATTGCGGCGCCACCAGCCCAGCCCCAAAGCTGTGATAAACTGTATTGATAAAGGAGCAAGCATTTCTATCCTTATCCACAACCGAGATATAGACTGTGCTTTTATGGCGCGGTAGTGGGCAATCTGGCAGCGGATGCATGGCCTGTTGCGGGTCTATCATCGCGCTAAGCTGGCTTGCATAGTCTTTGCCGATAAGGGTATCTGTTGGCACATCAACAAAGTCTGGATCGCCAAGAAAAAGTGAGCGATCACGGTAGGCTAGCCTGCCGGCTTCAATCTCATGATGGATACGCTGAAGGTTGATAGGATGGCCGCCAAATTTATCCATCCCCTCAACCATGTTTAATAACAGCAAAGCTATCATGCCCTGACCATTTGGCGGGCATTCCCAGATATCATAGCCATGATAATTAGTCTTGATAGGGGTTACATAATTCGCCAGTGCGTTATCTAGGTCAGCTTGGTTATGCTTTCCGCCCAGACCGTTTAGCTTGGCCAGCATATCTTCTGCAACCCACCCCTTGTAGAATCCATCACGGCCTTTCTCAGCAATTTCTGATAGGGTGCGGGCAAGGGCTGGTTGGCGATGCGCATCGCCAGCTTCTAATGAGCGCCCTTTTGGCAGGAACACATCGCTTGCATCCCCATCTCCTTTTAGCAAGTCAAAACAGCCAGCAAAATCAAAAGCAACACGAGGGGTTATTGCATAGCCATCTCTGGCATAACCAATAGACGGGGCTAGAATATCAGCAAGGCTCATCTTCCCATGATCGCGGTTCAGTGTTACCCACGCATCCACAGCTGTTGGCACGGTAACCGAATGCGGTGATTGCTGGGGAATATCATCAAATCCCTGTTCGCGAAGCCAGCTTGCTTCCATGCCGGCAGGTGCGCGCCCAGAGCCATTAATAGCAATCACTTCATCACTGTCAGCAGGTGCATAAAGGCAGAAACAATCCCCGCCAATGCTGGTGGATTGCGGCTCTACAACACATTGAACAGCCACCGCAGCCGTGGCCGCATCAAGCGCATTCCCGCCCTTCTGCAAAATATCTAACGCTGCTGCTGTTGAAAGCGGATGTGAGGTACTTGCCATTGCATTTGGCGCCATTACAGGGGAACGGCCGGGATATTGGAAATTGCGCATCTTATTGCCCTTTAATTTTAAGGTTAGTCTGAGGCCAGCATAAAAAATCTGTTTGATAGAAGAACATGCTTAGAGGTTTTAAGCAACAGTCTGAAAATAGTCTACGCCTCAATCATTTCAAGCGCTTAGGCTATAAGTTGAGATTAATCTGATGGTTTATGGCAGCGCTCAAAAAAAGGAAGACAGGCGGCAAGTAATGCGTCTGGGGATTCTTCAGCTAGAAAATGACCGCCCGGAACATCGCCTGTAAAAAGCTTATCACATACCTCTTGCCATGCAGCTTTGATATCTATCGTTTTGCCTACAAAGCTAGATGCCCCAGATAAAGCAAGCACAGGTATAGATAGCTTTTTGCCTGCATCTGCACGGTCATGATCTAAATCGATACTGGCGGCAGCGCGGTAATCCTCGCAAGAAGCATGAATAGTATCACTTTGAAAGCAGCGCAGATATTCGGCCATTGCTGTTTTTGAATGGACTTCCCCCGAAGCGCCCCAACTGCCGATTTTCCGGCGCAAATAAAATTCAGGATCAGCCCCTATAAGCGTTTCTGGTAGAGGGGCTGGCTGGATTAGAAAAAACCAATGATAATAGGCTTTGGCAAAGCGCATATCGGTATTTTCATACATGCTCAGCGTTGGCGCGATATCCAGAACAGCAAGTCCGGTTAAACGCGTCTCATAATCGCGTGCCAGCCGGTGCGCCACACGCCCGCCCCTGTCATGTCCCATTACAGCGAATTTTTCATGCCCTAAATAGGTCATTAGTGCGGCCATATCCGCGGCCATTTCGCGTTTTGAATAGGGGCTATGCTGGGCATCTGTTTGCGGCTTGCCACTATCGCCATAGCCGCGTAAATCCGCTAAAACAAGGGTAAATTTCTCTGCTAATTTATCCGCCACAAGATGCCACATATACATGGTTTGCGGATAGCCATGTAACAGCAATAAAGCAGGCCCACTGCCCACCACACGATAGGCGATATGCGTCCCGCCTACCTCAAACCTTGCTGGCTTACCGTCAAAAATTTTTGCAAATGTTTCAGGCATTATCGATTATCTTCCTTGATCATATCAGCAGCTTTTTCTGCAATCATAATTGTTGGCGCATTGGTATTACCCGAAATCAGGGTTGGCATGATAGAGGCATCAACGACCCGCAAACCTGTCAGCCCATAAACGCGCAAACGGCTATCTACCACATCCCCATTTTTAGGATTGTCACCCATTCGGCAGGTAGAGACAGGATGATATAAGGTAACGCCCGTTTCGCGCGCATATTCCAATATCTCGGCATCGCTTTGAATATTAATGCCTGGTTTTGTCTCAGAGACTACCTCATCACGCATTACATCACAGCTCATAATATCTCTGGCAATGCGCATGCCAGCTATCAGCACTTGCTGGTCAATCTCAGCATCTAGATAGTTGGGCTGAATAACAGGGTGCGCTAGCGGATTAGCAGAGGTGATATGGATGTAGCCTGTGGAATGCGGGCGCAGCTGGCATGTTCCAAACGTCAAACCTGGAAACTTATGAAACTCCCTTTTTGCGGGGTTCTCAAAACTAGCATGGGCAATATGATATTGGATGTCTGGTGTATCCAGAGCCGAGCTTGAACGCACAAACCCGCCCAGAACACCCGCAGGCAGGGCAAGAATACCACGCTGACGAAAGCTATAATCCAATAATTCTTTAATGAAGTTCAGCCCATGTGCACGGTTATTTAACGACACATTGCGGCGCAAGCGCCAAGACAAGCGGGAGATATAATGATCGGAGAAATTTTCGCCCACCCCATTTAGATTATGCACAACATCAAGACCTAGCTGTTGTAAGCGGTCTGCTTGCCCAACACCAGATAGCTCTAGAATTTGTGGTGACTGGATAGCCCCTGCGGCAAGAATTATCTCGCGGTGAGCGGTTAATTTTACTTCCCTGCCTTTGTAATTTACGCTTACCGCTGTGGCACGCTTGCCAGCGGCATCAAAATGTAGCTTTGTGACATGAGCATGGGTTAGGACTTTCAGGTTAGGGCGGCTTTCAGCAGGGCTTAAATAGGCGCGGCGGCTAGACCAACGCTTGCCCCCTTTTTGAGTTACCTGATAATAGCCAAACCCTTCTTGGGAAGCGCCATTGAAATCAGAATTGTGCGGATAGCCGCAGCTTTCTGCTGCATCGGTCAGTTTGTCCAGAATTTCATAAGTATTCCGCAAGTCAGAGACATGCAAAGGCCCGTCCGTGCCGTGATAGGCTTCATCTAGCTGGTCAGCTTTACTGCGCTGGCCTTTATTCTCCAGCACTTCTGCACATTCAGATTTCATGAAATAGGGCAGTACTTCATCATATGACCAGCCCGGATTGCCGCGTTGTGCCCAGAGATTAAAGTCATCTGCCTGACCTCTGATATATAACATGGCATTAATAGAGGAAGAACCGCCCAGAACTTTGCCGCGCGGCATATCTATCTGCCTGTTTTTTACACCTTCGACAGCTTCGTTTTTAAACATCCAGTTCAGCTTAGAATTATTCATCAGCTTGATATAGCCAGCTGGAATATGGACCAATGGATGGCTGTCATTTCCGCCTGCTTCTAGCAAAACCACCTGTTTGTTACTGTCTTCGCTCAAACGCGCCGCCAGCACACATCCAGCAGATCCTGCTCCTGCAATTATATAATCAGCTTCTAGTATTTCTTCTGGCATTGAATCTGGCATTTATTTCTTCTTCCCTCTACTTCTTTAATCTTAAGCTACATCATTACGCTGCTGCTTGGCGAGTTCGGCGGCATGTTGACCTGCTAGCGCTTCTGCCTCGCTCTGGGTAACGGTGACTAAGCTGATTTTTTTATGAGCGTGTAGGCGGGCAAGTTTGCCTAAATCTGCAGATATTATGCAAGCGATTTTAGTATAGCCGCCAGTAGTTTGATGATCAGCCATCATAATAATTGGCTGGCCATCGCCTGGGACTTGCACCGCCCCTTTGACAATCCCGTCTGACAAGATGTCGGCTGAATTTTTATGCGCAATGGACGGGCCAGTAAGACGAATGCCCATCCTGTCCATCTTTGGGCTGAGCGTCCATTCATGGCTCAAAAGCTTGTCTATTTCCTCAGCTGCAAAGGCGTAATCTTGGGGACCTAATACCACGGACAGGCTATCAGCTGGGGCAAAGAAATTCGCATTATCATGAAGGGCGCGCGGCTGATAAGGACACTCTTGTGGGGTGATTTTTATCCCATCCCCTGCCGCAAGCCGCCTGCCATCTAGTCCGCCAAGCTGGGCATTTAAAGAGGTGCTAAGCGAGCCATAAACAGCCGGCAGATCAAACACACAAGAAAGCGCAATAAAGGCAAGATTGCTGCCACGCATTGGCGGCAGAAAAACACTGTCACCGCTTTCTAGCTGACTTGTTTGACCTGCTTCAATACGGCGTTCTGCTCCACTTTGGCTGGTGATATGGAGTTGATCTGACGGGGTGCCTGTTAGGGCGATAACCAGCGGGGCATCAACTGTAAAGTGCAGCCCTCCAATATAAACCTCCAGCCCGGCTGCGTCTGCCGAATTACCTACCAGCCAATTGCCGCAAATACGCGCATCATCATCCATTGTCCCGCCTTCGGGTACGCCAAATGCCTGATAGCCGGTACGGCCAGAATCTTGAACGGTAGTGTAAGGCCCTGCGGCGATAATAGAGAGATTTGCCATCAGCCTGCCTGTATTGGTGCGATGGGTAGCTGCCCATCCTTGCACGCCTCTTGCAGTTTTCTATATTCGCCAGCATTAACAGGCATGAAAGATACTCGCTCCCCAGCCTTTAACAAAACAGGTTCAACCCGGCGCGCATCAAAAAGCGGTATTGGCATTAAGCCAATAAGATTCCAGCCGCCCGGACTGTCTAGCGGATAGATAACCGTTTGATCCATTGCAATCGCAACAGAGCCGCCAGCCACATGGGTGCGTGGCTCGGTGCGGCGTGGCAGATGCAAAGAAGGGTGCAATCCGGTCATATAAGCAAGGCCAGGCAGAAAGCCCATTATGCCTACCTCTAGCATAGTCGTGGCATGTGTCTCTATTACCTGTGCTTCGCTCATCTTACAGCGGCTAGCCACTTCAGCTAAATCAGGCCCTGCCTCTGCCCCATATAGAACGGGCAATTGCCATGTGCGCGCTGGGGTGTGGGCTAAATCATCAGGGGCTTCCAGAATAATTGAAACATTTTTTTTTATTTCTGCAGCACTAATCTGAAGCGGGTCATAATGTACCAGCAGGCTTGCCAGTCCCGGCACTAAATCGGTAATGCCGTTGAGCTGGCCTGCGGTGAGCAAACCTTTAATGCGCTGGGCTAAGGCTCTGGCAAAACGGGTGAAAGCTTGCCTGTCTTCTGCGGGGGGCAGGCCGCCAAGTTGCGCGCCATAGCCTGTTAGATCCAGCAATAGGCCTCTATCGCCTGCTGGAAACCAGACAGGTTTCATCACTGCTCCTGTTTTTTCAGCCCTATTCATCTGTTCAATTTCCTAGATGGTTGACGCTGCGCTCATGATAACTTCAGATAGAGACTATAGAAACAAGCCTCTGGCAAAGACAAGAGACAAAATACTAGAACGGTCTTCTGGAGTGGTCTTCTAGATCAAAATATTGGGGAGCAGGAATATGGCAAAGCGCTTTAACCTAAACGCAGATATGGCAGAAGGCTATGGCCCATGGAAAATGGGAGATGATGAAGGGCTGTTATCGCTTATTGGCTCTGCAAATATAGCCTGCGGCTTTCATGGCGGCGATTATAATATTATGGGTCAGGTCATGCGCATGGCCGCAGATAATCAGGTGTCTATAGGCGCGCATCCGGGGTTTTATGACCTGCATGGATTTGGCAGACGCCAGATGCAACTGCCGCTTGATGAGGTGGAGCGGCTTATTTCTTATCAGGTGGGTGCAGCAATTGGGGTTGCGGCTAGCCAAGGGGTACGCGTGACACATGTTAAACCGCATGGCGCGATAAATAACATGGCTTGCGCGGATGCTGAACTTGCTGCGGCTATTATGCGTGCTATCAAGGCAGTAGATAAAGAGCTGATTGTGTTGGCCCCTGTTTTGAGCGCGCTCGTTAGCGAAGGGGAAAAGGCCGGCCTGATGGTCGCAGCAGAAGTGTTCGCCGATAGAGCCTATATGCCAGATGGCCAGCTCGTGCCGCGTAGCCGCCCAGATGCGATGATACATGACGCACAAGATAGTCTGGAACATTGCCTGCGCATGTTTGAAGAGGGGGTCATTATTGATGTGGAAGGTGGGCGTCTGGAAGTGGAGGCGGTATCAGTTTGCGTGCATGGTGACGGGCCATCAGCCCTGCAAACGGCTGCCCATATTAAAGAAGGGCTGACAAAGGCTGGTTTTAAGATGTGTAGCCTGCCAGAAATGCTGGCCTAGAGGAGCAGGAGCTTAAACTAGCTTGTCCAGCCAGTTATCCCAGCTCAGCTTGGCTATAAGGGGCGCACCGAAACCATAAGCCTGCATAGCAGCGAGCAAAGCTGGCAGGGCGGCGGCATCAGGCAGGCTAGCTGGTAGAACCGCCCCATCAAAGTCAGAGCCAAACGCAACTTTGTCTTCGCCGATGCGGCTAATAAGATAGTCAAATTGGCGCAGGATAAGGTCAATGGAGGTATTGCGGTCACGTGCCCCATCTTCGCGTAGATAAGCTGTTGCAAAACATACCCCGACCAGACCGCCGCGCTCGGCTATGGCATCTAGCTGGCGGTCGGTTAGGTTGCGCGGGCTAGGACATAGGCTATGTGCATTGGAATGGCTAGCGATAATGGGCTGGTCAGATATTTTGGTGATATCCCAGAAGCCAGCTTCATTTAGATGAGAGACATCTAACACTATCCCAGACGCATCACACCCTCTGACCAGTGCTTTGCCCTTTGCGGTTAGCCCGCTGCCCTGATCTGGGCTGCCCGGATAGGAAAAAGGAACGCCTTGTCCAAAGATATTAGGCCGGGACCATAAAGGCCCGATAGAGCGTACACCGCGCAAGGCTAGCAGCTCCAATTCCTTTAAATCAGCCCCTATTGCTTCTGCGCCTTCGATATGCAAGACAGCGGCGATTGCGCCCTCTTTCTCCGCTTCATTAATATCGCTTTTGTTGCGGCAGATGCGGAAGGTATGCTGGTGTGTATCGTTCAAATAATGGGCGATAGCGAGCATATCGAGTGTATATTGAAAGGCTTCTGGCTGGCTAAGTTTGCTGGTGCCTTCTGATGTATTATTCGCCAGTCTATTATTCTCTGGTCTATTATTCTCCGGTGCATTATTCTCTGGTACAAATATCGCGAACAGACCGCCTGCTAACCCCCCGTTTCTTGCCTTATGATAGGTAATAGAAAGCGGGTTGCTATGATCAGTATCCAAGAAAAGCTGCCCTTTCTGATCGCCGCGTTCCCATAGCTGATAGAGCATATCATTATGGCCATCAAAGACTTTCTGGATATCTGCTGAGGGGCGTTCTTTCTCGCGGTGGGGGCTATCAGACGGGCTCATTTCTCTGTGCCCAATAGTTTAGCACAAAGCGCTATTGTTTGTGTTTTTGCAAGCCTTTCTTCAGGCATTTCATTGGCGTAAAGCAGCAGGTCATGCTTCAGGCCAAAAAGATAGGGATACCATTCCAGCGCTAGGGGTGATTTCCATTCCCAAAGCAGAATTTCTATCGCTGCCAATGCACCAGATATATCAGAGGCTTTTGGGACTTCAGGAGAGGCTAAAACTTGCCCTGAAAAAACAGGTAAATTGAAAAAGGGCAGAAGCGCTTCTACAGCATCTGGAACACCCGCATCGCGCAGCACTTGTTTTTGTGGGTGTCCACACATCAGCGATAGCAGCAGGGCATCTGTTTGCGGCATTCCAGTGCCATTCAGCAAAATTGGATCCTGCGCCACCCGCCCCTGATAAGGGCCAAGGAAAAGTCGGCGCGGACAATAATCATTGCAATAAAGATTATCCCAGATGATTAAAGGATTTTCTAACTGATTGCCGATATAGCCAGCCCGTCCTTGCAAATTTACTGTTTCTGCTACAATTGCCTTACCACAAAGCAAAATACTGATTTCTGGATCTAAATACTGGTTCAGCGCATGCGCATACGCATCATGGTCGCCGCTGATTTCATCTGAATAAAGGCGCGGCACCAGTATTACAGGGACCCGCAAATGCGCTGCTAGTGATGTTGCCAGCATGGCATGGCATACCCCTTCTTGTAAGCCTGCCTCCCTAAGGTGAGATACATCATCAGAAATATCATCGAACATTAAGACAATGGCGTCAGCGCCCGCCTTTGTAAGCGCGTCTGCTTTGGCGAACAGGGCAGATTTATCACCATCAGGGGCTGCAAAATCAAAATCAAGACCAGGGGCAATTCCGGCAAGAACGCGTATCCCAATCTTCCCAGCCTCTGTTGCAAAGGCGCTAAAGGAGGCGATAAAATCTGTATCATATGGGATACGCCATTGCCGGCGATGATAGACATCTTCTTTTGGTGCATAAAGATAAGTATTACATTGTAGCGCTGACAAATGAGCCAGTAGATAGCGGCGTTCCTGCCAGCTAAGTAGATGACCATAATACCCCTCAATATAGCCACGATGAATAGGCGGTATCAGGGCGATAGGGGTTTTGTTATTATCTGTCATATGGCTCTGGCATCTGTTCCGATCAAAGATAGCGTTAGTATAGATGGCTCTGCTGACATCCTGCCAGCTTTAAAATTTGAACAGCTTTAGCCGGCACTAGATATTAGCCGGCACTAGATATTAGGCGGTATTGCCCTTACTCCGCAAATTTGCGGGGACGGCACGCCGGTTGTTGTTGGAAAACTGGAAGGGAGTTTGGCCTGCCATCTGGCGGCGAGGAGCGCCATTAGCTCAGCTTCGGCAAAATCAGGAGAACAGCCTATTGCCTGCGCTTCGATAAGCCTACAAGAACGCGGCAGACCCTTTTTTATCTGCGCTATCAGCGTGTGATTATGTACGCCGCCCCCTGCGATAATGATCGTCTCCGGCAACACCTCTAGCTGGGCAATATAGTGAAGAGTTGCTCGTGCTGTTAGGGCGGTAGCAGTGGCAATCTGATCAGCTGCTGGCAGGCTGGCAAAGTCAGGCTGGCTAAGATGGCCATGAAAATGGGCACGGTCTAGCGAGCGAGGTCCCGCTATTTTGAAAAATGGGTCAGCTAGCACGCTTTCGATAAAGGGGGTGTAAATCTCGCCAGACGCCGCAATTTCGCCGCCTGCATCAAATGGTTTTTGGTAAAAAATCTGGCATAAATCATCTATCAGTGCGTTGCCAGGGCCAATATCATACCCCTCTACACCTGCGTTTGTTACAAAGCTGGCGTTTGATACCCCGCCAATATTGATAAAAAGAGCTGGCAGTTTTATATCGCTAGTTTCGCAGGCGGCCTGCTGCAGGATAAGCTGGTGATAAATTGGCGCTAGAGGCGCGCCTTGTCCGCCTGCTTCCATATCTGCGGCTCTAAAATCATAGATGACTGGAATATTGGCTGCTTTGGCAAGCTGGCTACCATCACCAAGCTGGATAGTGCGGCCTAGGGCAGGGTTATGATAGACAGTCTGGCCATGAAAGCCTATCAGGTCAATTTCTGGGAAATTGGCAGATTGTCGCAAGCTGGCCACGGCTTTGCTATGGGCATCTGTAATGCTGTGTATCAACTGGGCGCGGCGATTTGGGTCTGCCAGGTAAGATGCTGCATCTGCGGCAGCTGCCAATATTGCTTTGCGCAGGCCGCTTGGGTAGGCAAGGGTGATGGCATGGCCAGTGCGTTCAATTCGCGTCCCGTCTGAGCAAATGATGGTAGCATCTATGCCATCTGCACTTGTCCCAGACATTAGGCCAATTATTCTCTGCATGGATGTGGGCATAAATCTACCTTGCCTTCTGATGAGGTTTTGACATTCTATGATATTCTGCATTCTATGATAATCTGGCTGAACCGCAAAGTTAGATGGTGATGTTTTGTGATAAGTTCAAACGATATAATAAGGCATAAAACTTTAGTAATCGGCAGAAAGATAACAGATTAATGAGTGAGCATAATACAGAAGCGCGGCTAGAGCCGGAAAAATGGCTAGACAAGCTGGCATGTGCGGACGCGCTAGCGGTTATGCTAGAAAATCAGGCACAAGCCATTCCTGCCCTAGAGGCTGCTTTGCCAGAGATAACCTCGGCAATAGAGGCTGCGCATATATGCTTGTCTGAACATAGTAATGCACGGTTAATCTATGTTGGGGCTGGTACCTCTGCGCGAATAGCGGTGCAAGATGGCTCTGAGCTATTGCCGACCTTTGACTGGCCTGCTGCGCGCGTGGACTATCTGATAGCAGGCGGATTGGAAGCGCTCGTGCGCCCTATCGAGGGGGCAGAAGACAACATTGAGGCGGCAAAAGACGGGGTGAAGGCGCTAGAAATTGGCACAGGGGACGTGGTGATAGGGCTGGCGGCTAGCGGCAAGACAGCCTTTACTATTGCTGCTTTGAGTTCTGCTGAGCAGGCAGGCGCGCTAACCATTGGGATGGCCAATAACCGTGATACAGATTTATTGACGGTAGCAAAATATCCTATCTTGTTGGAAACAGGTGCAGAGGCCTTGGCAGGCTCCACTCGGCTGAAAGCTGGTACTGCGCAGAAAATCTGCCTTAATCTGATATCAACACAGCTGATGGTTTTGCAAGGGCGGGTTCATAACGGATTAATGTCTGAAATGCGGCCACGCAACGCGAAGCTACGCCGCCGCCATGCTGAGATAATCGCTTTATTAGCTGCAGGGAAAGGCGCTGATTAGAGGATATCGCCCCTTCGCAAGTCCAATTATATGACTTTCTCAAAAGACTTTCTTGCAGAACTCTTTATAAAACCTCTAGAGCGAAATCATCAAATGTTAGCGCAGTATCATAATCTTCTAGCACCATCACAACGTCACTTGCGCCGCTAGCTGTATAGGTAATAACCGTATCATTAGCTGAGGCATCATTGCTGGTAGATGTGTGCCCTGCATCCGCATTATTGGCGGTGCTTAAATTGGCTAGCTCGAGCAGCTTTGCCAGTTTGTCTGCATCATTTCCCTCACCATTGATAGTGGTGATATTCGCCTGCGTTAAGCTTATTTGTATCTTATCCGAACTCGCGGTGAAATCAGTGACGATATCTTGGCCGCGCGCGCCATCTGATAGTTCTAGGACAAATATATCATCCCCAGCCCCGCCAGTTAGCCTATCTGCACCAGCACCGCCATTTAGAATATTTGCCCCGCCATCACCGGTTAGATTATCATCATGCGCAGAGCCGATAAGGTTTTCGATACTATATAAATCATCACCGTCAGCATGGCCGCCCGTATTCCCCAAAGTGGCATTGACCGTAACCGTAACCCCTGCATTAGAACCTGCATAAGAGGCTGTATCATTGCCATCCCCGCCATCAAGGGTGTTCGAGAAGTTTGAGGTGATATTGGCGATTAACAGGTCATCATAGTCTGAACCAATTAAATGTTCGATGCTGATTAACCTATCACCATTTGCATGATTTGTAGCTCCCCCAACGTTGTTATTTGCGGTGCGGTCGGTAACAAGAGCTTCAGATAGGTCAATTATTACACCGTCAAAATCTTTATACATACCGGTGCGGCCACTAAGCTGATTTGAGCCAGAATAAGACGCGGTATCACTGCTACTGCCGCCATCTAGGGTATCTGCGCCAGCCCCGCCATTAAGGGTGTCATTGCCTGTCCCGCCCTCTAGCGTATCATCGCCCGTGCCGCCATTCAGATAATCATCGCCAGCCTCGCCATTAAGGGTGTTTGCGCTGCCATCCCCGATAAGTACATCAACAAAGCCAGAGCCGGTGATATTCTCAATACTGGTTAGCTTATCCCCTGCGGCCAAATCGCCAGCATTGGCACCTAGCGTGATAACATCGTTGCTATCCTCAGTGGTCTTAGTGGCATATTCATCATCGGCGGTATCTTTAGCTGAGGCCGATAAATCTATAATCACCCCATCAATGTCTTTTATTTGGTCTGATGTGGTGCTCATATCCCCGTCTAAATCAACTATGCGGGTATCTGCCGCCTCAGCCTCTTGATAGGATACATGGTCATCTTCATGTTTTTCATGACCAAGAATGTCATTTTCGCCCTTGATAGTGGCGCTTTCATCCATTTCCTTCGTGACAGTTAGATTGAGAGCGACGTCCGTAAGCTTGATATCAATTTTCTTTAATTCGGTTGTTGAGGTGAAATAATCCGCATCTGATTCAGTTTTTTGCTGGGTATCTATCAGACCTTCATCTTCAATATCACTGATATCCGTGTGAAGGGTTGCCACGATCGTAAAACTACCTGCTGACAGTTTATCTAAATCTGATTGTGTAACGGCCTCAAATGTGCCGTCATCCTTCAGCACGATATATTTATCCGTGCCTACTTCAACTTCTAAACATTATCAAATGTTAATATAAAGAGGGCTCTTAACCTTTTGGATAGCGGTTAATAAATCAGAATGGCGCAGGGCAACACAGCCTTTTGTGTATCTAGTTTCAGCATCAGCGCAATGCAGGAAAATTGCACTGCCCTTGCCAGCTTGCGGCGGGGCATCATTATAACCTAGTGGCAGAATTAAATCATACAGCCCATCCCCGCGCCATAAATCTTCATACCGCCCAGAAAAGGGCAGGCGCACAGGATAATTATAAGCTGGTGAGTCTGCATCATCGCACCAGCCATCATTTGGGGCAAGGCTGCGTATCGGCATTGGCAGGGCAGTGGGAAGCTGGTTTTTATCTATGCGGTCAGGGCGATAAAATAACCCGCGCACCGCCCATTGCCCTTTTGGGGTAGCCCCATCACCTTCGTGCTTATGCCTTGCATCTATCAGTCCGCTTTTGCCAACAAAACAGGTTAAATGTGCAAAGCCAGTATCAAGTACATATCCCTGTTCTTGCGCGCGCAAATGCCATATTTCGCTCATTGCCTGCCTCTTGCCATCTGCTATCAACTCCCCCTAGACTGAAGCTAGCTTTTATGCGCAGATAGCGCAAATATCTTACAAGCTTTGTCTTAAAGCTTAAAGGTGGGGGGAATATGGAAGCATCATCAAAGGGGCTTGGGCTTTTTCTGGACGTCCGCATGCAGCGTATTTTCTTGCTAGGGATTATCAGCGGCTTTCCATGGGTTTTAATTGGGAGCGCCCTCTCACTTTGGCTGAAAGAAGATGGCCTATCGCGGAGTGCGGTTGGCTGGGCAGGGCTGATTTTCTCTGTTTATTCGATAAATTTCTTATGGGCGCCGTTGATTGACCGTTTGCGGGTGCCGTTCCTAACTGACATGCTAGGGCATCGGAAGGCATGGATTTTGACGATGCAGGTCATTATTCTAGCAGGATTGTTGCTATGGGCCACCACCGCACCATCGGCCAATATTGTTTTAGTAATGGCAATAGGGCTTGCTATTGCGGCCTGTTCGGCAACCCAGGATATCACTATTGATGCCTTGCGTATAGAACAGATAGACCGCGCTGAAACTGGCGCGATGGCAGCCGGTGCATCTATGGCGGTAATCGGGTGGTGGACGGGCTTTAAGCTGGGCGGAATGGCTGCGCTTCTGCTGGCAGACAAGTTTGAGACAATGGGCATCGAAAATTACTGGCAGATGACTTTTATTGTTCTAGGAGGGGTGGTGGTCCTTACCAATTTAGGTCTTTTGCTGATCCCCGAAACTGGTACAAAAGAGCGGATAGCGGCACAAAATGCGGCGCAGGATGAACTACAGGAAACAATGGGGCAGAAAAGTGCGCTGACCCTTATGCTCAGCTTTTTAGGCTCAACGGTAGTAACCCCGTTACTAAGTTTTTTCCGGAATAATGGATTTAAAATTGGCCTGATGCTGCTCTGCTTTATCTTCATGTTTAAGATAGGTGAGGCCTTTATGGGCAAGATGTCGATTATCTTTTATAAAGAAGTCGGCTTTTCGAAATCAGATATTGCTATCTATTCCAAAGGGTTGGGCTGGGTGGTTACGGTTATATCGTCCCTGCTTGGCGCCTATGTTGCGGTGCGCTCAGGGGTGGTGCGTGCGTTATTGCTGGCTGGACTGTTTATGGCCGGAACCAATTTGTTATTCTCTGTTCTGGCATGGAAAGGCAAGGTTGAATGGTTATTTGCACTAGCGGTGGTGCTAGATGATTTAGCCGCCGCTATCGCAACCGTAGTGTTTGTGGCCTTTATTTCGCTTTTGGTCGATCGAAATTATACGGCCACCCAATATGCCTTGCTGGCCTCTATTGGCACGCTAGGGCGAACCTTTCTAGCCTCGTCTTCTGGGGCGTTGGTTGATTGGTTAAACGGAGATTGGGGGATGTTCTTTATCATCACCGCAATAATGGTTGGCCCGTCATTGGTGCTATTATGGTGGATGCGCGGCACGTTAACTAGTTTGGATAGGAAAAAGAGTTAAAAGAGGCGCTAGCTTAGGGGCTGGCGGCTAAGTAGTTGTAGTAGCTGTGCGCCATCAATATGCTCGGTTGGCGCGCCAAAATAGCTTTTTATGCGGGTGATAGCTTGTTCTATTGGCTCTATCGCAACATTGGCATGATACGCATTCGCATGCAGCAATAACGCCTTGCTTATGCATATACCAACATGCCCCTCCCAGAACAGGATATCACCGCGCTGATAATTCTTAAAGCGGGCATCTGGCATCTTCGCTGCTGGTTTCATAAAGGCGTGTTGCGGTCTGCTGTCGCGCGGAACGTTAAAGCCTGCCGCACTCAAAGAAAGCTGAAGGAGTGCTGAGCAATCAAGGCCAGCAGCACTACGCCCGCCCCATTTATAAGGCATGCCCAAAAATTTTTCACCAAATACCGGCCAATCGGTTTCCGGCACTTTTATATCGCTAACGGCCTCACCAAGGGTATGCGTCGGCAGATATCCCGCTAGCTGCATGCCTGCTCGGCCATTAAGGCTAACTTTGGTATAGCTATCTTTTTCATCTTCAACTTTTACTATTGCGCCCATAGACAAGCTGGCCAGCGGCGCAGATTTTACATCAGGCGCGGCGGTGACAAATGTTGCAGCAGCGGTAATTTTATGCCTTTTCTGGCGGTTTATATCGTCAGGAGTACGGCAGAGGCAGGTTACAGCCATCCATCCCTTATAGCCATCTTGTTTTAGCCTAACTTCTATATAGCCTGACACCTGATCTGGGCTTTGTATTTCCACCACTTCACCCATCAGGGCTTCTGTTTCTGGGGCAGGCAGCAAACCATCTCTAGCTGGCGGGGTCTTATAAAGCGGCGCACAAGCCGCCATCACAAGGGCAGTTTGCCCGGCTAGTGGATTATGGTTTTGCCACCACTGGCCGGCATCAAAATTAGGGCAGGTTTTAGGGGTGTCCTGAATGTCGCGGTGGCCAACCACCTCAGCATCTGGGTAGCGCCCTTGCCAGTCCAGAAGCAAGGTTTCAAGTGCGGCAAACTGGGCGCTAGTAAAGGCATGCCGCCCGATAAGACAGACGCCTAAACTATCCTGATTGCGTCCCTTTACATGGGCGCCTTGCCAATATTCAGGCCGCCCTGCATGACACATCCCATCACGGGTAATTATGGCATGATAGCCAGCACCATCCCAGCCAAATCCAAGATGCATGGCATGGATATCGGCTGCAGTAACCCCGTCATCATCAGGGGTATCCGAGCAATGCACAACAAGATAGCGAATATGTTTAGGCTCTAACATGTCAGCATCATGGCGCGAGATGCTATTAGCTTGCAAGTGGCCTTGTATAAAATAGGTGGTTTTTGTCTTCTCAAATGACGGGTAGATACCCCCCTTGTGAGGGCGGCACTATTGCGGTTAGACTAGCACCTGACATATTAGACCTGTGGTTAGGTCTATCAGATACCTGCGGAGGCAAGCGCAAAATGATCCCATTCAGATTTCATCAGTTTTTATATGGCAGCGATAATTATGGGGTATTGATGCATGACCCTGAAAGTGGCCAGACAGCCGCGATAGATGCTGGTGATGGTGCTGCCTATCAAGCGGCTATTGCGGAAACTGGCTGGCGTGTTAGCCATATTTTACTGACCCATCATCACTGGGATCATACAGATGGGGTGGTTGAATTAGCCGGCGCAACCGGGGCTACAGTCTATGGCCCGGCTGGTGATAAGGATGGGCATGCGCATATCACCCAAATCCTTGCCGAAGGGGATAGGCTGAATTTTGGCGGAACAGATATCGAAGTTATCGCAACGCCTGGCCATACGCTGGATATGCTGAATTATTATCTACCAGAACAAGGGGTTTGTTTTACTGGCGATACGCTGTTCTCGCTAGGGTGTGGGCGTATATTTGAGGGCGATCCCTCCATGATGTGGAATAGCTTAACCAAATTGATGGCACTGCCAGCAAATACCACCATTTATTCTAGCCATGAATATACCCAAAGTAATGCTAAATTTGCGCTATCTGTTGACCCGGATAATGCAGATTTAATTGCCCGTTGCGCTGGGGTAGAAGAAAAGCGGGCAAAGGGTCAGCCAACGGTGCCGAGCCTGTTATCTGAAGAGCTGGCAACTAACCCGTTTCTGCGCGCCTCTGATGCAGGAATTCGCGCGCACCTAAAGATGATAGAGGCTTCTGATAGAGACGTGTTTGCTGAAATAAGAAGTCGTAAGGATAATTTTTAAAGACGCTGTAATGACCATGGATCAGGACGTCTGAATGCCTGCACAACCGGATGTTAAAACCTTTAACCAGTATCTCTATCGCCTGCTTGAAAAAGCTGAGCCGGGCGATAGGGCTAGCTGGTGGGTGGATATCACGCTCTCAGTTATTATTATCATCAATTTAACGGCTGTATGCCTAGAGACTGTGCCTTACTTCTATGCAGAATATCATATGGTTTTCTGGTGGATAGAAGCCATATCAGTCAGCTTATTTTCGCTTGAATATATATTGCGGATTAAGGCTGCCGCTGTGGTGGCCGAGCATAATAAAATCCCAGTATTTCGGGCGCGCCTACGCTATATCTTAAGCCCTACTGGCATTATTGACTTGGTGGCGATATTGCCAAGCTTGCTACCTCTTCTATTTGGCGGAATTGACCTGCGTTGGCTGCGTATCTTGCGCCTTGCTCGATTGTTCAAGCTCTCGCATTATACCTCAGCGCTTGAAGATTTGGCGGCTGCGGTGGTGCATGAGCGTCGCTCTTTTATGGCCACGCTCTATCTTCTTGTGCTGGCGGTGATGATTTCCAGCACTTCCATCTATTTGTTTGAGCATGAAGTTCAGCCAGAGGTTTTTGGCTCTATCCCGGAATCTATGTGGTGGTCCTTTATCACCCTCACAACTGTTGGCTACGGAGACGTGGTGCCCATGACAGCCGCTGGCAAGCTAGTAGCAGGGTTTACCGCGCTTATGGGGGTTTGTGTGGTTGCTTTGCTTACAGGCATTGTTGCATCTGGCTTTTCCAACCAGATGACTAAAAAGCGTAATATTATGGAAACTGAGGTGCGCCGGGCGCTAGCAGACGGGCATATTACCCCAAGTGAGCGACGCGAGATTAATAAATTATCGCGCGATCTTAACCTTGCAGAAGATGATGTGAAAGCGATTGTGGACAGGCTTCGCTCGGTGCAAAACACGGATGATAAAGAAGAAGCTTAAAAGAGTTTATCCGTCCTGCGCTAAGAGTTTAGCCAGACCATGATTTTATTAGACCATGATTTTATTAGGCCATAATTTCACTAGGCCATAATGTTACCATATTGGGGGTCTAAGCAATCATATATATAGGGGTTGGTATTTGACCTAACCGCAATATAAGCTATAATTAAAGTATAGAAAATAGTTTTAAAATGATGGCTTCATGCAGGCGAAACGCACAGCAGGTTACAGAACAGGCCAACTTTCGTTAAATCTTTCTGACGGATTTTTCGTACCCACGCCTGAAAATCGTGCTGTACAGCAAAAGCGCATAATTACCTTTCCCAAACATATCTCTATCCCGCATTTTGGCGCCTTTCAGCGGCAGGTGAATGCGCTATTTGCGCCGTTCGGTATTGTTGTGGAGTTTAGCTTGAGCCGGCAAAAGCGGTTGCAAATGACATGGATATTCCCGCCCGAGCCTGCCTCTAGCGCCCAGCCAGCTAGCATACAAGTAAAGCAGAGTTCAAATTTTGCTGCCCATGCCATGTTATCAGATGAAGAGGTGGATGCCTTTGCGAATGTGGTGTTTGCCTTTGCTGGTCAGCCACAGAGCTGATTTACGCATTTCGGATTATGTAATAGCCAAAGGGTCTAAGCCACGACCATTTTCAGGATTTGAACTTCCAGAATGCCATCTTCATCATCCTGATTGTCAGCTTGCAGATATTGATTGAGAAGTAAGCGGATGTTTTTTGCTAGCTCTTGTCTATGAGCGCGGGTTTGCAGCATATCTGGCGTCAAGGTTATCAGATAGCCTAGGATTTTTGAGCGCATTGCAGGTCCTAACTTCATCAAATCTTCCAATTCACCATCAACGAAAAAGGCTGGTCGCTTAATCAGCAAAGATAGCTCCAAGGTCAGTAATTTCTTGCTGTCACTTAAATTGGAAACAAAAGGCATCTCAAACGCATAATAGCGATAATCTGGTCCGGTGAAATCCAACACCCCATCGCCATCCATATCTATCATCTCATCTTCTTCACTAAGGCTCTCATCCATATCTGAGCTGTCTGCGTCAGCGCTTTGATTGTCGGTGAAATTATCTGCCATATCTGGGGACATGCGCGCAGCCTCCAGACGTTCTTGCAGAGCGCTATTGGTAATAGGGGCAGGGGCGGTAAGGAGCGAAAAGGCGTAAAAGAACAAGCCAGAAATCAGAATAATGATGGATAGAAACAGGGCGCCAAACCCAAGCTTGGTCCGGCGCGATAATGGCACATCAGTGCCCGCATCATTAGATAAATCTTCTGCATCAGCCATTTTAAAAAGCCCTGCTGCCAGTGAAAGCTGGTATCTCCTTAGACCACGCCAAACGAGGCTAATAGCTGGATAGTCATGGTCAGGCTTTCATTAATTATTTTTGTCATCATATCCATCATAAAGGCAGGGTCCATCCAGAATAGCCAGCCCAGCATACCGCCGATCAGAAATAAGGTTACAAACAGGCCTAGCCCCACGCCACTACCGCTAGATTTTAATTTCTGCGGTTCAGGTTTTTCCTCTTTCTTTGCTGCCAGCTGGCGTACCAACTTAAGCAAGGCGGTAAGATCTTGTTGATGCTTATCAACGCGCGCCTCAAGACCGTCAAGGCGCTGTAACACCTCATCTAACTCAGGCGATGGCATAGCAGGAGCAGCTGCCCCCATTTTATTGATAACCTCATCACGGATAGCAGATAGCGCGGTTGCCTCAGTTGCCTCAGTCACATCAGTCACCTCAGCTTGTGTCGCTGGTTGCTGAACAGGCTGGGGGGCTGGTGCTGCTAATTCTTCTTGTTGGCGCTGCGGCTCATTCTTTTGGCTGTCATCTTCTATCATCTGGCTTAACTTTCCGAATTTTTCTGATGGCGGGATATCCACTTTGGTTTGCGCCCAGAAAGGCCTAGCAGTGGCATCTTGGCTGCTGCTTCGCTTTGTTTGGGTGGCCTCTTGCATCAATTCATCTACCCTTGCCATTATTTTCTGTTGTGCATCTATCTCAGCAAGTCGGATAGGTGAGGGGCGCTCTTTGTCCTGCTCGTCTTTCATTCTCAGCTCTGTCATCTGGGCGACTTTCCTAACTCTTGCAGCCTATGAGAATTTCATAACTTGCAAGAAGCAGGCCGAATGCCCTAATTTCTGCGCAAAAAATTCAATCTGATAAAAGGCTGTGCGTAAAGGGTGACGTTGACCTTTGACCTGAATTTTTCAAAAATTTTCAATTTTTTTTTAAACTCTCCGGTAAACGGCGTAGATCTTGCAAAAATAACGACTTGAATTTAGCTTTTATTATAAAAAAGGGCTGGAAAGCATTTGCTTGCCTGCTCTGTCTTTCATCACCAGATATAAACAGATTTTTGTTAAATTGATGAGAAGGGCTCTTCCGGAGGCAAAAAATGGCAGAAGATGAAGAAGATTTAAGCAAGCGTTTAGCCACTGTCTTGGACGAAATACGTGATGTCATGGAAAAGCGCAAAACGCGCATTGAGCAGCTTCGTCAAGAAATTGCTGATATCGAACGCGATAATGAAGAGCTCGAAAAAACGATATCAGACCTTTTGAATACGTTTAACTAGAAGTATTTGCAGTCCCTATTGAGGCAGTTTTTAAGAATCTAGCATTGGCTTGTCAGATACAAGCGATCCATCTTCGTCAATCACTTGGCCTTGAATGGCCTTTGCCCCGAAATGACTGGTCAATTCAGGATGTGATTGAATAAAAGCAGTGAGGAGCTCAGAAACGGCTTTTTCCCCTTCTTCAGCAGAGTTTGCTTCTACACTCATCACCCCATCAATTATCCAATGTACGTCAACTTTCATTTGCCGTCTCCCCTACCATAATGGCTTCCCCGTTCATCAACTGTTTAAAGAGCGCCGCGCTCATTTCCTGAAGCTCCGGGATTTTTTCGGTTTCAAGTTCAGATTCCATATCATCGCGTAATTCCACCATGTCTGGCAGATTAAGCGCAACAGCTATCGCATACCATTGATACGCTTTTTCATAATCTGGCTCTTCTAGCAGGTTAATGAAATAGTCGGCATATTGCGGGATAGCATCGAAATCGCCTTTATTAATGCGTTCAACAAGCTGGGCTTCAACACGGGCTAATATCGGCTGGCGCTGCTGCTCATTAAGAATATCGGTTAAATCGTTAATTAAGTCATCAGCAAGCTCAATGCCGCCAAGCTGGGCAAGATAGGCCCAGTAAAGCGCATTTACATAATTTTGTGGCCGGCCTTTACCAGCCTTTAAGAGCAGGGCCAGATTATACATAGCCTCAAATTCGATTTTCTGGGCTTCCAGCTCAAATAAGTTCAGTGCTAGCTGATAATTTTTATCCCTCACCGCCTGTACAGCTTTAGCAAAATCGCTATCTGGCAAGGCAGCCGCCTTATGTCCGTCAGCATGCGCATAATTGGGGTAAATAACCAGCGCAAACGATGCCGCCAGAAGCGCGGAATGACAGGGGCGCAGCCGTATTTTCCAGCTACGGGGAGGAATATTCATTATCGGCCTGCCATCATGACCAGCTGAAGATAAAATATTCTTAGTTTGAATTTAGAACCCGGCTTTTGTTCAAACACCACTACACGGGGGCGTTGGCTATCCTGCTTTTGAAATTCAACAATGATGTTTTCAGGCAACATCACGCCATTTTCAGCCAAAGTCTTGGTTGGGTTAGAGGCGAAATTATTGTGAAACTCAGGGTCAATCCAAATTCGTGCCAGTGTTTTGCCTAAAATATCTGGCAAATAATTGCGTACATCCTCGCGTGTCTCAAAGCGACGATTTTCAGCATTAAGCGAGGCTGGCACCAAATCTTGTTTGCCTGTTTTAACAGACACTGCACGAGATGGCACAGGCACAAGTGAGCGTGAATCGCTGTTTGTCATAATCGGTAGGCTCCAAAAAGTTCAGATCCACAGATATATAATGCTAAATTATTTGTATCTTAACAAGTCTCTTGCATTTTAGCCCTCACCGAAATGGGCGGTTTAATTTAGTTAATGGAGATTTTGAATTGGCATAATTTTTGCGTCTATACTTCATCTGATGGTCAGGAGTTTTAGATGTTTTCAGTTATTCGCTCAGGTTTAGATGCCTCCCTTAAACAGCTTGATGTGTTGTCGAACAATATCGCCAACGCCAAAACAACAGGCTATAAGCGCTCGGATGCTTCTTTTCAGGATATCTATGCGGAAAAGGCAAGCTTCCTTGCACCAGGGCGAATCGGACATGGTGCCTCTTTGGATACGATACGCCAGTTTCGCTCACAAGGGCCGCTTAAGCAGACTAACCAGACACTTGATCTCGCTATTGAAGGGCAGGGCATGTTTGTCTTGAAACGCCCAGATGCGCCAGCCGGTGATACCAATAGCTTTACCCGCGATGGTTCATTTTCGCTGGATAATGACGGGTTTATAACCTCTAGTGACGGCCAGCTTTTACTATCGGATACCCAGCAGCCTATTCAAGTGCCGCGCTCAGCTGTTATTGAGGGGCGTACCTTTTTCTTGAATGACATTAACATTGATGAGTTTGGCCGCGTGATTGCCCAGATGGGCGATAATCAAGAACAGGTTGTGGGCCGTGTTGGTCTTGCAAAATTTTCTGATCCTACCCGTCTGACCCCGCATGGTAATAACTTGTTCAAAGCTAATCAGGCTTCTGGTGCTGCAGAAGTTGGCGGGCCTTTTGAAGATGGTTATGGCAAGATGATTTCTGGGGCGATTGAGTTATCAAATGTGGATATGACCGCAGAGCTAGCCGGACTTATTCAAGCCCAGCAGGCTTTTTCAGGCTCATCGCGCTTGATACAGACTGAAACCGATATGACCCGCCGACTGATAGACTAAACCTGTACTCTAAAACGCCCTCTTTTTTGGATAAATAAAACGATATCTAGTGCGCCCAGCTTATCGCGGATAAGCTGCGCTTGAAAACAAAGCATATTTTAGTTTTTAAATAGGGTTAGGGCAGGGCGCGCAGGAAAAAAGAGGCGCTTACTGGCCTTTCTGGATATAGCTTCTTAGATGCCCTATAGCAGCCTTTTTGATTTGTGAGACACGGCCTGTTGACACATCCAGTACCTCACCAATTTCAAAGACGTTCATCTCTTCGACATAGTAAAGCTGAATGACAAGGGCTTCGCGTTCTGGCAGCGTTGTTAAGGCCTCTTTCAGCAGGCTATGAAGCTCCGTTTCGTTCAATTCTTCTTCAGGGTTGTTTTCTGAAGAGGTGAACCAGACAGAAAACTGATCATAAACAGACTCGATAGACTGATGGGTGTTGGCCTGAAATGCGGCTTCCCATTCGGTAAGCTCATCTTCGCTCATTTTCATTTCAGCCGCAATTTCTTGGCGATCAGGCTGGCGCATCAATTTTCGCTCTAGATTCTCGGTTGCCTCGTTATATTTTTTCTTAATTTGGATAGTGGTACGGCATAGATTAGAACTTTTGCGTAAATAATCGACAATCGCCCCGCGAATTCGAATGCTGGCATAAGAGGCAAAGCTCGCCCCTTCCAGCGGGGTGTATTTCTGGGCTGCTACAATAAGACCAGTATAGCCAATTTGCACCAGATCTTCGATTTCTGTTATGTGACGCGCGCGGCCATGAATCTGCCACGCGATTTTACGAACCAATTCCGAATGCGAGCTTATTAGCTCGTCAACATCAGGCTGTTTTTCAGCATATGAATGTTTCATATAGCCCTCATTTCCCTAATTAGGATCCGAAAAACCGGATACCTGTCTGTTCATTCTGCGGCGCTTTAATAATCTCGCGTGCGGCTGCCTGAAAGGCTCTGGCCTCTGGCGAGCTTGGCTGCGCAGACACAATTGGCGCCCGCTTCACAATTGACCGTCTAATGGCATTTGAAAGCGGTATCATCCCTGCATAATGCAAATTTACGTCCAGAAAGCGTCGGCAAATCTCAAAAAATTTATCAAAGTTCCTTTTTGCACTAGCTGAATTATCAGCCATATTAACTAACACACTGAAATTGTGTATATTTTTATCTATATGTGCAGCTTTGATTAACGAGTAAGCATCTAAAAAACTTGTTGGTTCAGCGACTAAAACTACGACTGGAATATCGCAGGCGCTAGCAAAGAATAGAGTGCTGTCTGATGCGCCAGCTGGCGTGTCTACCAGCAGATAATCTATCTGGTCTTCAAGATCGGATAAAGATTGCAGCATGCGGTAGCGTGCTTGATTATCCAAATTCAGCATTTCCAGCAAGCCGCTGCCACCAGCGATAAATTTCAGATTTTCGGGCGCGTCTGACAGGATTTTGTCAATCTGAACATCACCGTGTAGAAATTCTGCTGCATTATGTTCAGGGTTCCGGCCAAGCAGGATATGTGCATTAGCCATCCCGAAATCAGTATCAAACAGAACTACTTTTTTGCCTGTTTTACTAAGCGACAGTGCCACATTCACAGCACAGTTGGTTTTCCCGACGCCGCCTTTACCGCTGGTGATGGCAATTGATACAGTCATAATTTTCTTATCCTTACCGGCCGTGCCACTATTCTATAGGCAGAGAGAAGTTTTCTTTTAGATATTGCGACAATATTTTCTGGCTAGCAAAGGCGATAGCCCCAACCACAGATTTTGTACCCGAAAGCATGCCGATACGGGCATGTGCTTGATGCAAGGCAGAAAACTCATGCGCAGTTGTCTCGCACTCATCTAGTTTTGTCAGTGCGGTTGCCGGCGCAAGTTCTGCGAATTGAGCTAGCGTGACCTCGATCATCTTCGCTGAACTTCCTCCCGGAATAGTCAGAACTACACCTGCGTTTTGAACCCCTAGATGGCTGGTAAGCTCAGCGAGTTTTTCAACGGCCTCTTCAGCGCCTAAGGTGACATCCACGACCATCATGTCAAAATCTGTCATCTTGTCAAAATCCTGACCTGTAACGTCATGTGAAAGCGGGCTAACCCCGATATTCAATAGCCGCGCCAAACCACGAAGGCGCGTATCTGTTTCATTCATTGAAGCTCCGAGGGAGGCTAGCGCAACTTCTCTTCCACGATGCGTTTCTTTCAGGCTAGCGGCAAGCTTGGCCGCAAGGGTAGTCCGGCCTGAGCCAGAAGGACCAACAACAAAGACAACCCGTTTGGTTAGGATATCTTCTGCACGGGGCAAGGTTAAATCTTCTGCTAGCATATCAAGGAAGTTTGTTATTCCAGCCTCATACCCAAGACTGGCATAAGCTGCACGCAAGCCAAATACAGAAGACTGGCTAAATCCGGCGCGCATCAGCTGCACAGGGGTGCTATCTTGAAGCGCATCATTCAGCCCGTCCGGGCTGGTTAGCATCATGCCAGATAAGCGGGCTTCCATCATCTCCATCCTATCAGCCATTAGGGTTATGGCCTGCATCATTGCTTGTTGTGCAGATGGTGAGGAGGCGGCCTCTGTATCGGCCCCATTATGGGATGCTGGCTGAGGCTGGCTAGCGGATGCATAAGAAGGCGGGTTTGTGAAATCAATACCATCGCTTGCCAGCTTTGGCCGCCCTGTTACAGGCGGGCGTGATGCCGCCGCAAAGAGCTGGCTGAACTCAGCTGCAGGGGCAGCTTCTGCTTTTTTATCAGCTGGCATAGCGCTTTCATTTGACGCCCGCATGATGATTTTGCCATCCCGCTTGGTAGTGGACAGAATAAGCGCATCCGGTCCTAGCTGGTCGACAATTTTTTCCATAGCTGTGGCGGTATCTTCTGCCTGTACAGTCAGCGTTGTCATTTTTTATCTCCTTATCCTGTGCGCTCTAAAGAGTTAGGACGCAGGCGTATCATCACCGCTAATGGTGGCAACTACATTAATTTTCCGGTTATCTGGCAGTTCGGTAAAGCCAAGCACCACCATGTCATCAAGATGATGGCGAATGATAGCAGATAGCTGCTTTCGAATAGCAGGTGATACGACCATTACAGCGGTTCTGCCTTCTGCTGACACACGCTCTGAGGCCTGTGTTACTGAGGTAATAAGCTTTTCTGCCAGCGCGTTATCTAGCATCAAACCTGCTTCGCCAGACTGCCTTGTCATCTGGATCAGCATATGTTCCAGCTCAGAGCTGAGCGTAATAACTGGCAAAGGCTGGCTCAAGGGGGCAAGCTGCTGGATAAGCAGGCCTGCTAGACCTGGGCGCAAAGCTTCAGCAGATTCAGCAATGCTCAAATTCTTGCCTGCCAGATTGGCTAATGTTTCTAGAATCCGGCGCAGATCACTAATCGGCATCCGCTCAGCTAGCAACTCGCGCAAGATACCTGTCAAAGAATGAAGCGGAATAAGCTTTGGTATCACTGATTGCACAAGGCTAGGTGCAGAAGCTGCTAAATTATCCAGAAGCGCTTGAACATCATCCTGTCCTAATAGCTCGCCTGCAAATTTATTCATCAGATGGCTAACATGAGTAGTAAGCACTGTCTCTGGCTCAACCACAACATAGCCGCTACGCTCTGCTTCTGCTTGCTTATGCTGTTCAATCCAAACCGCATCAATGCCAAAGGTCGGCTCTTTAACCTCAATACCTGGCAGTTTAAGATTAGATTGCTCACCAGGTATCGCCAGCTTTCTGTCTGGATAAACCTCATCCTCGCCAACAATTGTCTGGCCAATGCGCACGCGGTACTGGTTGGCATTCAGGCTCATATCATCGCGTACTCTTACCGCTGGGATAACAAAGCCTAGATTGCGCGAAATTTGCTTTCTAATACCAGTGATACGGTTCACTAGCGGCCCACCTGTTTCTTCGTCCACCATTTCAATAAGCCCATAGCCAAGCTGGATAGAAACAGGTGAATTATCGGTAACATCTGATAAATCAATACGGTCTGGTGCCCCTTGCTCAGCACCTTCTGCCGCGCCGCCGCCTGCACCTGCTGCTGGCCTGCCCAATGCTGGCGGGGCGCCAGCACCCAAGGGCTGGCCATCTTTGGTAGCATTTTTCTCTGCTCGCCGCACCAAAAAGGCGGTGATGCCTGCACCAATAGCCGCACTAACAAATAGAAAGTTTGGCATACCCGGTACAAATCCGATAAGCGCTAGCACACCGGTAACGGGGATCCATGCGCGAGACATGCCTATCTGCTTGCCGATATGGGTTGCCATATCATGCGTGCTAGAAACACGGGTTACGATAATCGCGGTCGCAATCGCGAGTAACAGCGAAGGAATTTGCGCAACAAGGCCATCGCCGATAGACAACAACACATAAGATTTACCCGCTGTTTCAAGGCTCATATCATGCTGGGCAAGCCCAACGATTAGCCCACCAATAATATTGATCGCCAAAATCAGGATACCTGCAATGGCATCCCCCTTAACGAATTTAGAGGCACCATCCATCGCACCATAAAAATCAGCCTCTTGGGTAATTTCTTCGCGCCGCTGCCGGGCTTCATCATTGGTTAGGACGCCAGCGTTCAAATCCGCATCAATCGCCATCTGCTTGCCAGGCATCGCATCCAAGGTAAAACGGGCGGAAACTTCTGATACACGTCCTGCACCCTTGGTAATCACAACAAGGTTGATAATGACCAAAATGATAAAGACAAAGATACCCACCGCAAAATTACCCGCGATAACAAATTCGCCAAAGGCTTCAATAACCCGCCCCGCGGCGTCTGTACCTTCATGGCCATCGCCAAGAATAATTCGGGTGGAGGCTACATTTAGTCCTAGCCGCAGGACGGTTGCGATTAAAAGAAGGGTGGGAAAGCTAGAAAATTCAAGCGGCCTATGCGTATGCATCGCCACCATCAAAATCAGCAAAGAAAGCAAAATATTAGTAACAAAAAACGTATCAAGCAAATAAGAGGGCAGGGGCAAAACCATCATCGCGACAAGCATCAAAATGCCTATCGGCATAACAAAACTGCCAAATAGTGATCTGATGCTGCTAATGCCTAGCCTTTGTAGTGTCATTTCCATGACAGACTCCTGATGTCAGATATCAGACATAACGTAGAAATATGCCGCATCCGCATGCTGTTAAAATATATTAAGGCCATGATTTTGCTTATCATTTTTGTCTCTAGCGTTAAAATATATGTATTGGGTATAGATGACCCCACATCAAACAAGGCAAATAGCGTGCCAAAGCGATGAAAAAATGTACCTGTTCTTATTATGCTTGGAATTGGCATGGATGATGCATGATAGCTGGCAGATATCTATCGGCTGACGGGTTGAGGGTCTGGTATGAGCACATATTGTTCACCCCCGCTACAGACAGCCGGAAATTGGTTAAAATGCCAGGAGCGCGCAGATGATGAAACGGACAAGCACAAGCTTACTTACCCTTGCTGGGCTAGGACTACTTACTGGTTGTGGTCACATGTCAGGCATGTCTATGCAACAAATGAATGCTGAGACAGCGGCAACGGAAATGGCGATGGTAGAGGCCTCGCAAACACAGTCTATTGTCACACTAAAAGATGTTTTGGATGCAGATACCCAAGATATCCCGACCCTGATAGCTATCGGGTATGCTGTAACTTCTTCCCAGCCAGGCCGTAGCGAAGCGCAGAAAAGACTGATGGCAATTCGTTCTGCAAGAATGGCGGCAATGCGCGACTTGGCTGAACAAATTCATGGCCTGCAGGTAGACTCGAACACAACCGTTATCGACCTAATGGTTCAAAACGACACCTTCAGAGGCGTGGTATCTGGCACTATTCGCGGGGCGCGCACAGTACGGATTAACCCAACAGGCTCTGATACCTATGAAGTGGTGCTAGAGATTGACCGCGAGATGATAGGATATCTTCTGCAGACAGCTCGCCAGACTGCCTAAAAGCGGCTCTGGAAAATAAGTTTAGATAACCCCTGACGCTGGAAAGGAAAGACAGATGAGACTAGGCATTTTGCTATTATTTGTCTGGACTGTCCTAATGACAATCTTCCTGCCGCAACTGGCCTTTTCCAAGGTTATGCAGGCAACCGGTTTTCCATCTGTTAATATGGTCACGGTTACGGGGCGGGCTGTTATCCAGCATGAAGATACGGTTGATGAGGCCCGCGATCTGGCCTTGGAAGATGCGCTATATTATGCAGCTCTAGAAGGCGGAGCGAAGATAGATGGCTATAGTGCAGTGGACGAAACCACGAGCCTGCAGGAAATGTTTATCGTCCGGCCAGCTTCGCGCATTCTTGATTATTCCATTACCAATGAGCTGCGTGATGACACCCATTATGAGGTAACTATTCAGGCTGTTATTGGGGATGTTTCAACAAATGGCTGCCAGAACCGGCCTGTTGGCCATGTTACCTTATTCAAACCGCATTATCGGTTGTCTTATGATCTGCCGCATTGGATGTCACAAATCCCAGCCAGCTTATCGCATGAAATAGCAAAGGCTTTGGCTGAGCAGCCTTCCTTGCAGGTAAATGATGCGCGGACAACTGAACGCCCAGCAGCCACCACACCCAGCAATAACTTTAACCAATATGATTATCGCCACCTGACAACAGGCCGCATTGAAATGCGCCAAGGCGATGTAGGTATCGAAACGCATGTTAGTCTAAGCTATGAAAGCAAGGCAGAAATGCTATCGAAAACGCATTTTGCCATCATCAGCGTGGATAGTTTTCTAAGTGCGCCAGGCGGTATGGTTAATACCCAGAAGATCAGCAATGTTTTCAAGATTAAGCTTGGAAGAAAAACACCGATTTATAGTTTGACAACGCTAAACCGTGAAAGCCGTGAAGCGATTCAAAAACTGGTTACTAATGCGGCGAGCGTGCATGCTAAAAAACTGGCAGAGACTGTTATTTGCGCACCAATGAAAGCTAAACTGGAATTGGTAGGCGGTAGCCTGCAAGTCCGCCTCGGTACGCGGCAGGGACTTGGCCCTAACCATCTTGCTTTTACAGATGATAAGACAACAAAGTTTAAGATTTTACGGGTATCACAGGCCGGAGATACAAATGTCGTGCTTGAGCCCCTAGATAGAAGACAGGATTTATCTGAGCTTGCCGGCGCAGAAGTTACCTTTCTGGAGTTTAACACATGGCAATAATTCCAACCAGAAACCATTTAAAAAAGCGCCTCCTACCAGCTTTGTTCACGGGGGTATTTGTTGGACTACCTGCATTGGCAGCAGAGCCTATCGTGATATTGGAATATCGTCAGGATAGCGGTGTGCAAATAGGCGAGGATAGCACGCATCCTTTCCGTATGGACCCAAACTACTCAGCACGTCACCGTGTTAGAAAAGATGAAACCTTAAGCCATGTTATCGCCAATTTTTATGGTGGTAGCGGTATCGATCGTGCCTTTGTTCAAATGGCTATTATCCGCAAGAATAGGTCTGCTTTTGTGCGTGGCAACCCAAATTATCTGTTTGCAGACAAGGTGCTGCATCTGCCGTCTTTAAACGAAATCCGAGCCATGCTGGTCAAACAGCCAAGCCCAGAAAGCGATGCAGACATTACAGATGATAATCGCAACCATATTTTCTTTTTTGGCAGCTAAAATGTATGCACTCGCAGCTATCCTTGTGGCATTTTTCGGGCTGATTTCGCCGATAGCAGCTGCGGCTGAAAAAATGCCTACAGATCTGCTCACAGGTGCAGAACTGCGCGCTGGTCTGATAGAATATTTAGCTGACCACGGTTATGAAGGTAATCCAGCTATCAATCAAAGTCGGCTTTTCCGCCCATGCGAGATGCCGCTGGCCTATCGGCCTATGTTCGGGAACATGCAAACTGTTGAGATTATCTGCCCAGACGCAGATGGCTGGAAGTTGGCTATCCGAACAAAGGTCGGGGCATCGCCATCAAAAAAGCGTAAAAAAATTGCTAGTCTCCCCCTAAAGGTGGGACAAACTGTTGCTTATTTAGTAGCGCGTCAAAGCCTAAAACGTGGTCATATCATTACCGCGTCTGACCTAAAAATTGCTGAGGGTAGTGTTAAAGGCTTTTCAGATTATTATAATTCAGTTGATGCGCTCGTGGGGCGGAAGTTGAAGCGCAGGCTTGGAATTGGTAAGATGGTTCGTGCAAGCTATATAGAAGCTAACTGGCTGGTATCTGAAGGTCAGCCTGTGACCTTAACAAGTCAGTTTGGCGGTGTAGAAGTAGTAAGCGAGGGTAAGGCCTTAGAAAATGCGCAGTGGGGTGAAGTGGCACGTTTCTTGAATGTACGTTCTGGTCGAGAGGTTTTTGCAACCGTGATTTCTGAAAAAAAAGTGATCATTGGTGCTAACAAATTTTAAATCTGTGTCGTTAACACTGACATTAGGAGGTAAGTATGGTTGATAGTGTGAAAAACGCCATCAGTCGGATCGAAACGGTAAAGACGCGACGGGCTGAAGCTGCACAACCGCAAGCTTCTGGACCTGCGCCCAAGCCGAGCAGTGCATCTGAAACCGATTCAGTAGAGTTAAAATCTGCTGAGATGGCTTCGGCTGCACGGGATATGGCCTCTGTTGCGCCAGTTGATATGGATAAAGTCAACCGGATTAAGTCCGCAATTAAAGAAGGCAATTATCCCATCGATATTGACAAAATATCAGATGCGCTGATGGACGCATATAGGGAGATGAAAACATAAGAACTGATCGTCACACGAAATAAAACGGAGACGATTATGTCTGCACATCTCTCTATCCACGATGTACTAGAAACCGCCAAGCAAAAGCTCGGGGGAATTTCTGCATGTCTCAATGATTCTAAAGCCTTTGCGCAGGCCGTCGGTGATTTCGGTGTTTGGCTAGCTGAACATAGCACGCAACTGGCTTCTGCTGCTGAGCTAAATGCAGATACGCGGGAAAAGGTCGCTGACATATTGCGCCGCTTAACCCGCCTTGAGTTTCAGGCGCGTCATAATGCCCATTTGGTTAGTGATATGCAAAGCTATCTGCAAGAAGATAAGCCTATCGAGCCTTATGCACCGAAGACAGACCAAGCTTTGGGGCCGCCGCTGCCGCCAGAGACGAGGGCAGAAATTGATGGCAATAATGCAACGCCGCAGAACCCCGCCGTAAAAGCGTATGCTGCGCAAAATCAGGCGATACAGCAAATAAGCCCAGAATAGAAAATAAGCCCAGAATAGAAAACAAGCCCAATTAGAAAACAAGACCAGAATAGGCGCCAATAGCTGTCATTGAATTGACACAAGCCCTTGCGTATAAGATAGTGGTGGAAATAGTTTATTAAGGGTTATTTTTCGGTGAGTTTAAGCCTCTTTCTCTCAAATTTTGGATATGCTGGTCTAATTTTATTGGCCGTTATTGCCATTATTTTGATGATCAATAATTTCCAGAAAAAATCGCTTAACCTTTTGCGAAGGCTCTCTTCAACCTATAATGATATTGAGACAGTCTTGGCACGCATGATCAATTCTGTGGAACAGATTAATAGCCGGCTTGCCTCTATGGAAACCAAGCTAGAAGAGATAGATGAAGCGGTTTCGCGTCAACAGCAAGAGCTGACCAGACTGGCAGATGGGTTTCATTCCCAAAGCCAGATGAGTAAGGCGATAGAACTGGCGAGGGGCGGGGCATCAGCGTCTGAAATTATGCTCACCACCAATTTGCCAAAGGAAGAAGCTGAAGCGATTGCTCGCTTCCACCGCGCCTAAAATGTGCTAGCGGCAAAAGCCATATCATTATTTACATTATGTGCAGATTATAGCTTAAAGACAGATAGTTTGCAGTTTGTGCGGGTGTAGCGGTTGCGGACCTGCACTGATAGGGAGCCGGTTTTGCGATTGAGCTTTAGCGTGCCTTCTGATGTGCGAATAACGGCCAGCTGGCTAGATATTTCTTCGATAGTGCCAACGCGATCGCCGTCATACCCAAAGATTTTTACCTCCTTGCCTTTTTTAGCGCTCCGAATAACGATTTCTGCTATGTTCAAATTGCTGTTTTGGCAGGTATATTTTTCATGCCGAAAGCGCTCTAGCATGCACCCAGACAAGCTGACAAGAACCCCGCCAAGCATCGTGACCAACATCATCCCCGATAATATCTGTCTTAGGCGAGAAGGGCCGGAACCGGGGCAGGGTGCGCTTGTGCGCATTTTAGCTATGTTTGTCATCTGCCCCAATTCTAAACCTCTAATTAGTATCTTTATCAGATTGCGGCGGTGCGGTTAGGTCTAACTCTTCACCCTCTGCTAGCTCAGCCATAGCTTGTTCTATATCTGAGTTTGATGCCAGTACAGGTTCACCCAAATTGCCACTATTATCCGCGGCAGCTTCGCTAGTGGTTTCAACCCCAACAGCTTCGCTAGAGATAACATCATTGTCTGGCGTATCTGGTTTTTCGCCCTCTTCAAGGCTCGGCATTTCCATCTCGGCTGCTGATATACTCTGTTCTGATATACTTTGTTCTGGTATTGGCGGGCTCACCTCAGCTGTGTCATCTGACAGGGATTTGGCAAAAACTGCCTTTTTTGTCTCGATAAGCCGGCGTGCATCTTCGATACCCACGGTGATGGTAACGCCTTTTGGAATACGCACACCGTTGATCTCACCAGACTCGACAACCATCAGCTCATTCCATTCCTCATACAAATCCTCAGCTATTTCACCCTTCCCTTCTTCTTCTGCATTTGCCCCTTCTGCTTGCGGCGCCATTAGCATATCTGCAGGGGTAAGTTCAGAAATAGCTTTTTGTGAGGGGTCACGATTAAAGCTGGAGATATTCTGCATCCGCATCCGCAAGATATAGACCCGCGCGGCCAAAATACCGAGCCGCTTATTATCGTCTTTTTCAGCAGATAGAGCTGTCTCAATAAAGCTATTTAGCTCAGCCAAGGACTGGTCTGAAAATTTTGCAATAATGGCATCACGCACGCGAATAGTCTCCGCGGTCAGGGTGATAGTAGAGCCCGGTCCGGCACCATAAGTTAGGGAAGCTGAATTCATTTTTTTCCTCCGCCAAAGCAACTTGGCATCCTATTTGCAAATTTTACACCAAATCCGGCTGTATGGCTGAAAAAACTTATAAATTATTTTAACGGTTGATGTGCTGAAAAAATGAGCAAAATCAGTAACTACCTTGAATTCTATTCTGAAGCTTTGCAGCTACGCTCAAAGCGCAATGAAGTATTGGCATCTAACATTGCCAATGCTGCGACACCGCATTTCAAGGCTCGTGACATCAATTTTGACCGGGAAATACAGCGTCATATTAAAGAAGGGCCGCTGGTAACTACCGATGATGTTCATTTTCCAACCAATATCAGCCCATTACGCGAAAAGCTATTATTTCGGGATCCGCTTAACCCGTCTTTGGATGGCAATACGGTTGAGATGGAAGTGGAACAAATGGAATTTTCTGAAAACGTCATCCGTTATCAAACGACGTTGCAATTTCTAAATGGTCGAATTACTGGGCTGATGTCGGCAATCCGCGGCGAATAGAAGAAGAGGCAAGCTTATGGCTGAAGTTAAAAATATTTTCGATATCGCTGGCCGTTCTATGGCGGCGCAGATGGTACGCCTAAATACGGTTGCCAGTAACCTTGCCAATGCAGGTGTGGTTACAGGCGATGAAAAAAGCGCCTATCGCGCGATGAAACCAGTGTTTGAGACAAAATTTGCAGATGCGTTAAAGCGCACCGGCGTATCGACTGTAGATGTGGCAGACATCAAAACAGTTTTGCGCGAGCCAGAACAAGTTTACATGCCCTCGCATCCAGAAGCAGATGAAAACGGGAATGTGTTTCGGGCAGCGGTAGATGAGAATGAAGAAATGGTCGAGATGTTAGAAGCCTCTCGGCAATACCAGAATAACGTTGAGGTTGTCTCAACATTGCGTTCCTTGATGATGCGCACCATCAGCATGGGCAAATAATCCAAAAAGGCGGAGACCAGTATGAGCACGGTTGACAATAACCAATCCCTGAATGCCATTTTAGATAAATTAGGTATCAGAGAAACCGAACAGCAAACACGGGCCGATGGCTCAGCTCTTGGCCAGGAAGACTTCCTGAAGCTGATGACTACTCAGCTGCAAAATCAGGATCCCTTCGCGCCGATGGAAAATGCTGAGTTTATTGCCCAGATGGCGCAATTCTCCACCGTGACCGGCATTACCGAAATGGGTGAGACCTTAAAAGGGCTATCTAGTCAACTCTCGGAGTTTAGAATTGCAACGGCTACAAACTTGCTTGGCAATTCGGTGCTTGTGCCCGGCACAAAAGCCTATCCAGATAATGATGGGGCGGTGCATGGGGTGGTTGACCTGCCGGCGGCGTCAGGGGCGACTAATGTGGTCTTTAAATCTATGCAAGGCGAGGTTTTGCATGTTGAAGATTTAGGGGCGCGCGCCTCTGGCCTGACTGGCTTTACGTGGGAAGATATTCCGCAAGAAGTGCTGGATGCAAATGAATATATCTCGGTTGAAGCCTTTGCAGATCAAGGCAGCGGTCTGGAGGGTGTATCGACATCTGTCTTTGGTGAGGTGTTGGCGGCCTCTACAGGCGGCGCTGATGGTGTGCAGTTGGATGTCCGCGGCTATGGCGATATCAGCGCGAATGAAGTCGTCCGCTTTCGCGGGGGTTCTGGCACATAAGTTGCTTTGAAAACGGTGAGTAATTTTTTGAAGTCGTGATTTTAAATCTAAAAGACTAACACTATAGCCCTTCTCTTGGAGACCTAGAATATGTCGTTTTATACCGCGCTTACTGGATTGAATGGTTCACAGGCTGACATTTCTGCAACCTCAAACAATATTGCGAACGTTGGTACCACTGGCTTTAAGCGAAGTGTTGCTGAATTTGGCGATATTTTCGCAACCTCGCCCTTGCAGAACTCTTCATCTTCTATTGGTTCGGGTACCATTTTGAAAGGGATTAAGCAGCAGTTTACGCAAGGTAACATTTCTTCCTCGCTAAACGCGCTAGATATGGCGATTTCTGGGCAGGGGTTCTTTGCTCTAAAGCCGTCTCTGACCTCAGCCCAGACAGTGTATACACGAAACGGCTCACTGAACGTTGATAATGACCGTTATGTGGTCGATTCAGCTGGTCAGTATCTGCTAACTTATCCAGTGAACGATGATGGCTCGGTAACCGCGAAAGATTTGCAAAGTGCGGTACCTTTGCAGTTGCCGGTGACTTCTGGTGACCCCCGCGCGACAAGTAACATTTCTCTTGGGGTGAACGTGCCTGCGGCAGCTGAAGTGGTGACCGATAACCCACAATTTGCAGATGGTTATAATTTTAACCCGTCTGATCCAAGCACCTTTACCAATTCAACATCAATCACCATCTTTGATGATTTGGGTAACCCAACAATCGCCACGATCTATTTTGTGAAAACACAAGGGGCATCCGCTGATGACCCAACCAACAAATATGATACTAGGCTTGTGATTAACGATACGGTGATTGATCCGGATCTGGTTTCGGCTGTTGATGATACAGGCCGCCAGCTATTTATAGATAGATTTGGCAAGCAAACTACAGATGTACCAGATGATAACTACTTCTTGGAAGGAAAGGGGTCTGCTTTGTATAAGCAGGATGACCTACAAGAACTTGTCCCATCCCAGCCAGCCAAATTGCAAAGTGAGCAGTCCGAATTTGATTTTGGTGAAGAGGGCGATAGGCTGGTTGAGGTTGTAACAGACCCGATGCAGTTCAAAGCTACGCGTGAAAGTGGCGCCGGAGATAGCCGTGTTTATTGGGGTAGAAACTTCCTGACAGTGAATGTCGATAATGGTGACCAACCTGTAAATATTGATATTCGTCCAGGTCGTTATAATGCAACACAGCTCGCAAATGAAGTTGAGCGTGCGATCAACGAAGCCTATGGTGATGACAATAAAATCCAGATTGTTCAGAATGTTGATGATACGCTAAATATCAATTTGTTTAAATTGAACCAAGATGGCTCCTCAGCTGGTCTTAGTACACCAATTACCGTAGACCTTTTGGGGTCTAGCTATGTCTCGCAGGTTGATAATATTACCTTGTCTGGCGCATCGCCTGACTTCACACGCGAGCAGTTCCTAGCCCATTCACAGTCTAAAATTAATCAGGCTTTGAACGAATATGCTGTAGATAGCACAGACACGGTTACCAATGCGGCAACCTTGGGTGTGTCCTCAGACCTGTTTGCCCGTTCCCGCGGCGCAACGATGCCAGCGATTTTCGAAAAGACCCAGATTGTTACTTTTGACCATACGACCTCTAGCCTTTCAACGGGTTCTGTAACCGGCGCCAGTCTTGGCACAGATGAAAAGTCACTTGTTTATTCCACTTATGCTAATCGTCCATCTTTGAGTGTTTATGACAATAAACAAATGGTGGATACAACCGGTACAGGCAGTAATTCAGTTATTTATAATGCTACTGAAAATACGTTGCGTGTCTATTTCACGAATGCCGGCTCAACCAGTAATTTCCAGCAGAATGAGAAGATCAGAATTGCGGGTAACTTTACCAACGCAGCAGAGCTTGGAAACTCAACCATGATTAATGGCCGGGAATTTACCATTAACAATGTTACCTCAAACTTCATTGAAATCAACACTACTGGCCTTGATTTCCCAGATGACAACTTTTCTTTGGCTGAGACCGATCTGTATGTAATGAGCGATGAGTCTGAAGATGTTGAGGCTTTCTTTGAAGGGGCGGATAATGTTTATGAGGGCGCGGAGGTTAACTTTAACAGCCAGCGCATCGTTATTCGCGAAATGGGCTCCGAGGGCAAACATCATTACACGAATGCTAACGTATCATCTTTGAATGAAATTTCTACCTTTTCAGGCTCTGTGGCCACAGGCTTAGGGGCGGGTACCTTTAATATCGCATCTTCACAGATTACAAATACAACAGGTACTGGGGGTGAGGCTTCTCTGAGTATTACGATCGCTGGTGGTCAGGCAACCGCGATAATTGTTGGCGGTGGTAGAGGGTATTCAGCTGGTGACCAGTTAACCATTGCGGGTAACTTGCTGGGCGGGGCAACCCCGGCAGATGATTTGACGCTGACCGTAGGTACAGTTGCTTCTGCTAATAAAGGTATTTTTTCAAACTATCAGGGACAGTTTACGCTTTCCCAAACGATTGGAACAACCGCGACAGATTCTCTCGAAATGCTTGGGATCAGAACGGGTCTAACCGATACGGTGACCACGACAACAGATTGGGTGGATGAAAAAAACCCACCGATTAAGGTTAAATATGATGCGGTGAACCAGCGCCTGCAATTTACTGTTGAGCGTAATATCCTTGGCACAGGTACCAACTCAAACTTTAACTCCTTCTCTATCTATGGCGCAGAAACAGCAGATGATACCAATAATCTGGGTGTGCCAGCAAAGAACGATTCAGAAGAAGTGCTTATCCGTGGGGGTGAGGTCTTATTTACAGAAGCTTTTGTTGCTGATGGTGAAGAAATTCAGCTGAACGATAAGCGCTATGGCGTGAACGTGAATTATAATTCAGATACGCGTTCTTTTACTTTTGCAAGTGGCACTACTGGCGAAGCAATATCTGCAAATGGTGCGCTGGGAGTAGGCGAAACGCAAACAGCCTCAAATATTCAAATTGGCCGCTATACACTTAGCACAGATGACGGGAGTGTGTCGGATACTAATGACCATTTTTCTGGTGATAATCATCTTATGGCAGTTGGCACTAGTAAGGCAGATGCTGTCTTTACTGCAGGGCGCGGTCTTGCATCAACACCCGCGGTTGCAGTTGGCAGAGCTGCCAACGATGATTTAACAGATGTGTTTCGTTTATCAAGTGCAGATGGGGACAATCGTTTTAATGTATCGGTAAACGGTATCAATGGTGTGGTTGAAGTGCCATCAGGCTTTTATGTGGGGTCAACACTTGCTGAAGCATTAGAAATTAGAATTAACCAGGTGATGGATTCAGATACGGGTGAAACTGTAGGCGGTGTAACCGTCAGATACGCTTCTGAGTCAAATAGCTTTACCTTTACCACCGGAACCACTGGAGATAATTCTACTATTAAGGTGAAAGGTGCATCGCGGCTCGGTCTTGATGACGTTCCCTTGGGTGTAGGGTCTGTTCCAGAAATTTATAACCTAGTTCAAGCGACAAATGCAGAAGGGGTCGCCCTTTATGTTGACCCGAACGGCGATGTAGTAACGACCCCGCCAGATAATTTGGTGCAGGGCTACTATCCTCTTTATATTGATGAAGGCGAGCTGACCTTTGATAAAACCGGTAAATTATTGAGCCCCAAAAATCTGGTGCATTATGAAAACCAGTCGCAAGGGACATCTGTTTCGCTAGATATCAATTTTGGGGCTTCTACTCAGTTTGCGCAGCCTTTCTCGGTGCTGTCTGTGGAACAGGATGGTTTTACATCTGGCCGACTAGATGGATTGGAAATTGATGCTTCTGGTACGGTGCGTGCAAACTATACAAACGGTCAAAATAACCCGCTTGGTAAAATCGTGCTGGCGAACTTTAATAACCAGAACGGTTTGAAACAGATTGGTAACGCCACCTATGTGGCGACAGCGGTTTCTGGTGATGCACAGGTCGGTGAGGCGGGTGCAGAAGGTTTTGGAACGGTTCTTTCAGGTTCGCTAGAACGCTCTAATGTGGATATTACCGAAGAATTGGTGAATTTGATTACAGCGCAGCGAAACTTCCAAGCTTCGGCAAAAGCGATTGAGACCACCACAACCCTGACACAGACCATTATTAACATCAGGCAATAAGATTAAGGTCGCAACCGCTAAAGGCATATGACTAGGAGCCCTAAATTATGGATAAGATGATCCATCTGTCTCTTAACACGCTAGATATTGCTTTACGCAAGCAGGCGGTGAGTGCCCAGAATTTGGCGAATATGAATGTGTCTGGCTATCGCCGGGATATGTATGAAAGTTTTGGCTCTTTATATATGTCGTCGGATAATCAGCTAAACGCGCGTACCTTTGCCATAACCAATGGCAGTGGCATTTTTGATGACACACAAGGGCGGATGCGCCATACAGATATGTCCACAGATATGGCTATCGAAGGGGATGGGTTTTTTGTTTCAAAAAAGCCTGGTTCTGCCATTTCTTTGACGCGGCGTGGGGATATGTCGGTATCTGCTGAGCGGCAATTAGTGAACGGGGCAGGGGCGCTTATCCTGAACCAGAATTTGCAGCCTATTACCGTTCCCCCCTTTCGTAAAATGATTGTTTCTGAAGGTGGCCAGTTGATGATTGAGCCGCTAAATGGCGAGCCGGGGGTTACCGAAAATCTAGGATTAATTGGCTTAATCTCTGCCCAGGATATCCAGCTTAAAAAAGATGATGACGGAGAAATTCGTCCGGAAGACGCTGAGATTCAACCCGATCAGAATGTAAAGATTAAGCAAGGCTATGTTGAAGAAAGTAATGTGAATGCGATAGATGAATTGGTCGCATCCATGGGCTATCAGCGCAGCTATGAGCTGAATATGAAGCTGATTAAAACAGCATCAGATTTAGATGAAAATACGGCTTCCTTGTTGCGCTTGCCAAATGGCTAGACCTGACGGGTGTCTGCTATCAGGGCATTCAAAACATCAGCGCTTCATCTAAAATCCCAGCCATAATTACAGCAAACATCACAGCAATGACACTAACTGGCATAAGGCTTGCAGTTATCCAGATGGAGATGACAATCATCGGAGAGCGCAAACCATGTCAACTTATGCAATGCATGTTGCCAAAACTGGCCTGAATTCACAGCAAACAAAAATGCAGATTATTGCCAATAATTTGGCAAACGTGAATACGAATGGCTTTAAAAGTGACCGAGCTAATTTTGAAACACTGCTATATCAGATTATTCGCCCAGCAGGTGAGCAAACCTCTGATGAAACTAATTTGGCATCTGGGTTTTCTATTGGCGCGGGTACCCGCCTGTTAAATACCAGTAAACAGCATACACAAGGCAGTATCATCTCAACCGATAATGCACTGGATATCGCTATTGAAGG
>JADHLI010000017.1 GCA_016780775.1 Alphaproteobacteria bacterium | reverse complement strand
GTTGCAGGATGTCATTAGGGAAAGGTTTGCGAGATGGCGATGTATCATCTCTGTCAGGCATATAAGTACCAGAGAAGGCGTTACTGCCCTCTAATCCATACTCACGGATATTGAGATTTATAACTGACCTTACAGAGGCAAAGACACGTTTGACTGTGTTTAGCCCCATACCCTTATCAAAGCACCAGTCACGGAACTGAGCAGCCTCTGCTGTAGAATATGATGTAATGGGTCTGTTGCCTAACAGCTTGGCTACATAACTACCATTCCGTCTAGCTGTTCGAACAAAGATGCGGTCATCATTACCCTTCAGCTTGAGATAGTTCTCAACAGCATCAAGCATAACTGGCGCATCATGTGCTACACCATCTGCCCTCACGAGATGGATGGCTGGAATATCCATATCTTGCAGTCGTAATCCCAACCAGTAATCCTCAAGACGCTGTGTCACAGACTGTGCTGCACGAACAGCCCCAGCATATGATTTGGTTCTCAAGCTAAAGGATAGGCGAGGGGAGGCATAATACTGCCTCACATCTATGGGAACACGTCTTGTGTAGTAATAGATACCAGCCCTGCATGACACGTACTGGCCATCTGATTTGTACATCACTCTGTACATCACATATCTCCTGCAAACATAGCATATGCTTACATTTCAATGAGATGCGTACCAATTTATCTGGAAATTGGAGCGGGTGAAGAGATTCGAACTCTCGACCCCAACCTTGGCAAGGTTGTGCTCTACCCCTGAGCTACACCCGCATCGTTGCATCGTTATATAGATGAGTAAAAACGCTTTCAAGAAAAAAGTGCGAAAAACGCAGCATCACCTATTGTTTCCTATTGGCTAGCTATCTTGAGAGGGGCAATTTGCAAAAATTGGCCATTTGCTGAAAATTGTTTTCCTGTTCATAAAAAGGAAGACAAACAGGCCAGCAATGCAGGCGGTGCGGCTCTGCTATCAGCTCAATTTCTGTACCTCTAGCTTGCGCTGCTTTGTTATAAAACTGCACAGAATCTGGATAAAATAACTAATCCTGGCTTATAAAAATCTGCAACTTGCCAAGCCCGTCTACGGTGCCATAAAGGGGCGAGCAGCGGGCATCCCCCATATTTATATCACCGGCATAGCGGGCACCTGACTTACGAAGTGCGGCAAGGGGTAATATAGCTTCTTTTTGGGTGTGATAGCTGTCTTTTTCTAGCGCTAGCAGGCCAACATCTAGCCAGGGCGAATATAGAACTGTGCCGTCTGGGTTTTTAGTTTCACCTGCAAATGACCCTTTCAATTCTTGTAGCAAGGACAGGGCAAGGCCGCCGCCTGCCGAATCGCCCATCAAAATAAATCTATGTTGTCGATAGTCACCTGATAGCTGTCTATAGATGGCCCGGACCGCCTCCAAAATGTCGGTACATTGTGCTTCTGGCGGCAGTGGGAAATCCAGCAATCTAACATAGCTACCTGTCTGGCGGGCTAAATGTTCAGCAAATCGTCGATGAAAGGGCATGGCTTGCAGTGCATGTCCCCCGCCATGCAGATAAACAATATGCGCATCCGAGCGGACTTTGGGTGCGCTTGCCCAAAGAGTTATTACATGGCTATCGGCTGTGCGGCGTGTGGCTATTTTAATATCGGTGCTGAATTTATCCGGCTGTAGCGCGTTGTTTTTTCTGGAGGGTATCTCTAGCTGCCGCGCTATAAATGGCTTAACGGGCAGCGCGCGCATCAAAAAATACATAGCTGCGGTAATCGGTTTTCTAGGATGGTTAGACATCTGCAACATAGCCAAGCCCTTAGCATCAATGGCGAACATCAGTTTAGGCCGCGTTAACCACTTGCCAGAAACCCTATTTCAAGGGCTGGCTTTGCTGATTTTTTTTACAGAGACAGTTATCTATCGGGACTATTTTTGGGCTTCAAGCGCGTTTTGAAGGGCTGCGACAACCTGTATTTGTGTCTGTTTTTCCAAATAGGGATGCATTGGCAATGCCAGAACATCACGCGCCAATTGCTCGGTTAGAGATAGGCCTGAGAGGCTAACAGGATAGCGCTTATAAACGGGCTGTGTGTGCATGGGACGCGGATAATAAATTGCGGTTGGCACGCCATGCTCACGCATTGAGGCTTGTACTGCTTGCCTGTCTGTATCATGAGGCAAGCGGATAACATATTGTGCCCAACTAGAGGTCGCGGCTTGTGCTAATTGCGGTGCCTGTGCCACATCATCTAGCAATTTGTGATAGCGTTCAGCAACCTGCTGGCGCTTGGCTAGCTCATCATCAAAAATTTCCAGCTTTGCAAGCAATATAGCAGCCTGCATAGTATCTAGTCTGGCCGTCATCCCGATATTTACATTTTCGTATTTGTCTGTGCCTTGCCCATGAATGCGGCAGGAACGTGCGATTTCTGCTATCTCTTCATTTTTGGTAAACACAGCGCCGCCATCACCATAACATCCCAAAGGCTTGGCCGGAAAAAAGCTGGTTGCGGTTACATCCCCAAACTGGCCAACAGGTTTATCTTTCCAACTTGCCCCAAAGCTTTGCGCCGCATCATCAAGCAGCCATAAGTTATTTTGAGCAGCAAATTCTGAAATGGCTGGCAAATTTGCAGGCTGGCCAAACAGGCCAATTGCCATAATGCCAACCATGTTTAGCCCGGCCTTCTTACCAGCTTCAAGAGCCTCCCCTAGCAAGGCAGGATCCAGATTAAAACTGGCCTCTTCAACTTCGGCAAAGACAGGCGATGCACCCAATACAGCGATAGATTCAGCACTAGCAGCAAAGGTAAAACTTGGCACGATAATACCATCGCCCGGACGCACCTTAAGCCCTAAAAGACCCAGAATAAGCGCATCTGTTCCAGATGAGCAACTAATCACATGTGTGCCGTCCAACCGTTCCGATAAGGCTGTTTCCAGCTCGCCCACCTCGCGTCCCATAATATAGTCGCCCCTATCCAGAACTTTTTGGACGGCCGCATCAATTTGCGGGCGTAGTCGGGCTTGTTGGGCAGCAAGGTCAATAAAGGAAATACTCATCTTAAACGGGTCTCCGCTTTTTTTAATTTAGTCACTACGCGAAATGTTAGTCATCTCAAAAGCGTTTAGCATTTCTTCTAGAACGCTTTGCACCGCTACGCCTTCATCACCATTTGTTAGCGCAGGCGCACCTGTTTCGCATATCTTAGCAAAGGCGCGCACCTCTTGTTTTAGAGGCTCATCTTCGGCAACTGGCAGGTGGTTTGGGCTGGCACGTTCCACTACAAACAGGCTGCCAGCTTGCGTGATATGATCAGAAAATAAGGTCAGTTTTTCCGGCCAAGGCTTGGTATCATCAAACACTAAGGAGCCTGATTGGCCGGTAACTGTTAAACGATGTTCTTTAATAGGGCTGAGCCAGCTTGTATTCATACCCGCGGTGATGCCATTAGCAAAACCAAGTCCTGTTGCTAGCATATCAGCAATTCCGGGCGTGATATGCGCAGCGCCATGACAGCTGACAGTTTCAGGCAGACACCCCGTCAGCGCAAGGATAAGGGATAGATCATGCGGACATAAATCAAACAACGCAGATTCAGTATTGCGGATCCGCCCCATTGCGAGACGATTAGCTTGAATATGTCTAATCTTGCCAATAGCCCCATTTTCAACCTGCCGAAGCAATTCCTGAAAAACAGGGTGATAGCGGATTAAATGGCCTATCATTACCTCGCGGCCGCTAGCCTTTGCGGTTTCATTAATTTTTTGTGCTGAGGCGAGCGACAACGCCATTGGCTTTTCGATAAAGACATGTTTGCCAGCTTGCAATGCGGCTATTGCTAGGCTTTCATGGGCTGCAGCAGAGGCAGATATCATAATGCCGTCAACAGCATTATCTGTGCATACTGTTTCGAAATCCAAAGCGGTACAAGAAAAGTTGTCAGCAAATTCACGCGCGCGTTCCTGATCGCTGTCAGTAAGACTATGCAGTAGATTTAAACGGGCACAATTGCGGGCTATGTTCCGCCCCCACATACCGCACCCTACAACACTAATTTGAATGTCCTTAGCTAAAGGCATATATATCTTTATTTCCAACAGGTTTATTAGGTTTTTATGCACAGCAAAAATACCCAGATTTCCCTTGATTAATAGCGCAGGCTAGCAGGGTCAATAGTTGCATTCTGTTACATTTCTTGAAGGGTCTTTAAGTGCTGTTTTCAGATGCCCCAATTCAGGAACAAACCATCATTGAGCATAGTTGGTGCTTGCAGATTTGGCGGCACTACCTATATGAAAAATGAATCTGGTATGAAAAATTCACCCGATATGAAAAATTAATCTGGCTTCGTGCCGAATACATAGCCACTGTGATTTTAAAAAGGAGGGGCAGATTTATGGATGCCTCATCAGCCTATCAGGATAGCTTGCCTATTTCTTCAGAAAATCTTCTTGCCCATCTGGATGAAGCAGGGCTCAGCTATAGCCGCATGGATCATATCCCGTTGCGCACAGTTGCAGACTCGAAACAAGTCAGAGACGGTTTTTTAAGTGCAGCAGATGGTGGTGGCCATATCAAAAACCTGTATCTACGTGATAAAAAGAAACAAAATTATCTGGTTGTTTTGCAAGAAGATGCAGAATTGGAATTAAAATTTGTAGCCGAGAAAATAGGGGCAAACCGCCTGTCATTTGGCTCAGCAGACAGATTGCTGGAAAATTTAGGCGTGCGGCCAGGCGCGGTTACGCCTCTATCTATGATAAATGGAGTGCAAAAACAGGTTCAGCTATTTATGGATGCCAGCTTGCGCGAAAAAAAGCTGTTATATATGCACCCGCTTGTAAATGACCGCACGGTTGGGATGGCGCCGGCCAGTTTAGAAGCTTTTTTAGCAGCTTTGGGCGCAGAATATCACTGGATTGATTTTAGCGAATAAACCATAATGCATTTTATGATGATAGCCAGATGTGCGATCAAAAGAACAAATGAAGAGAGTTTGAAAATAAATGGAACCTATACTTGCTGCGCAAAATACAAGCGATGTGATTGATGTTACTATGGATAGCTTTATGGCTGATGTGGTGGAGGCCAGCAATCAAAAGGCCGTTATACTGCAATTTTGGGCGCCTTGGTGCGGTCCATGTAAACAGCTAGGACCCGTTTTAGAAAAGGTCGCCGCTTCTTTTAGCAATGTGCGTGTAGCGCGGGTAAATATTGATGAGAATGAACCTCTAGCTCAACAAATGCGCGTGCAATCTGTGCCAGCAGTGTTTGGTTTGGTAGGCGGGCGACCGGTTGATGGATTTGCTGGTGCCCAGCCTGAATCAGCGGTACGTCAATTTGTTGAAAAGTTGGTCGCACAAGCCCCAGGTACTGCAGACATTGTTCCGTTTATCGAAGCTGGGCGCGAGGCTTTGTCTGCACGTCAAGGCGATGTTGCGCTTGCACAGTTTCAGCAGGCGCTTGCTATGCAACCAGATTCGTTGGACGCGCTTTCAGGTATGGTGCGGGCGCTAGCGGTTATGGGAGAGTTGGAAAGCGCACGTGAAATCATTGATAGCTTGGATGAAGACAGGCGCGCGCGCCCAGAGATGCAAGAAGCGATTTCTGCTGTAGAACTAGCAGAGAAATCTGGAGAAAGTGTGGGTGAGACCGCCTCCCTTCGTGCGGCTATAGAGGCTAATCCAGATGATTTACAAGCACATCAAGATTTAGCGCTTGCGCTTTATGCTGGCGGGGAAACCGCTGCGGCGATGGAGGTGCTTCTGCAATCAATTAAAAAGGATAAAGATTGGCAGGAAGGTGCTGCGCGTACTCAGCTCTTTGAGATTTTCTCCGCGCTTGGGCCAATGGATGCTGGTGTCATTGCGGCACGCCGTAAATTATCCACCTATTTGTTTTCCTAAAAGCCCCTCTTTGTTTTCTTAGAAACTGGCTTATATCGTTATTCAGCAAGTCGCGGCAGTAACGCTACAGCTTGTAAAATTTGATATCTTAATGATTTTTGCCTGAATATTGTAAGAGATATAAGGCATGGAGTTTTTTCGGGGAGACGCCGAGCGATGGCGACAACAAGAGGACCCTTTGAGCCTGAATTTTCAGAGCTGCCAAGACAATTACCTATTTTTCCCCTGCCGAGCGCATTATTGTTGCCAGGTGGCAAACTGCCGTTAAATATTTTTGAGCCACGTTATCTGGCGATGGTACGCGATTGTTTAGTACAGCCGCACAGGCTTATTGGCATGGTGCAACCGCGCGCAGATGAAGAAGATAATTTATATGAAATTGGCTGTGCCGGACGGATTAGTAGTTATGGTGAGTCAGATGATGGCAGATTACTCATTACCTTATCTGGTACATTGCGCTATCGCTTGCTGGATATTCATGAAGTCGAGGATGGCTATAAGATGGCGAATGTGTCCTGGATAGATTTCAAAAATGATTTGATACCAGATGAAAGCCAGATAGACCGCGCCCTTCTGATAGAAAATTTACGTCATTATTTTGAACTGAAAGGCTATTCAGCTGACTGGGAACATATTGGCAATTGCGAGGATGAAAAGCTGGTTACCACCCTGTCCATGATTTGCCCATTTGATGTGCCAGAAAAGCAAGCCTTGCTGGAATGTCCAGATTTAAACCAGCGGGTAAAATTGCTGATTGCTATTTTGGAAATGGCCAGCCATGCTGATGATGATGAAAGCACCGCAAAACATTAAGGAAAGTAAGGGTGCCACCACTTCTGTGTCTGGCAGATTACTAAGCTTGCTGGTATGCCCGCTGACCCGCGCTGGGTTAATTTATGATGCAAGGGGTATGCGCCTTATCAGTTTGCAAGCTGGGCTTTGCTATCCGATAAAGGGGCAGGTGCCAATTATGTTAGAAGAGGCTGCAACGCCTCTAACAGAAGGTGAGCGAGCAAAATTTGCTAATAAGCCGCCACCACCTAGCCCTGCATCATAGTGGGATGTCTTTATCCCCTGAGCTGTATAAAAAAGACAGGATGAGCAAATGGCAGAACAAGAATCAACCAAAATTTGGCCGATAGAAGTACGTTGCTCAGAAGCACGAGATAAGCTTGCTATTCGATTTGATAATGGAGACGAGTTCAGCCTTTCTGCTGAGCTATTGCGGATTGAATCTCCTTCTGCTGAGGTACAAGGCCATGCTGCCGCGCAGAAAAAGACACCGCGCAATAAAGAAAATGTCACTATAGCTGAGATGATACCGGTTGGTAATTATGCTGTGCGGCTTGTTTTTAGCGATGGTCACGATACCGGAATTTTTAGCTGGGCGTTGCTGCATGATTTTGGCAATAATGCAGAAAATCTGATGGCTGCCTATCGCCAGCGTGTAGCAGAAGGCGCGCCAGAATAGATATCAGGCCTTCTTCACATCTTTTCTATTTACGTAATTTACCTGAAAAAAGCGGTGCCTTTGATAGGCTGCCTCCCATCGCTATTTTGCTGATTTGATGACGCAGGGCCGTTTTTCCTAATACAGCTATGCCAGCTGCGCTTAGCATCGTAAACAGGCCCCGTTTGCGCGAAAGCATCCTATCAAGGGTTTGGGTAACGCCGGTGAGGGCAAACACCTCTGCTGCCCGCCGCCGCTGATAGTTATTGGTTACTGATATGTGACCAGCTGGCAGGCCGCGCGCATGTGCATCTTGCAGACAATCTAGTAAAATAGCTGCGTCCCCTAGCGCCAGATTATAACCCATGCCCGCAAGCGGATGAAGTGCATGTGCTGCATCCCCTGCCAGCACAAACCCTTCTGTGGTGCATTTCGGAACAAATACAGGACGCAAAGGCCAAACCAGCCTTTCTGAGCAAACGCTTAAATCGCCAAGATTGCTGCCAAAACTAGCTTGTAGCTCTGCATTAAATGCAGCCTCTTCCAAGCTAGCAATTTCAGTCGCCGCACTATCTGAAACTGTCCAGACAACAGAGGCTTGATGCGCGCCAGTTGCCATCAGGGCAAGGGGGCCTAGAGGGCAAAAAATTTGCCATGCGGTGTGGTTTATTGCGCGGCTGGTTTGGATATTGGTAACAATGGCTGTCTGGCCGCGGGCCTGTTCTTTTGCTTTCAGACCAGCTTGTTTACGAAGTGGGCTTGCGGGCCCATCACATGCGATAACCAGATCGCACACCCAGCTTTGGCCAGTATCATCTGTTAATTTGTTTGGGCTAGTGGGGGTAGTGTTGGTAATGGTGCGTGGATAGCGTTTGGCTTTTTTTGCAAAGGGCGCTAGTGCATCTTTAAGGTTTTGATTACCAACCACATACCCCATAGCCATATTATCTGTGCTAAAATGCAATGGCCAAGCACCAGTATTTTTTGCTCTGACCTGCCCAAATTCCACGCTACGTTCTTGGGCAATTTTTACAAAAATATCGGTTAAAGGCCATGCATCCGCTGCGAGCGCATCCCATACGCCAAGTGTTTCCAGCATCATCATGCCGGCATGATGCAAGGTGGTGGTGCGCGTATCTGTGGCTATAGATGGCTTGTTATCGGACCCAGAAAACCAAACAAAATCATAACCAGAATGTTGCAGAACAGCAGCCATCATATAGGTGGTTAGCCCGCCGCCAACCAGCGCTATTTCGCATCTTTTCTCTGGCCCTGTTTTCATCGTTTGGATATCTACTTTCAGGAAAATTTTTTAGTTATTTTTCAGTATCGATAATCTTTATCGCTTCTGATACCAAGCTCGGCAAATCTGTCTCAGAGGTAAGCAGCAGAGAGGTACACCCTGCCCGTGTGCCGGCTTCTAAATCAGTTTGTCTGTCTCCTATCATAACCGAAGCGCTAAGATCTATCTGCCATTTTTTGGCAAGCATTTGCAACATGCCGGGATTGGGCTTGCGGCAGTCGCAGGGTGCAGCAAATTCAGCTATCACAGCGTCTGGATGATGCGGGCAAAAAGCGATATCGGTAATAGGGATACCTGCTCTTAGTGCTTCTGCTCTTAGGTGATTATGAAACGCCTGCATTTGCTCTAGAGTGAATAATCCTTTGCCAATACCACCCTGATTAGTGGCGATAAAAATAGGAATATGGGCATCGCGTAATAGCGTTAGGGCAGGAATAGCACCATCAATCCATTTGAAATCGGCAATTTTATACATATAGCCATTATCCCTAAGGAGCGTGTCGTCTCTATCGAAAAATACTGCTTTTGTTAACATGTCCCTTATCCTTTTTTATCTTTGGCTGTACCCTTTTTTATCTTTGAATGGATGTTTTTTTGCCCATCACATAGTTTTATGGCCGTGTTTTCGGTATGCTGATATGTTGCTCCGGCTCGTTGCTTGGTTTAGAGTGTGGTCAACATCTCAAGTGGCGATTTTTTATCTGCTGGTTTATCTAGCTAGTTATTTATTTTCGGATTCTACTATTTATGCTTAACCCCGATTTTTCAATCTTCAATGACAATATGTTTGTGCAGGTTAGGAAGATATTAGACCCGCTGAGCATTAAAACAAATTTATCGCCGTTAAATTTAACTATTGGTGAGCCGCAAATTCCGCCCCCTGAGTGGCTGAATAGCGTGCTTATCGAAGAGTCCCGAAACTGGCAGGCCTATCCAAAGGCCTTCGCAAGTGAGAAATTTTTAGACGATCTCTCGCATTATTTTGAAAACCGTTTTCCGTCTGTGGCGCATAGTTTTGCCTTTGCAGAGCATATTGTGCCTGTGCCAGGTACCAGAGAGCCGCTACATCTTTTGGGCTATTGTGTTAAAGGTGCGAAAGAAAATAGCACAGCATTGGTCAGTAACCCCTTTTATCATGCATGGCGTGCTGGTGCGTTGGCATCTGGGGGAGAGATAATTTATCTGAATGCCACAGCCGATACGGGCTTTCTTGCAGATCTAGACCGCCTTGATGAGGCCGTGCTTGCACGAACCAGTATTTTGTATTTATGTAATCCCACAAATCCGCATGGGGTGATAGCGAGCAAGGCTTATATTGAAAAGGCTATCTTGCTAGCGCGTGCCCATAATTTTTTGCTGGTGATGGATGAATGCTATATTGATATCTGGCGCCGCCAAAAGCCCCTGAGCGCGCTGGAAGTTGCAGCTAGCATGGCTGAAAATGATTCATCTGGCGATGATATATTTGCCAATTTGATTGTATTAAATTCGCTATCTAAACGCTCTAGCGCAGCAGGGCTTCGGGCAGGTTTTTTATGCGGTGATAGGCGTGCGATTGTCGCCTATAAACAGGTGGTGGCAAATGGCGGCGCATTGGTGCCAACACCGTTACTTCATGCCGCTGGTGCGCTCTATCGTGATGAGGCTCATAATCAACAGATTCGCGCCCATTATGATACCTCTTTTGATCTGCTTAGCCAGCAGTTAGAAATCACTGTCCCTGAGGGTGGCTTTTTTCTGTGGCTTGCTGTACCAGATGCGCTGGGTGGTGATGATGAGGAAATGACCAAACAGCTTTATCAGCAGGCTGGTATCAGCGTTATACCTGGCTCAGTAATGGCCACCACTAGTGAACATATAAATCCAGGTGCTGGCTATGTTCGTCTTGCTATTGTTCATGACCATGACACCATTAGTGAGGCCGCAAGACGGCTTGCCAGATTTTTATCTGATCCCCAAATAAAATAGAAGATGTTCAAACTAACAGATGAATGAACTAGAAGATAAACCGCCATTAATGTCAGACCGCTTGCGGCTATTTTTATGGCGCCGGCTGTTTGAAATTGCTGGTGTGGGCATATTTCTTTCCGGGCTGGTTTTGGCCGTTATTCTGCTTTCGGCAAATAGTCAGGACCCCTCTTTTAATACCGCATCTGGTCAGGATGTACATAATCTTCTAGGTCCACTTGGCGCGGAATTGGCAAGCTTTTTATATGACAGCTTTGGCTTGGTAGCGGGGCTTATATCTCTGATTTTGTTAATTTGGGGTGCGCGCATTACCGTACAGAAGCATCTGAAGCGGTGGCGTTTGCGCTTGCTGGGATTGCTGGTATCGTTATTTTTACTAAGTGCGGGCGCGCATGGTTTGCTAGCACCAGTAGAGGCGAGCGCAGATGGCGGTATGACGGGCAGGTTGATCTTTGAAGCCAGCATGCCACTCACAAGTCAAATAGGCTGGCCAGGTTGGCTGTCACCACGAGCTATTCTTGCCAGTGTCTTTACAATTCTCGGACTGCTTATTTATATCTGGTCTTCTGCCATTAGCTATCGGCAGATGGCTAGCGGTCTTGCCAGTCTTCGGCATGTGCGCGCGCTATTACCTGCCCTGCCAAAAAAGGCTGAGGCGGATGCAGATAGCGCTCCTGTCTCAGTACAAAAACCGGTCAAGAAAAAGCGTAACACTCCAGCTGCTCGAAAAGAGCCAGTAATTATGGATAATATGCTAGCAGATGAAACCCCTGAAGCCGTGGACGCGCCCCTGCCAGCTGGCAAAACAGCCACACGGAGGCGCCAGCAAACCGCCTTTGATTTTGAAGGGGATGGCCGATTTAAACTCCCGCCACTGAAGCTTTTGAAAACACCACCAAAGGCCAGTTCTGGCCCAGATGATGACGCGCTGGGCGATAATGCAGCACGCCTTAAACAGGTGCTAGAAGATTTCCGCATTCAAGGGGAAATTGATGAGGTGCGTTACGGGCCTGTGGTTACGCGCTATGGGTTAAACCCAGCCCCGGGCACTAAATCCCAGAGAGTCATTGCGCTGGCAGATGATATTGCGCGTTATATGTCAGCATTAGCTGTGCGGGTTGCCGTAGTACCTGGTCAGAATGTTATTGGGATTGAGTTGCCAAATGATGTACGCGAAATGGTATTGTTGCGGCATATTTTTGATCATCCGGAATGGCTGGCGCAAAGTGGTAAACTGCCGCTTGCCTTGGGCAAGGATATTGCCGGAGCGCCGATTATAGCTGATTTAGCGAAAATGCCACATCTGCTGGTGGCTGGTACTACTGGTTCAGGTAAATCGGTTGGTATTAATGGGATGATATTGTCACTTTTATATCGTTATCGCCCAGAAGAGTGCCGATTGATTATGATTGATCCAAAAATGCTAGAATTATCGGTTTATGATGGCATACCGCATTTGCTGACCCCAGTAGTTACAGATCCATCAAAGGCTGTTATGGCGCTGAAATGGGCGGTACGCGAAATGGAAAATCGCTATCGCAATATGGCAAAAATGGGCGTGCGTAATATCGATGGCTATAATGAAAGGCTGGCCGAAGCCCGTGATAAGGGTGAGATGCTGACGAGACGGGTGCAAACAGGGTTTGATGCGGAAACAGGAAAGCCAGTTTTTGAAGAAGAGATATTAGACCTTGCACCGCTACCTTATATAGTGGTTATTATCGATGAGGTCGCTGACTTAATGATGGTGGCTGGCAAGGAAATTGAAGCTGCTGTGCAACGGCTGGCGCAGATGGCGCGCGCGGCTGGCATTCATGTTATCATGGCCACGCAAAGACCGTCTGTTGATGTGATTACTGGCACGATTAAAGCGAATTTTCCAACCCGCATTTCTTTTCAGGTAACCTCCCGCATTGATAGCCGCACCATTTTGGGCGAGCAGGGTGCTGAACAGCTTTTGGGACGCGGGGATATGTTGTATATGGAAGGGGGCGGTCGCATTGTGCGGGTACATGGCCCATTTGTGGATGACCACGAGGTTGAAGAAGTGGCAAATTTCCTGCGTCAGCAAGGTGAGCCTGAATATAATGAAAGCGTTACCGAAGAAGCAGAGGCGGCCGATCCTGCTGTTGCAGGTGAGAACGGTGCTGGTGCATCTGCTAGCGGTAATAGTCTGTATGATCAGGCCGTGGCACTGGTTATTCGCGAGCAAAAAGCCTCTACCAGTTTTGTACAACGGCATTTGAAAATTGGGTATAATCGAGCTGCCACCCTGATTGAAGAAATGGAATCAGCTGGTATAATTTCAGCCGCTAATCATGTAGGAAAGCGCGATGTACTTATCTCTAATGACGAGATGTAAACCCCTTTATCTTGCTAGCTTGCTTTTGCTATTTTTTGCTGTGGTGGTTATGCCTATGGTCGCCCAGGCCAGTTCTTATAGTGAAACTCAACTTATCCAGCGTGCAGAGCAGTCAATCAGCAAGATAAAAACGCTAAGCGCAAATTTCTTACAAATTTCTTCAGATGGCAGTGTTGGCGAAGGGGTGTTATATTTTCGCCGGCCTACACAATTGCGTCTTGAATATAAAAAGCCTGAAACTTTGACGTTGGTGACCAGCCGGGTCTGGCTTTACGTTGATGACAAAGTCGCAAAATCGGTGCAAGCAATTCCGCTAGGGCAAACGCCTTTATCTCTTCTTTTGAGCGAGGAAATATCCTTTCGTTCAGAAGATTTCAAGACAAGTGCGGTAGAGCAAGATGGTATCGCGGTCATTACTATGGTTAAGCAAGATGGCGATGCGGCAGGCCAGCTTGATTTAGAATTTGATACAGATAGCTGGCAATTGCGGCGCTGGGTAATTACCGATCTTTTAGGGGTTGAAACCATCGTTACCTTGCAAAACCCTATTTATGGTCGGGTTTTGGCAAACCGGTTATTTGGTGTGCCTAGCTATGATCAAAACTCAGATAATTAAAGCCTCTATCTAGCTTATTTTACTTTGGTTAAGCGTAATTTTTTGAAAAATCTGCCGGCTAGCTCCGTCTATGGGCAAAGGTTGGCGCGTTTCTCTATCAACATTTACATGCACAAAGTGCCCAGCGGCGGCGGCGCTTTTACCGCCTTTCTTAAACAGGGCAGTATGATAGCGCACAGAGCTGTTGCCAAGATGGGTAATGCCAACCCCAACGATAAGCGCATCTGGATAGGCCAATTCAGCAAAATAGGTACAGCCCGTTTCAATCACTAGATAAACGGTCTCACTGTTCCGAAAATCCAGTACATTATTCTGCACCAGAAAGCTGTTCACAGCTGTATCAAATAGGCGGTAATGAACGGTATTATTCAGATGGCCATAAATGTCATTATCGTCCCACCTTGTTTGGGCTTCAAAGTGAAAAGGAAACTGGCTTAAAAGAGGCGGGTGCTTTCTGGTCATTTTAGCTTTGTCTATTTCATCCAATTTTGATAAAAGATCGGGCTTTATGCTAGATAAGCAGCAAATAGATGCGCGCATAGAATAGAGCTGTCTCTAGCGATATTTATCTTTCTCCATGATTGTGAGGCCAAATAGATGAAACTGGCAAGTTGGAATATTAATTCGGTGCGGTTACGCCAAGCTCTTGTCCTAGATAGGCTTCAAGGTTTGGATTTGGATGTGCTATGCCTGCAGGAAACAAAGACTGAGGATCAATTTTTTCCGGTAGAGGCGTTTGCTGAGGCGGGTTGGCCGCATATCGTGATGCGCGGGGAAAAATCCTATAATGGGGTAGCGATAATCTCGCGTTTACCAATTACCGATAGCGCCCACCATCTATGGACAGGCCGAGCTGATTGCCGGCATATCAGTGCCACTATCGAAGGCCAGACTATTCATAATTTTTATGTGCCAGCTGGCGGCGATGAACCGGACAGAGAGGTTAATCCAAAATTTGGCCATAAGCTGGATTTTGTTGACGAGATGACAAGCTATTTTAGCGCGCAGCCGCCAGCTTCTTCTGTTTTGGTAGGGGATCTAAATATCGCACCATTAGCTGCAGATGTTTGGTCAACGCGCCAGCTAAAGAATGTGGTTAGCCATACCGATATAGAGCGGGAAATGCTATTAAAGCTAATAGATGAGGGGGGCTGGGTTGATGCGGTGCGCCACCATTATGGTGAGGAAGAAATTCTCTATAGCTGGTGGTCATATCGTGCGCGCGACTGGCAGGCTAGCAATCGCGGCCGGCGCCTAGATCATATCTGGGTGAGCGCTGATAATCAGGATAAAATTACCAATATCCATATTGATACTGCTACCAGAGGCGCAGAAAAACCATCAGATCATGTGCCATTAGTCATAGATCTGGCATCTTAAAGGATAAATTCTCCAGAAAATGGATTTACCCCTGAAATGGATTTACCCCTGAAATGGATTTATAGGCACAAATCCGTTAGAGTGAGCGCAAAGACGGACTAAAGATGTTCACGGCGCGAAAGGCGCACCTTAATGAGCAGAATTGAAAATCTTCCCTTTTTGAAAATGCACGGGCTTGGCAATGATTTCATTGTGCTAGACGGGCGCGATGGAAGTGCTATGCCTGATGCCGTACAGATGCAAGCGCTAGCTGATAGGCATAAGGGGATAGGCTGTGATCAGCTGATGGTGGTTATGCCGCCCCTCGAGGGGATAGATGTTGGTTTAGATATGTACAATGCGGATGGCAGTGTTGCCGGGGCGTGCGGAAATGGCACCCGTTGTGTAGCTAGCTTGATGATGGATGAAAAAGGTGAAAATCAGGTTATTATTCGCACCAAAGCTGGCGATCTGCTAGCTTGGCGGGATATGGTCGGCGCGGATATATCTGTGCAGATGGGTCCAGTTCATACAAGCTGGCAGGATATTCCGCTGAGCCGCGCCGCAGATACAGCTGCCCTTGATTTAGGCTTAGACGGATTTGGCCCGGCAACAGCAGTTTCTGTTGGTAATCCGCATGCTGTGTTTTTTATTGAAAATGCAGAAGCTGTTGATATTGAAAAATGGGGACCTAAGGCCGAAACGCATCCCATTTTTGCAAACCGCGCTAATATCGAATTTGTGCAGGTGCTGAGCCGGCGCGAGATTCGCATGCGGGTATGGGAGCGCGGTGTTGGCATAACGATGGCTTGTGGTTCTGGGGCTTGTGCGGCAGTTAGCGCAAGCGTGCTTCGCGGCCTAACCGAAAATCAAGTGACGGTTCAGCTAGATGGCGGCGCACTAGAAATAGACTGGCGTGACGGTGATGCTGTATCCGGTGGTCAGATTGTTATGACAGGACCGGTATCTCAGGTAGCGAGCGGGATTATCCCCGCTGCTTTTTTTGCCAGCTTATCTGCTGAGTTGGAAAAAGGCGCGCTAAAATGAGCAAGCAAAACCGCCCTGAATTACAGACCTTTGGTTGCCGGCTAAATATCTGGGAATCTGAAGTGATGCGTAGACATGCTGAAGCGGCTGGTCTCAATGATGTTGTCATTGTTAATACCTGTGCGGTAACCAAAGAGGCAGAGCGCCAAGCTCGTCAGGCTATCCGCAAATTACGCCGTGAAAAACCAGATGCCAAAATTGTGGTTACAGGATGTGCTGCGCAAATCAATCCAGATAGCTGGGCTGCAATGCCAGAAGCAGATATCCTGCTTGGTAATGAAGATAAATTACAGGCCAAGAGCTGGCTTGATTTGGCCCAGAACCAGTTACCTGCAAAACAGGTCAGTGATATAATGCAGGTCCGCGAAGTGGCCAGTCATTTAACAGGAAGCTTTGATGATCACACAAGGGGTTTTTTGCAAGTCCAGCAAGGATGCGATCATCGTTGTACTTTTTGCATTATTCCCTATGGACGGGGGCCATCACGCTCTTCTTCGGTGAGTGATGTTGTAGCAAATGTTCGCAATATGGTTGCTTCTGGTACCAAAGAAGTGGTGCTTTCAGGGGTGGATATTACCAGCTGGGGACAGGATATAGAGGGGCGGCCGCGCCTTGGCAGGTTGGTGCAAGAAATATTGTGTGCAGTGCCGGAATTACCGCGCTTGCGGCTTTCTTCGCTAGACCCGGCAGAGCCAGATCACGCGCTGATGGAAGTGTTGGCGAGTGAGGCGCGGCTTATGCCGCATCTGCATCTATCGGTTCAGCATGGTGATGATATGATTTTAAAACGCATGAAGCGGCGGCATCTGGCACGAGACGTGCTGCGTTTTTGTGAAGAAGCGCGCCGCCGCCGTAGCGATGTGGTGTTTGGTGCAGATATTATTGCTGGTTTTCCAACTGAAACAGAGGCTGCCCACCATGCGAGCTGTCAGCTGATAAAAGAGGCAGACTTGGTGCATTTACATATTTTTGGCTACTCTTCGCGCGCAGGCACGCCGGCTGCGCAGATGCCTCAAATAGACAAAAATATCGTCAAAACGCGTGTTGCAGAATTGCGCGAACTTGGCGCGCATCAGCTTCATAATCATCTGGAAACGCGCATTGGCGGTAATGATATGTTACTGCTAGAGGCAGGTGGTAAAGGGCATTTATCTGGTTTTGAAAAAGCTGTCCTCCTCCTAGAAGATAGTCCTGTGCTTGGCGATAAAAATCGCTATCAGCCAGGTCAGATGATCCCTGTATCGCTGCAATCAGTATCTGGGGATCAGCTACAGGTCAGCCCATTATTGGCGCGTTCTGCTTAAGAGGATTTGTTATATGAGTTGGTTAAAAAAGCTTACCACTGGCTTGAAGAAATCATCAGATAAGGTTAGCTCCAGCCTGTCAGGTATATCACTGTTATTTGGCAAGGATAAAATTGATGCCGCCTCTATCGAAGAAATTGAAGAAGCGCTTATTCTCGCAGATTTAGGTGTGTCTGTTGCTTCTGAAATAGCCGAAGGCTTGCGAGCGCGTAAATGGCAAGGTGAGGTGACACCAGATAGCTTACGTGAAGCATTGGCTGAACATTTGACCGATATCCTTCTTCCTGTTGAAAAGCCGCTTACGTTTCAACAGGCTGATGGCGAGAGGGACTTGCACGTTATTTTACTGGTTGGGGTAAATGGGTCAGGTAAAACCACCACCGCTGGCAAGCTTGCTGCCCGCTTTCAGGCACAAGGGCGCCATGTGGTTATGGCAGCAGCAGATATGTTTCGTGCAGCCGCCATTGAACAGCTTAGCGGATGGGGGGCGCGCACTGATACTAAGGTTATTTCTGGAGAGCGGGGCGGCGATGCAGCAGCATTAGCATTTCGGGCTATTGATGAAGCGCGCGCAGATAATGCTGATGTGCTGATTATCGATACAGCGGGGCGCTTGCAAAATCGTGCAGAATTGATGGAAGAGCTTGCTAAAATTATTCGTGTAATTAAAAAACAAATTCCAGAAGCCCCGCATGATAGCCTTATTGTATTGGATGGGACAGTTGGCCAAAATGCGATTGCGCAAATGAAGGCCTTTCAGCAGACAGCAGATTTAACTGGAATGGTTATCACTAAATTAGACGGCACAGCAAAGGGCGGGATAGTGGTCGCGTTGGCACGTGAATTTGGCTTGCCTGTGCATATGGTCGGGGTTGGCGAAGCAGCAGAGGATTTGCAAGATTTCACTGCCCATGATTTTGCCCATGCGCTGGTAGGGCTGAGCCCTGAATAGGCCGCCATAATAAGTTCTTGGCATAAGTTTGAAACGGATTAGATACGGCCCGTTAGGTAGTAGGCCAGCATCCCAAAAATTTCATGGAAAAAAATTTGCATGAGGCCAAAGCTATGTGTTGGTGAAAGTTTAATCTCGCTACCTGTTCGCATAGTCTGATAATCAACCGGCATTAATATCAGGTTTCGCCAGCCTGCTTTTTGAAAGGCATGATGTGCACGCTTCATATGGCTGGCGGAGGTCACTAATATCCATTTATCTGATACTTCTGGCTGGATGCGCTGATAGGTAAATTGCGCATTTTGGGCAGTGTTTTTGCTCTCTTTTTCAAAATGAAAAGCTGTATCTGTGAGCTGCAAATCAGCTAGCAGACGGGCTGTAGTCACATCTTCTGACCAACCTTCTTGAGTTAGCTGGCCAGAAAAGCCAGAAAACCAAACAGGCTTATCTGGAAATTGCTGATGCAAGCTAACCGCCGTGACAAAACGTTCAGCATGGCGATTTAATTGTGGGGCGCCTCGGCTAGCAGATACGGTGCTATCGCCTGTAAACCCGCCAAGAACAATAATGCCTTTCGCTTCGGCAAGCGCAGCTTGACTAGGCGGGGAGGCATAATTTTCTAGCTGCCGTAATAAGCCTTCGCTAAGGGGCAAAAAGCTGTAAAGGAGGGCTAGTATAAATCCCATACTCAAAAATAGCGCGGATAAGGCCCGGAGCTTAAAAAGCTGGGCAAGCATCGCTGCAGAGATCAGGAGTATGAGTTGCCAGAGGGGGTTAAAGAAAATCGCAAAGAGCTTGCTTGCAATAAAAAAAACAGACATATCAACCACGCACCTGTTGTTATTGCATATAGGCTATTGAACGGCATTCATAATGGCCTGCCCAAGACCTGCCTAAGTCATGCCTAAGACCTGACTATGGCCCGACTATGGCACGGCATCTAGATTCTGAAAAGTGCTGTTTTCTTGACATCTGTAGATTTTCTGCGTACAAGCCTTTTTTAACAATCCCGGCATATTTTTATAATGCCTGACCTTGACGGGTTCCGTCTGTCCTTGAAGTTTTCGAGCACAGGCGTTGTTTTGCTATGTGGCTATTTAATTGCCTTATGGTTAAATGCCTCATGGTTGGATATTTAATGAGCCTGTTTTGCGAAAGCGTAAAAGAGTGCGGGATGGAAACATATTTTTGGATAAGCTATCAGGTAGTTACAACATAGATGTTCGATAATCTAAAAGATAAGCTGCAAACGGTTTTTTCCTCGCTCGGTAAGCGCGGCGCGCTCTCTGAAAGTGATGTAGACAGCGCCCTGCGTGAGGTTCGGCTTGCCCTGCTAGAAGCGGATGTTGCTTTGCCAGTGGTAAAGAGCTTTATCGCTTCTATTCGTGATAAGGCGATCGGCGCAACTGTTTTGAAATCAGTGCGTCCAGACCAGCAGGTTATCAAAATTGTCCATGACGGTCTTATCGAAATGCTTGGTGGAGAGGCTAGCCCCCTAAGGTTAGATGTTACGCCGCCTGCCGTGATTTTGATGGCGGGTCTGCAAGGGTCAGGTAAAACTACTACCGCGGGTAAATTGGCTGTCCATTTACAAGCAAAGCACAAAAAAAAGGTGATGTTAGCCAGCCTTGATCTTAGCCGTCCTGCCGCACGTGAGCAGCTTCGGGCGCTAGCTGAGCAGGCAGAAGCAGGTATCTTGCCCGAATCAGATACTGAAACCCCTGTTCAACTCACCAAACGGGCGATGCAAGCAGCGCGCCTGCAAGGCTTTGATGTTTTAATCTTGGATACAGCAGGCCGATTGACCATTGATGAAGCGATGATGGCCGAATTGCGTGACATTAAAGCCGCTGCAACGCCAGATGAAATTTTATTGGTGGCTGACAGCCTGACCGGCCAAGATGCAGTGACTACCGCAGATGCTTTTAATAATGCGGTTGGCGTCAGCGGTATTGTCTTGACCCGTCTTGATGGTGATGCCAGAGGGGGTGCAGCCCTATCGATGGCGCAAACCACAGGCTGCCCAGTAAAGCTGGTAGGTGTTGGCGAAAAGCTTGACGCCCTTGAAGCCTTTGATCCAGAGCGTATGGCTGGGCGCATCCTTGATATGGGTGATGTGGTCGCGCTGGTTGAAAAAGCGGCCGAAGCTATCGAAGAAGAAGAAGCTATGCGCATGGCAGAGCGGATGGCTTCTGGCAAATTCGACATGAACGATTTTCTTACTCAAATACGCCAATTACAAAAAATGGGCGGTCTTGGTGGGCTGCTGGGAATGTTGCCAGGACTTGGTAAATTACAAAAGCAAATTGCGGCAGCTGGCGTAGATGATGCGATGGTCAAACGTCAGGAAGCTATTATCCTGTCGATGACAAAAAAAGAGCGGGTTCAGGTAGGTCTATTAAATGCCTCTAGGCGTAAGCGAATCGCTGCAGGTTCAGGAACATCTGTTCAGGATGTTAATAAGCTGGTCAAACAATATCAGGATATGGCCAGAATGATGAAAAAGATGGGCACAAAATCTGGTGCAGCAGCGATGAAAGCAATGCTTGGCGGCGGTATGGGCGGCGGTATGGGCGGCAACTCGATGGGCGGCGGTATGCCCTCTGCTGAACAATTAAGCCAGCTTCAGCAGCAGATGCAGAAATCAGGTATGCCGGGCGGCGGCGGGTTTAACCCGTTTGGTAAAGGTGGCGGCTTGCCCGGTTTGGGCGGCCCCCCACGCAAGAAATAAACCAAACTATTTTAATTACTTTAGCCAGATGAAATCGGAAGGAAGAATTTTATGGCACTAAAAATCAGACTATCAAGAGGCGGTTCAAAAAAGCGTCCATTTTATCGTATTGTTGTTGCAGAAGCTGCTGCACCGCGCGATGGACGTTATGTTGAACGTATTGGCCATTATAACCCGATGGTTGCAAAAGATAATGAGCAGCGTTTGGTTGTTGATGGCGAGCGGGTCAAGCATTGGATGGGGTTAGGCGCGAAGCCAACCGAGCGCGTGCAAAAACTGCTTTCTGCCTTATCGCTAACAGCGCCTGTTGAAATGCGGGATCAGCCAAAGAAATCTGCACCAGGCAAAAAGCGTGCTGAACGTGAAGCTGAAGAGGCTGCCGCTGCAGAAGCAGCTGCCGCTGAAGCCGCCGCGGCAGCAGCTGAAGCTCCAGCAGAAGAAGCCCCAGCAGCTGAAGCTCCAGCAGCTGAAGCTCCAGCAGAAGAAACCCCAGCAGAAGAAGCTCCGGCAGAAGAAGCAACTGCCGAAGCAGAAGCCCCTGCCGCTGAAGCCGCTGCTGAAGAAGATAAGCCAGCTGAAGCTTAATAAAAAAACATCTCTAAGGCAGAGAGGGCTTTTACTCTCTGCCTCACTTTCCTCGTGGTGAGCTTGCCTGATGCAACCAGATACACAAAAAATGGTTATCATGGGCATTATTACTGCCCCACATGGGGTTCGTGGCCAGATTAAGGTGAAAATCTTTTGTGAGCGTGCACAAGATTTAACCGCCTATGGTCCGCTACGCCTAGAAGATGGCACGCCATTAGCACTTCAGATTAAAGGCTTTAATAAAGGGCTAGCCATTTGTGCAGCCGCTTCTGTTTCTGATCGAAATACGGCAGAGACCTTGAAGGGGTGCGCGCTCTATTTGGAACGGGATAAATTGCCAGAATTAGGCGAGGGTGAGATTTATCAGGCAGATTTGTTGGGCATGCAGGTATGTAGCTCAGACGGAACGCTGCTTGGCAAGGTTATTGGTTTACATGATTTTGGTGCGGGTGAGATTATAGAAATTCAGCTTGCCGAAAGTAAAGGGACAGAAATGTTGCCTTACTACCCACCTTTTTTAAAGCAGGTAGATATAAAAACAGGCCAAATCATTCTTGATGTACAAGATGCAAGCGAGCCAGAAGAGCCTCTCAAGGAGACGCGTTGATGAGCCACGCTAACAAGGCATCTGATAGGGCATCTGATAGGGCATTATGGGCTGCGCATCTGCTGACCTTATTTCCAGAGATGTTTCCAGGTCCACTTGGTCATTCGTTGGCCGGTCGGGGTCTGAAAAAAGGCATCTGGTCGCTTGATTGTTATAATATACGCAGCTTTGCTACCGACAAGCATGGAAATGTTGATGCCCCGCCTTTTGGCGGTGGGCATGGTATGGTGATGCGCCCGGATGTAATGGGGCGTGCTATTGAACATGTTATCGAAAGCCAGTCGTCAGATACAAATTTAACAAGGCTCTATCCAAGCCCCAGAGGCAAATTATTAGATCAAAAAATGGCGCGCGACCTTAGCCAGCAAGACGGGGTGATGATTGTTTGTGGTCGCTATGAAGGGTTGGATCAGCGGGTAATAGATCATCATCAGCTAACCGAAGTAAGCATTGGCGATTACGTTCTTTCGGGCGGTGAGCAGGCAGCGATGGTAATTTTGGACGCTGTTGTCAGGCTGTTGCCTGGTGTAATGGGCAAGGAAGTTAGCCATCTTGAAGATAGCTTTGAGAGCGGCCTTTTAGAGCATCATCATTACACCCAACCACGGGATTGGCAGGGGTTAGAACCGCCTGAAGTTTTGCTCTCTGGCCATCATCAGAATATCACCAAATGGCGGCTTGAAAATGCCACAGAGATTACCGCTGAGAGGCGACCTGATCTGATGGCGGCCTATATGGCTAAAAAACACCTCAAAAAAGAGGATAAAGATTGACATTTGCGCCATTTTACTGTTTTAGTGGCCCTCAGATTTATGGAGATGCAAAATGAACATCCTGGATAAAATTGAAAAGTCGCAAATGGAAGCTGTAACAGAACAGCGTTCCCTCCCAGAATTCGGTCCAGGCGACACCGTTAAAATCAGTGTGAAGGTTGTCGAAGGCTCACGCGAGCGCGTTCAGGCATTTGAAGGCGTGTGTATTGCTCGTTCTAACCGCGGGGTTAACTCATCCTTTACCGTGCGCAAAATTTCTTATGGTGAAGGTGTTGAGCGGGTATTTCCGCTTCATTCACCAAAAATTCAGTCTATCGAAGTAATGCGCCGTGGTGCAGTTCGCCGCGCCAAGCTTTATTACTTGCGTGGTCGTACGGGTAAAGCTGCGCGTATTGCTGAAAAAATACACGCACAGCAGCGAAATAGCTCCGCATAATTTTTTTTCATCTGTTTTGTTTACCTAGCAGACAGGTTAGATCTATCATAATTTTGTATAATTTTGGCAATCATGTCATTTTAGGGGAGGTCTGAAATGTCAGGACCAAAGACATTATTTGATAAAATCTGGAATGCACATCTTGTTCATCAGCAAGATGATGGTACTTGTCTTATCTATATTGATCGGCACTTAGTGCATGAAGTAACCAGTCCGCAGGCTTTTGAGGGCCTGCGTAATGCTGGACGGAAGGTACGTAGCCCGGAGCGCACCCTTGCTGTTGCTGATCATAATGTGCCTACTACCGACCGTAGTGTTGGTATTGAAGATGCGGAAAGCCGTATTCAGGTAGAAGCGCTAGAAGCCAATGCAGCTGAATTTGGTGTTCCCTATTTTGGCATGGATGATATTCGCCAAGGCATTGTGCATGTTATTGGCCCTGAGCAAGGTTTTACCCAGCCTGGTATGACCATTGTATGCGGCGATTCGCATACTGCGACTCATGGCGCGTTTGGCGCGCTTGCTTTCGGCATTGGCACCTCTGAGGTTGAACATGTTCTGGCCAGTCAGACTTTGATCCAAAAGCCAGCCAAAAATATGCGAATCACAGTCGAAGGCAAGGCTCCAGAGCATGTAACAGCAAAAGATATTATCTTAGCTATCATTGGAAAAATCGGCACCGCTGGCGGCACTGGTCATGTGATCGAATTTGCTGGCGAGGCGATTACCAACTTATCGATGGAAGGCCGCATGACGGTTTGTAATATGGCGATTGAGGCTGGCGCGCGCGCCGGTATGATAGCCCCTGATGAAAAAACTTTTGCTTATTTAAAAGATCGTCCAATGGCGCCATCTGGTGCGGTGTGGGACAAGGCAGTAGCATGGTGGGAGTCGCTGCCTTCTGATGCTGGCGCAAAATATGATACCGAAATTACGCTGAAAGCAGCTGATATCGTTCCAACGGTAACTTGGGGGACAAGCCCAGAAGATGCGCTACCAATTACCGCGTCTGTGCCAGATCCGAAAAAAGTTGGTGATGCAGCTAAGCGTGCCAAAGTAGAACGTGCCATTGAATATATGGGACTGGAAGCTGGTATGCAGCTAACCGACATCAAAATTGATACCGTCTTTATTGGTTCTTGTACAAATAGCCGTATTGAAGATTTGCGCGCTGCTGCTTCTATTGCAGATGGCCAGCAGGTTAAAGACGGAGTGCGGGCGATGGTCGTCCCGGGTTCAGGTCTGGTAAAACAACAGGCTGAAGAAGAAGGCTTGGATAAAGTCTTTATCGCATCTGGTTTTGAATGGCGCGAACCGGGCTGTTCAATGTGTCTAGCAATGAACGCAGATAAATTATCACCTGGTGAGCGGTGTGCTTCTACCTCTAACCGGAATTTTGAGGGCCGGCAGGGACGTGGTGGGCGTACCCATTTGGTAAGTCCGCAAATGGCGGTGGCGGCTGCTATAAGCGGGCGCCTGAGCGATGTGCGTTCGCTCTAGAACCAACACCAGTTAACGGGAGAGCAATAACATGCAAAAATTTGATAAGTTATCTGGCATTGCCGCGCCACTGGATATTCTAAATATCGATACCGATATGATTATCCCAAAGCAGTTTTTGAAAACCATTAAACGGTCAGGTCTTGGCGCAAATTTGTTCCATGAAATGCGTTTCGATGATGCAGGGAATGACCGGCCCGAATTTGTGCTAAACAAGCCAGCTTATAAAGCGGCTAAAATTATTGTCGCTGGTGATAATTTTGGTTGCGGGTCTAGTCGTGAGCATGCTCCTTGGGCGTTGTTGGATTATGGTATTCGCTGTGTCATTTCTACCAGCTTTGCTGATATTTTCTTCAATAACTGCTTCAAGAACGGAATTCTGCCAATCAAAGTAACTGCCGAGCAGCGTGAGGCGCTTATGGCGGATGCTGCGGATGCTGAAAACCCTGAATTGAGCATTGATTTGGCCAATCAGACTATTTCACGCCCAAACGGTGCGACCATTAATTTTGATGTGGAGCCGTTTCGCAAACAATGTCTGCTAGATGGATTAGATGATATCGGGCTTACCCTTGAAAAGGGGAGTGATATTGATAGTTTCGAAGCTAGCCGTGATGCGGACCGTCCCTGGCTTTAATTATAGGGCTTTAATTATGGGGCTTGAATTAAGGGGCGTTACGTGAAGGACTTTAAGTGAAGGTCTTTAATCAACACGCTTAAAGCTAGCCCCATTATCAGGGCAATAAATTAATACTAACGTGATAGATAATATATGAAGGGGACAAAAATGGCCTCCAACCGTAAAGTAATGGTGCTACCAGGTGATGGTATTGGCGTTGAAGTGATGGCTGCTAATATGACCGTCATGGAATGGCTGGCAAAACATAAATCTCTTTCTTTTGACGTTGCCCAAGACCAAGTTGGTGGGGCTGCGTATGATGCTTATGGCGTGCCGTTGCGCGATGAAACACTTGCTGATGCGATAGCTGCAGATGCGGTGCTTTTTGGCGCGGTTGGTGGCCCGCAATATGATGATTTGGATTTCAGCTTAAAGCCTGAGCGTGGCTTGTTGGCGTTGCGGAAAGAGATGGACTTATTTGCTAATTTGCGTCCGGCAATTGTGTTTGATGCGCTAGCAGAAGCATCCACGCTAAAGCCGGAGATTGTCTCTGGCTTGAATATTATGATTTTACGAGAATTATGTGGCGGCTCTTATTTTGCCGAGCCACGCGGTATTGATGAGCTACCAGATGGCCAGAAAAAAGGCTATGATACGAATGCTTATTCAACATCTGAAATCGAACGAATTGGCCGCGTTGCTTTTGAATTGGCACGCAAACGTGATGGGCGCGTTACCTCAGTTGAAAAATCAAATGTGATGATGTCTGGTGTGCTTTGGCGTGATGTAATGAATGCGTTACATAAAGCAGAAGGCGGCGATGTTGCGCTCTCTCATATGTATGCAGATAACTGTGCGATGCAGCTGGTGCGTAATCCGCGGCAATTTGATGTCATTGTAACCGATAATCTATTTGGTGATCTTCTTTCTGACTGTGCAGCGATGCTAACCGGATCGCTAGGCATGCTTCCTTCAGCCTCGCTTGGAGCGCCTGACCCGGATACTGGTTTGCCAAAGGCGATGTATGAGCCTGTTCACGGCTCAGCTCCGGATATCGCTGGCCAAAATCTGGCCAATCCATTAGCACAATTCCTGAGCTTTGCTATGATGCTACGCTATTCATTTGGGCAGGGTGAGGAAGCTGATCTTGTTGAAGCAGCAGTTGCGGATACACTTGCTTCTGGCAAACGGACAGGTGATATTATGGCTCCGGGCTGTGAGCAGGTCGGCACAGATGGCATGACAGAAGCAGTCATTGATGCGATGAACAGACGCGCCCGATAAGCAATTCAGATAAGCGGGCTTGAGCTAAGATAAAGGAATATTGAAAATGGGATATCGTGTTGCTGTAGTTGGCGTGACAGGTGCGGTTGGGCGTGAAATGCTGCAAACTCTTGCGGAGCGGAAATTCCCTGCGGACAAGGTTTATGCGCTTGCCTCATCAAATTCCTCAGGCAAGGAAGTCTCTTATGGCGAGAATACAACGCTGAAAATTGAATCTCTGGATAAGTTCGATTTTACGCAAGCCGATATTGCGTTGTTTTCAGCTGGCGGGGATGTTTCTAAAAAATTTGGTCCTATAGCTGGCGAAGCAGGATGTATTGTTATTGATAATTCTTCTGCGTTTCGCATGGATGAAGATGTCCCGCTTATCGTGCCAGAGGTGAATGCAGATGCCGTAGATGGTGTTCTGGTGTCTAAAGGTGGGCGTAATATTATTGCCAATCCGAATTGCTCTACCGCCCAGCTGGTTGTTGCCTTAAAGCCGCTGCATGATAAGTTTAATGTCAAAAGAGTAGTGGTATCAACTTATCAGGCGGTGTCTGGTGCAGGGCGTCCAGCAATGGATGAGCTGTTCAATCAAACCAAAGGCATTTTTGTGAATGATGAGGTGCGGCCAGAAAAATTCACCAAACAAATCGCCTTTAATGCTATCCCGCATATTGATGTGTTTATGGATGATGGCGCTACCAAAGAAGAATGGAAGATGACAGCGGAAACCAAGAAGATTCTGGATCCCGCTATCGAGCTTGTTGCAACTTGTGTGCGCATCCCTGTCTTTATTGGTCATAGCGAGGCAGTCTTTATCGAAACTGAAAAGCCAATTGGTGAAGCAGAAGCACGCCAGCTCCTGCGTGAGGCAGATGGGGTGGTAGTGATTGATCGCCGCGCCGATGAGGGCTATGTGACACCAATTGAATGCGCAGGAGAAGATGCTGTCTATATTAGTCGTATTCGGCGCGACCCATCGGTAGAAAATGGGCTGGTTTTCTGGTGCGTGTCAGATAATTTGCGTAAAGGAGCGGCTCTGAATTCAGTTCAAATCGCTGAATTGGTGGTAGCGCGCGGGCTTAGTGGTCGCTAGCCCTCAATACCTAATTCATCAACAGAGAATGTGCTGCGCCTGCGTTGTATTACAGCTCTTGGCTAGGGGACAGCTGCCACAGCAAGTTGGCCACATCAATGCCGAGCGGCGAGTTGGTCTTCTTGATCATCTGATTAACGGTCTTGCTAGCTGAACCACAGGCTTTCGCAAGATCGCTATCTTTAAGGTAGTTTGCAAGTACCAGTGCGCTTAGTACATCACCACTACCTGATATGCCCTTTTCTTTGCTTTCATGCACAAACGGGATCGCCGCATCACGCGTTATTAGCATATCTGCAATCTTGCCCTCACCAGCACCGCTACTAGCATTTATGCCGGTTGCAAAGACAGCCTGCAGACGAGGCTGATGGCTAAGGATTTGCTGCCCTGCTTTTTCAGTGTCTGCAAGGCTGATAACAGGCTGGCCTGCAAGCAAGCCAAGCTCAAACGCGTTTGGGGTGATGATATTCGCAAGGGGTAGCAACTTTGCCTGCATAGCATCAGCGATATTTTGGTCAACATATAGCTTGCCCGCATCCCCTAGAACCGGGTCAAACAGATAGAAAATATCGCTTTCTTTCTGGCTGGCTAAGATGAAATCAGCTACTGGAAAAATTTGATCTGCAGCGCCAAAATATCCAGTTTGTACGGCTTTTGGCATAGCGTCTTTTTGCAAGTTGGCAAAGTCGGATAACAGAGCGGCTAGTACTTTTGCATCTGTAATATCGGTAAAACCGGGCCCAAAACCTGGATGCGCGGCTAGCCTGACCGTATCTAGACGAGCAGCTTTGTGCCTGAAATGGGTATAAACCGGCATCGCTGCATCATTGCCTACCGCCCCTATCATCACAGCAGATTGTATGGCTAGAATATCGGGCTGAAAGGATTTATGTGCTACAATTTGTGCATTTTTTCCTGTCATACCGCCTGTTACACTGTTGCAGGTGTATATGTACAGTGTTTTGTTCTACATTTTATTCCATAGGGATTTTATTCCATAGGGCTGAAAATCTTCAGCTGACAAATTGATTACGCATCAGCCTTTCGCTATAGTCGAGAAGATTGCGGGGGGAACGTGGTCAATTATCATGCTTTTTCGGCTAAAACACATATTTTAAGGTGGTATTCCTATGGCACGTCAGCGCCCATTATCGCCGCATTTGCAGGTTTATCGCCTGCCATTGCCGGCTCTTATGTCTATCAGTCACCGTATGACTGGAATTATCCTGTCCTCTGGCACATTTCTGCTCACCTTATATCTGGTAGCACTGGCAAATGGACCGGAAAGCTTTGCGACTGCAAAAATCATTATTGCGCACCCGCTGGGTCAATTGGTTTTATTTGGCTATAGTGTGGCCTTATTTTATCATGCCTGTAATGGGGTCCGTCACCTATTCTGGGATGCGGTAATTGGTTTGACCATTCCTGCGGTTTATAAATCAGGACAAGCTGTTTTGGTGCTAGCTGCTCTACTAACCGCAGGGCTCTGGGGCCTTGTCTATAGTCTAGCATAAGAAGGGGCGTTTAAATGTTGAAATCCAATAACATGAAAACACCGCTAGCACAGGCACGAGGTCTAGGTGCGGCGAAATCAGGTCTATCTCATTGGTGGCATCAGCGCCTGACAGCAATTGCCATGGTAGGGCTAGCAGCGTGGATGTGCGCACTTGTGGTCATGCTAGCTGGTACAGATTTTGATGGGGCAATGGCCCTGCTTTCACATCCTTTTAATGCAGCTATTCTTATTTTATTTGTCGGGATTGGGTTCTGGCATAGCGCTTTGGGATTACAGGTCGTTTTAGAAGATTATGTAGCCCATGAAGGCGTCCGGCTGACGATGATTATCGCTATTCGGATGGCGCTTATACTGCTAGGGGCGATAAGTGTGCTTAGCTTATTGAAAATCGCATTGTAAAAAACTGCTGGCCTGCCACTGGTAACTGGCAGGAATTAGCATAAATATCTAAGGGTCGGCATCGATAGAAATAGGCCAGTATTTGTGAAATCGGTTAGCATTTGCTGGCTGGCAGAGTTTAAACAGCTAGTTAAAATGGCTGATGTGGAGAGTTGAAGATGAGCGCGTATGAAATCACAGACCATCATTACGATGTGATTGTTGTTGGGGCTGGCGGGGCTGGCTTGCGAGCAACGCTTGGCATGTCCACATCTGGGTTGCGCACTGCTTGTATCACCAAAGTTTTTCCAACCCGCTCACATACCGTTGCTGCACAGGGCGGTATTGGTGCAGCGCTCAATAATATGGGTGAGGGTGATAACTGGAAATTCCATATGTATGATACCGTCAAGGGCTCTGATTGGCTGGGTGATCAGGATGCTATTGAATATATGTGCCGGAATGCTATTCCGTCTGTGATTGAGCTGGAACATTATGGCGTGCCGTTCTCACGTACAGAAGAAGGTAATATTTATCAGCGTCCTTTTGGAGGCCATACGCTTGATTACGGTAAAAACATTGCGCGCCGCGCTTGCGCCGCAGCAGACCGAACTGGCCATGCGATTTTGCATACATTGTATCAGCAATGCCTACGCCACAAGGCTGAATTTTTTGTCGAATATTACGCTATTGACCTGATCATGGATGATAATGGTGCTTGCCAAGGTATTTTGGCGCTGTCGATGGAAGATGGCTCTCTGCACCGCTTCCTTGGTCAGCGCACTGTGCTGGCAACAGGCGGTTATGGACGGGTTTATTTCTCTTGTACTTCTGCGCACACCTGTACGGGCGATGGCAATGCGATGGCCTTGCGTGCGGGTCTGCCGTTGCAAGATATGGAGTTTGTGCAGTTCCATCCAACCGGTGTTTATGGCGCTGGCGTGCTGATAACAGAGGGCGCGCGGGGTGAAGGCGGTTACCTGACCAATTCCGAAGGGGAGCGTTTTATGGAACGCTATGCACCAACGGCTAAGGATCTGGCGAGTCGTGATGTGGTTAGCCGGGCGATGACGATGGAAATTAATGAAGGGCGCGGCGTTGGTCCAAACAAGGATCATATCCTGTTGCATCTAGAACATATTGATGCGGCTACCTTGCATGAACGCTTGCCGGGCATTACTGAGACTGCGCGGATTTTCTGCGGCGTGGATATCACCCGCGAGCCTATACCTGTTTTGCCAACTGTGCATTATAATATGGGCGGCATTCCAACTAATTATCATGGCGAAGTGCTGTCGCCGACCAAGGACGATCCGAATCGGGTTGCGCATGGGCTAATGGCCATTGGTGAGGCAGCTTGCGTTTCTGTTCATGGCGCAAACCGTCTAGGTACAAACTCGCTTCTGGATATTGTCGTATTTGGCCGGGCAGCCGCGCAGCGCGCCTCAGAGGTGTTAACCCCTGGTGCGACCCTAGCCCCGCCAAGCCAAGAATCAACAGATAAAGCAATTGAGCGTTTGGACAGAATGCGCCATGCGAAAGGTAAGGAAAAAGTGGGTGCATTGCGGCTGGATATGCAGCGCGCGATGCAGAAATATGCCGCTGTTTTCCGTTCTGGATCTAGCTTAGATGAAGGCGTGAAATCCATGGATGAGATCGCTGGAAGCATGGGCGACCTTGGCATTCAAGATCGCTCGCTGGTTTGGAATACTGACCTTATCGAAGCGTTGGAGCTTGAAAATCTGATGAGCCAAGCACTGGTAACGGTTCGCTCAGCACATCAGCGGACAGAATCGCGCGGCGCGCATGCGCATGAAGATTATCCAGATCGTGATGATGAAAATTGGATGAAGCATACGGTAATGTGGCTGGACGAAAAGAACCGCTCAGAGCTAGGCTACCGCGATGTGAATATGAATACGCTGACCAATGAGGTTCAACCGGTACCGCCGGTAGCTCGCGTATACTAGTTAGCGTCAGGCAGAGGATCGAGCCGAGGGGAGTTATCAAACATGGCACAATTTAGTTTGCCAGAAAATTCAAAGGTTTCCAAAGGTAATCATCACGCGGCGCCAGATACGGCCAGTCGCACGAAGACCTTTAATATTTATCGCTGGTCCCCAGACGATGATGAAAACCCGCGTATTGATAGCTATGAAGTCGACCTAGATGATTGCGGTCCTATGGTGCTGGACGCGCTCATAAAGATCAAAAATGAGGTGGATTCTGGCCTAACTTTCCGGCGTTCCTGCCGTGAGGGGATTTGCGGGTCCTGTTCGATGAATGTGGATGGCGGCAATACGCTAGCTTGCTTGAAGGCTATTGATGAGGTTAAGGGCGAGGTTAATATCTACCCGTTACCGCATATGCCTGTAGTTAAAGACTTGGTGCCAGATCTAACCCATGCCTATGCCCAGCTTACTTCTGTTGAGCCATGGCTGAAAACTGAAACCCCTGATCCAGAGGGGCGCGAGCGTAAGCAATCACCTGCTGAGCGTGACGAGCTAGATGGATTATGGGAATGTGTATTATGCTTTAGCTGCACGACCTCTTGTCCATCTTACTGGTGGAATGGAGACCGTTATTTAGGTCCAGCTGTGCTGTTGCAAGCCTATCGCTGGATAGCTGATAGCCGCGATGAATTTACAGGCGAGCGTTTGGACGCACTTGAAGACCCGTTCCGTCTCTATCGTTGTCATACGATTATGAATTGTGCAAAAACCTGTCCAAAGGGGCTGAACCCGGGCAAGGCAATTGGCGAGATTAAAAAACTGATGGTACAAAGACAAGGCTAGGTTCCCCTATCCAACATTAAATAGGAAAAGCCAGCGTGCCACCCTCGCCAGACCAGCATTATCAGACGCTTCTTGCCGAGGACAAGCTGTCTGCTGATGACGGACAACATGCCGCTGTTCAGCATCTAGATGCGCTTTTCATCACCCTTCAGCAGTCTGGAATTCTTCTGAAGCGCGCACCATCAAACACGAATGATAATGGGCTTGTTGGCCGGCTATTTGGCCGCAAGAAAACCGATTATATGCCGGCCCCCAAAGGCGTCTATCTTTATGGCGGGGTGGGTCGCGGTAAAACCATGTTGATGGATTTGTTCGCAAAGTCTATTCCAGCCACTAATTTGCAGCGTTTTCATTTCCATGATTTTATGGTTGCCGCTCAGGATGCTATTCAAAGTGCGCGCATGCAAGGGGTAGATGATCCGATAGATGCGGCAGCAGATATGCTGCTCGCACCCGGCCATATTGTCTGTTTTGATGAAATGGAAGTGCGCGATATTGCCGATGCGATGATAATCAAACGGCTTTTTGATGCCTTATGGGCACGCGGCATGATCCTTGTTACAACTTCTAACAGATTGCCGGAGGACCTCTATCTTAACGGTCTTCACCGGGATAGATTTCTGCCCTTTATTGCTAGCTTGAAACAGCGGATGAATATTCATCATATTGGCGAGGGGGTAGATTGGCGCAGCCGGGTTCTGCAAACAGTCTCAAGTTGGCATGTTTTGGCAGCACCAGCCAGCCCGCAAGATAAAGGCGCGCTAGATATGCAATTAGATAGCCTATTTGTGCGTCTGTCAGATGATGCACCGCTTCTTGAGGAAGTAATTATGGTAGCTGGCCGCAGCCTGACTTTCAGGAAAGTTGCTGGCGATCTGGTAGATGTGCATTTTGATGATATGTGCCGTACCACCCTTGGCGCGCGCGACTATTTGGTGCTAGCTGACCGATTTGCCGGGATGATGTTACGCGATATTCCTGTGCTGGGTGACGCTGAACAAAATGAGGCACGGCGTTTTATGTGGCTTGTAGATGCATTATATGATCGTGGCCGTTTTATCATTACCAGCGCAGCTGCCCCGCAAGATCAAATCTATACAGGCGGCCAATGGGCGTTTGAGTTTGCGCGAACCCGTTCACGCTTACAAGAAATGGCGCAGCTAAGAGGGATGCGGGCTGAGGCTTGACCGCGCTAGCGTAAATTATGGGTAAGGTCTTTTTTCTCATATCCGCATTAATTGGTAAAAATCACCTGATGTTACCCTTGCTAAAAAAGGGTAAATTCGTTAAACCGAAAAGCGGGGGAATGGTAAATTTTTATCCAAGAAATAAGCTGTGCCTCAAAATTATTTAAACCGAAGTTGAAGGAACTTTTTCGATGGCACGGAATAAAATTGCGCTGATCGGTGCGGGAAATATTGGTGGCACTCTAGCTCTTCTCGCAGGCCTAAAAGAATTGGGCGATATCGTCCTTTTTGATATTGCGGAGGGGATTCCGCAGGGCAAGGCACTGGATATTGCCCAAGCTAGCGCTATCGAAGGGTTTGATGCAAATGTGGTTGGTGCGAATGACTATGCTGACCTTGCAGGTGCGGATGTAGTCATTGTTACTGCTGGCGTGCCGCGCAAGCCTGGGATGAGCCGCGATGATCTGGTCGGTATCAACACCAAGGTGATGACGCAAGTCGGTGAAGGCATTAAGGCAAACTGCCCAAATGCATTTGTTATTTGTATCACCAACCCGCTAGATGCGATGGTTGGCGTATTGCAACGTGCTTCTGGTCTGCCTGCTAGCCATGTTGTTGGTATGGCAGGGGTGTTGGATAGCGCACGTTTTCGCTATTTTCTGGCAGAAGAATTCCAGGTTTCAGTGGAAGATGTTAGCGCCTTTGTATTGGGCGGACATGGCGATACAATGGTGCCGTTGGTGCGCTATTCTACTGTTGCCGGTATTCCAGTTCCAGATTTGGTTAAAATGGGTTGGTCTACACAGGATAAAATTGATGCCATTGTTCAGCGCACGCGCGATGGCGGGGCCGAGATTGTTGGCTTGTTGAAAACAGGGTCTGCTTTTTATGCGCCTGCCTCTTCAGCTATTCAAATGGCAGATGCTTATCTTAAAGATAAAAAGCGGTTGTTGCCATGTGCGGCCTTTGTTGAAAATGCCTATGGCCTTGATGGGCTGTATGTTGGCGTGCCGGTAATTATTGGTAGTGGCGGTGTGGAACGTGTTGTTGAGATCGCCATGGATGCTGACGAACAAGCCATGTTTGATCATTCCATAGCTGCTGTACGGGCATTAAATGAGATAGTTGAACGGGTCGAATAGATCCGTTTTTCACATCTGGCTCTAGCGTATTGGCGCTAGCCTGATAAGGTTTTTAACGAAGCTAAGTTTTTGAGTTTGGGGGAGTAAATTTATGAATATACATGAACATCAGGCAAAATCCCTGTTGCGCGATTATGGTGTCAATGTCCCGTTAGGGTTTCCGGCCTTTAATGTTGAGGAAGCGGTTGCTGCGGCAGAAAAGCTAGATGGTGCAGTAACGGTTGTAAAAGCCCAAATTCATGCAGGTGGCCGCGGGAAAGCAGGCGGTGTAAAAGTTGTTAAGAGCATCGATGAAGTGCGTAGTGAAGCACAAAGATTGCTTGGCTCTGTGCTGGTAACACATCAAACAGGTCCCGCAGGCAAAGAAGTTCAGCGCCTTTACATTGAACAGGGATGTGATATTGGACGTGAGCTCTATCTGTCTATGCTGGTGGACCGTGTATCTAGCCGCGTGACTGTTATCGCTTCAACCGAAGGCGGTATGGATATTGAGGCGGTTGCTGCGGAAACACCGGAGCGTATCATTACCGTATCTATTGACCCGGCAACAGGGTTGAAGCCGCACCATGTGCGCCGCATCGCCAATGCCCTCCAGCTAGAAGGCGCAACGGCTAAACAGGCAGGTGGTTTTCTGGCAGGTATCTATAAAGCCTTTATTGAACGCGATGCTTCCCTTTTGGAAATTAATCCGCTGGTGGTTACTGGTGACGGCGATCTTCTGGCACTGGATGCAAAGATGGGCTTTGATGATAATGCCCTGTTCCGCCAGAAAGATGTGCTGGCTTTGCGCGATTTAAGTGAAGAGGATCCAAGTGAGGTCAAAGCGTCTGAATTTGATCTAAACTATATCAAGCTGGATGGCAGCATTGGCTGTATGGTTAATGGTGCCGGTCTTGCCATGGCAACAATGGACATCATCAAGCTAGAAGGCGGTGAGCCAGCCAATTTCTTAGATGTTGGCGGCAGTGCAACAACGGAGCGCGTGACAGAAGCTTTTAAAATCATTCTGTCTGATGCCAATGTTGATGGTATTTTGGTTAATATTTTCGGCGGTATTATGCGCTGTGATGTTATCGCCGAAGGGGTGGTTGAAGCGGCCAGAACATTGGGGCTAACCAAGCCGCTGGTAGTACGCCTTGAAGGCACGAATGTTGAAAAGGGTAAAGAGATTATGGCCGCATCTGGTCTGGATATTATCGCTGCAGATAATTTAGGTGACGCTGCAAAGAAAATAGTCTCTGCGGTGAAAGGGGAATAAAGATAATGGCTGTTCTTGTTGATAAAAATACCAAGGTTATCTGTCAGGGCTTTACGGGTGCGCAAGGCACTTTTCACAGCCAGCAAGCTATTGATTATGGCACCCAGATGGTTGGCGGGGTTACCCCAGGTAAGGGCGGGCAAACGCATCTTGATTTGCCGGTTTTTAACACCGTTGCTGATGCCCGTGCCAAAACAGGTGCAAATGCTTCTGTAATTTATGTGCCGCCGCCATTTGCTGCTGATTCTATTCTGGAAGCCATCGACGCAGAAATGCCGCTAATTGTGTGTATTACCGAAGGGATTCCGGTAAAGGATATGGTTGAGGTAAAGCGGGCCTTAGAAGGTTCTGCCAGCCGTCTTATCGGACCTAATTGCCCTGGCATTATTACGCCGGGGGGATGCAAAATCGGCATTATGCCGGGTCATATTCATAAGACTGGTAGTGTCGGGATTGTTTCACGCTCTGGTACGCTGACCTATGAAGCAGTGGCACAAACCACGGCTATTGGTCTTGGCCAATCTACCTGTATCGGTATTGGCGGCGACCCTGTAAATGGCACAAATTTTATTGATTGTCTGGATATGTTTTTATCTGATGAAGGCACAGAATCAATTGTTATGATTGGTGAAATTGGTGGTTCTGCAGAAGAAGAAGCGGCAGAATTTTACGCAGCCCACTCAAATAAAAAGCCGATTGCTGGTTTCATTGCAGGCCAGACCGCACCGCCGGGACGCCGGATGGGGCATGCTGGGGCGATTGTTGCAGGGGGTAGCGGCGCAGCCGTGGATAAAATTGCAGCAATGGAAAAAGCTGGTTTTGTGATGGCGCGCTCGCCTTCACAGCTTGGTGAAGCGTTGCAGCAAGCCATAGAAGCGTTTTAATAGGCTGGAAAGCGGTTAAGCATGGCAAGTCTTTATTTAAGGCCTCGCTTGCTCTTTGAAGTCAAATAAGGTGATACTCGCAGAACAGTTGAAATATATCGTTTTCGGGTAGGTTTTTAAATTGGGGGCGGAGTTTAGGGATGGATTCAAGTTTTCTGTCAGGAGCTAATGCAGTTTTTATTGCTGAGATGCACAAAGCATGGTCAGCAAATCCAGGCAATGTTGACCCAGAATGGGCGGAATGGTTTCAATCTATCGGGGCGCTGGCTAGCGAGCCAGAATACCAGCCAGATTGGGGCAATAATCCAACCCAGATAGTTGGTGCACACGACCCTGAGGCATCTATAAAAGCGGTTGCCAAGGGAATTACCGGCGACCGTGACCTGATGGCTGGCGATTTGCGTTCTGCCACCTTGGATAGTTTGCGGGCTATCATGCTTGTACGCGCCTATCGTATCCGCGGGCATTTACTGGCCCAGCTTGACCCCCTTAATCTCCAGGAAGAAGAAATTCATCCAGAGCTAGATCCAGCCACCTATGGCTTTGGTCCAGAAGATTATGACCGTCCAATTTTTATCAATCATGTGCTGGGTCTGGAAACGGCGACCTTGAATGAAATTTTGGATGTGTTGCGGCGCACCTATTGCGCAACCATTGGTGTGGAATTTATGCATATTCAGGATCCAAACCAAAAGGCTTGGATACAGGAGCGTATTGAAGCGATAGGCAATCGCACTGAATTTACCGAACGCGGTAAAATCGCGATTTATGAAAAGTTAGTCGCGGCTGAAGGGTTTGAGCAGTTTTTGCATAAAAAATATATTGGCACAAAACGTTTTGGCTTAGACGGCGGCGAAGCCCTGGTGCCGGCACTAGAACAGATTCTAAAGCGGGGCGGGCAAATGGGCCTGAGAGAAGTGGTAATCGGCATGCCGCATAGAGGCCGGCTAAATATCTTGCATAATGTAATGGATAAGCCGTTCCGCGCCATCATCTCTGAATTTTTGGGGAATCCTTCTAACCCAGAGGAAGTTGGGGGGTCTGGAGATGTGAAATATCACATGGGTGCGTCTGCTGACCGCCATTTTGATGACAATGAAATTCATCTAAGCTTGTCACCTAACCCATCGCATCTGGAAATTGTTGACCCGGTTGTTGTGGGGCGTGTGCGCGCGAAACAAGAGCAAGCCAATGACACAGATAACACTAAAGTCTTAGGTATATTGTTGCATGGTGATGCTGCCTTTGCTGGACAAGGTGTGGTTGCAGAAACTTTCGCCTTTTCGGATTTACGCGGTTATCGTACTGGCGGAACTATTCATATCATTGTGAATAACCAAATTGGTTTTACCACCAGCCCTGCTTATTCACGCTCCTCACCTTATCCAACCGATGTGGCGAAAATGGTAATGTCGCCAATTTTCCACGTGAACGGGGATGATCCTGAGGCGGTGGTGCATGCGGCGCGAATTGCTGTAGAATTTCGCCAGACCTTTGGGTGTGATGTTGTTTTGGATATGTTCTGCTATCGCCGGTTTGGTCATAATGAAGGGGATGAGCCGTCATTCACCCAGCCACAAATGTATCGCCAAATTGCCCAACAGCCTACGACCAGAGAGCTTTATGCGCGCCAGCTGGTTAATGAACGGGTGATAAGTGCTGAGCGTGCCGAGCAAATTTTTGCTGACCATAACCAGCACTTAAATGAAGAATTTGAAGCTGGTATGACCTTCAAGCCGAATAAAGCAGACTGGCTGGAAGGCCAGTGGGCAGGCCTGACAGTTGCGTCGGGTGATGACAGGCGCGGCCAGACTTCCTGTTCAAAGGATATACTGCTGCATGTCGGTGAGGTGATGACCACTATTCCGGATAATTTAACGGTTCACAATAAGCTGAAGCGGGTGGTTGGCGCGCGCAAAACAGCCATTGAAGCAGGCGAGAATATTGATTGGGCAACTGCAGAGCATTTGGCTTTTGGCTCGCTGCTTATGGAGGGTCACAAGGTACGCCTATCTGGTCAGGATAGCTGCCGTGGTACCTTTAGTCAGCGCCATGCGGTGTTTGTTGATCAAAATAGCGAACAGCGTTATGTGCCACTTTCTAATTTATCAGATACACAAGCACAATTTGATGTTATCGACTCTCCGCTTTCCGAAGCTTCGGTGATGGGGTTTGAGTATGGCTTTGCCCAAGCAGAGCCTAATGCGTTGGTAATGTGGGAAGCTCAATTTGGTGATTTTGCCAATGGCGCACAGGTTGTTATTGACCAGTTTATTTGTTCTGGTGAAGCAAAATGGCTGCGTATGAACGGTCTGGTTTTGCTTTTGCCACATGGCTATGAGGGGCAAGGTCCTGAACATTCATCTGCCCGGCTTGAGCGCTATCTGCAGCTTTGTGCAGAAGATAATATGCAAGTGGTTTATTGCTCCACCCCTGCTAATTATTTCCATGCGCTTCGCCGCCAACTGCATCGCGATTTCAGAAAGCCGTTAATTGTGATGACACCGAAATCCTTGTTACGCCATAAGGGGTGCGTGTCTAAATTATCTGACATGGCCGAAGGCACGTCCTTCCACCGAATTCTAGATGAAGTAGATAACACTATTAAGGATAAGAATGTTGAGCGTGTTGTTCTATGTTCTGGCAAGGTGTATTACGATATTGCCGAAGCTAGGAAGGCGCGCGGCATTGAGAATGTAAAGATATTGCGTGTTGAACAGCTATATCCTTTCCCAGAACGCACCCTGACAGAGATGTTGAAGAAAACACCTAATGCAGAGCTTGTCTGGTGTCAGGAAGAGCCAAAAAATATGGGCAGCTGGACATTTGTGCGGGATTATCTAGAAGCGGTGATGGAAGCAGTGGGCATGTCCGCAAACCGCCCTATCTATGCAGGCAGAAAAGAAGCTGCATCGCCTGCGACGGGGTCAGCTAGCCGCCACCGTGCTGAGCAAGAAGCGCTGGTGGATGGCGCGCTGAGCACAGGAAAAGCTAGCATCGCTGCTGAATAGACACATAACAGATTAAGGCAAACATCTTTGCGCAGGGATTAATTCAATTAGAGCGCATAATACGGGGAGAACACAGAATATGGCTGTTGAAATTAAAGTACCAGTTCTGGGCGAATCAGTTGTTGAGGCAACGGTTGCTAAATGGATGAAGGGCGCTGGTGAAGCGGTCGCGGCAGATGAAGCGATTGTTGAGTTGGAAACAGATAAGGTTACCCTTGAAGTGCCGTCACCTGTAAATGGTGTGCTGTCTGATATTGTTGCAAGCGAAGGCGCTACTGTGGAAGTGGGTGCCTTGCTAGGGATGGTCGAAGAAGGGGCAGCGGCCACATCAACACCCGCTTCAAAGCCGGCAGTAAATCCGGCAGCAAATAATCCGGCAGTAAATAATCCGGCAGCGAGCGCGCCAGAAGCAGCCTCGCCAACTCCCGCCTCAGCACCTGCTTCTGCACCTGCTCCTGCACCATCTGCTGCTGCTGCGGTGCTATCGCCTGCGGTTCGTAAGCTGGTAGAGGAAAATAATTTAAACCCTGGCGCGATTTCTGGCACAGGTAAAGATGGTCGCCTGACCAAAGCAGATGTACAAAAAGCAATCGCAAGCGGTTCTGCAAAAATGGCGGCAGCTTCATCTGCTCCAGCACCAGCAAAAGCTGGCCCGCGGGCAAGTGATGCTCGTGAAGAGCGGGTGCCGATGTCGCGCTTGCGCCGAATGATCGCTGGTCGTCTAAAAGAGGCACAGAACACTGCGGCGATGCTGACAACCTTTAATGAGGTGGATATGAGCGCGGTGATGGCACTACGCTCGGAATATAAAGATGATTTTGAAAAGCAGCATGGTGCCCGTCTTGGCTTTATGGGCTTTTTTGTACGTGCGGTGATTCGCGGCCTTCAGGAATTCCCGGCTGTAAATGCAGAAATTCATGGCGATGATATAATCTACAAGAATTTCTACAATATTGGTGTTGCGGTCGGCACCCCACAGGGGTTGGTGGTGCCGGTTGTGCGTGATGCTCAAGATTTATCGCTAGCCGATATTGAAAAGCAGGTAACAGATTATGGTATTCGCGCTCGCGACGGTAAATTAACACCTGCTGATATGGCTGGTGGCAGCTTTACAATTTCAAATGGCGGTGTCTATGGCTCATTGATGTCAACGCCAATTTTGAACCCACCACAAAGCGGTATTCTGGGGATGCATAAGATCCAGAAACGGCCTATCGCAATAGGGGATAAAGTTGAAGTGCGCCCAATGATGTATCTTGCGCTATCTTATGATCATCGGATCATCGATGGCCGTGAGGCGGTATCTTTCTTGGTTCGGGTAAAAGATTCTATCGAAGATCCACGTCGCCTCCTGCTTGGCGTCTAATTAACTATCTGCATTGTTACAAGAATAGGTGTCGCAAAGGAGAGGGAATATGTCTGAAGCGTCTTTTGATTTAATTGTCATTGGCGGCGGGCCAGCTGGCTATGTGGCGTCTATTCGTGCAGCCCAGTTGGGTATGAATGTCGCTTGTGTAGATAAGCGTGACACGCTTGGTGGTACTTGTCTGAACGTGGGATGTATTCCATCTAAGGCGCTGTTGAATGCGTCTGAGAAATATGAAGATGCCGCTTCTGGTAAGCTTGGCGATTTGGGCGTTTCTGTTGGTGCGGTAAAGCTTGATCTGTCTGCGATGATGGCTTCGAAAGATAAGATTGTCTCTGGCCTGACGGGCGGGATTGATCATCTGTTTAAGAAAAACAAAGTCACCCGTCTTACCGGAAATGCGATGTTAAAAGGTGACGGGGTTGTTGAGGTAACTTCAGGCAAAGATAAGAAAAGCTATAGTGCGGACAAAATCTTAATTGCCACTGGCTCAGAGCCAGCTTCTCTGCCAAATATTGAAATAGATGAGAAGCAGATTGTCTCTTCCACAGGTGCGCTAGCCCTTTCAAAAGTTCCAAAATCACTCGTGGTTATTGGTGCTGGTTATATTGGCCTTGAAATGGGAACGGTTTGGGCGCGTTTAGGAGCTAAGGTTGAGGTGGTAGAATATTTACCGCGCATTTTGCCGGGCATGGATTTGGATGTTGCGAATAAATTCAAAGCTATGATGACCAAACAGGGATTAAATTTTCACCTTGGCACAGCCGTTAAATCTGCCAAGGCAAGCAAGACAGGTGTTACGCTAACTATTGCTGATGCAAAGACAAATGAAGAAAAAAACTTAAAATGTGATATTGCGCTTGTTGCTGTTGGGCGACGCCCTAACACAGATGGGCTGGGGCTAGAGGCGTTAGGTGTGGCGCTAACAGAACGTGGCCAAATTAAGGTTGATGAAGATTTTGAAACCAATATCGAAGGCATATTTGCTGTAGGGGATGTTATTCCAGGGCCAATGCTGGCACATAAGGCTGAAGAAGACGGGGTTGCTGCAGTTGAAATTATGGCTGGCCAGTCTGGGCATGTGGATTACGATCTGGTGCCTGGCATTGTCTATACCGCCCCTGAAATCGCAACCATTGGCGCCTCCGAAGAAGTTCTAAAGGAAAAGGGCATAGCCTATAATAAGGGCGTATTTCCGTTTTTGGCCAACAGCCGCGCAAAAGCTACAGGCCATACAGATGGCTTTGTTAAAATTTTGGCAGATGCGGAAACAGATAGGGTTTTGGGCTGTCATATTATCGCCCATGAGGCTGGCACATTAATTCATGAAATTGCTGCTGCTATGGCGTTTGGGGCAAGTGCAGAAGATATTGCACGAACCTGTCATGGTCATCCGACCATGAGCGAAGCGGTTAAAGAAGCGGCTCTTGCGGTGGATGGCCGGGCCATACATATCTAGGAATTTTTTAACATTTACGGCAGATGCGTTATGAAACCTGCTAGCGGTTAATGCCACTGCGGGGATGAATTTCCTTATGCAGGTCAATTAGCCTTTTCTCATCTATATCTGTATAACGCTGGGTTGTTGATAGGCTGGCATGTCCAAGTAATTGTTGGATAGCGCGCAAATCGCCTCCCCCTGCTAGCAAATGTGTGGCAAAGGCATGACGTAGCGCATGCGGCGTGGTATGCGAAGGCAGACCAAGCTCCAATCGAAGGCGCTCTAACAATCTTTGAACCGCGCGGGCATTTAAGGGCGCATTGCGGGCAGATCGAAAAAAAGCCTCTTCCCCATGTGGTTGAAACGGGCAGCTATCTCCGGCTTCTTGTATGGCTTCGCGCACCGCCTCAAGGATAGGAATATCACGCATTTTTCCGCCCTTGCCAGTTATTTGCAGCCAGTCACCCAGAGGCACCTGACTTGCGCGCAAGCTCAGCGCTTCTGATATACGCAGACCAGATCCATATAATAACATTAACAGCGCATAATCACGTTGCTGCTGCCAAGTAGGGGAATCAGATGGCTTCACCGCCTTTAACACCATTTCCATATCTGTTGTTGATACTGATTTTGGCAGGGCACGCGGCGTCTTTGGTGCTTTCATCCAGCTTAGATCTGCAAGGCTGAAATAGCCGCGCCGGTCACAAAACCGATAAAAGCTTCGAATAGACGAGACCCTTCGTGCTAATGTTGTTCGTGCGAGCCCTTTGGCCTGCTCCCCAGCTAGAAAGGCACGAAAATCCTGACGTGTCAGGCGAGGAGCCAAAACGCCCTCATTCGCTAGAAAATGAAAAAATATTCCTAAGTCCCGTTCATAAGCGGCTAGCGTATTTTCGCCATATCCGCGCTCAGAACGCAGCCAGTCAAACCAGTGCGATAGCCATTTTGTCTCTAATGCGGCGCTGTTGGTACTCTTCATCCGGTCTCTAATCTGGCCAGTAAACATACCCCAGCAATCTCGGCTAAATTGGTCAGCAGGGTCTGACCCTGCTCAGGGGTAAAGCTGGCTTCATCACGCCCAGCTAGCACCAGTGCAGAACCGGCTATTGGGGGCGGCAGTTGGTCTGGCAGGGCAATAGCGGCCATACTGGCAACAGGCGTTGAAAATAATCCACTACCTTTTGCAGGGCCTAGATAAATAGAGCCGGCAGCAAGCAGCTGGCTGATCTCATCTGCAGCCAATACCAGAAACCCTAATTCTTCTGCTTGCGGGATAGCGCTTTGTTCTGGCATCAGCAAGCGCGCGCCTGCAAGCCCGAAAATCACAGGTAATTCTTCATCCAGCATCTGGGCAAAGCTGGTTAAATCATTGCAAGCAAGAAAGCCTAATGTGGCGTGATGCAGTGCCTGCCAATGCAACATATTTGTTGCCGCTGCATCCAGCAGAGACTGATTTGCCTGAGATAGGCGGCGTGCTTCTTCGCGCGCATTAGCAGCAATTTTTCCGGTAGCATCGATCAAATTTGGGCTGAAACCAGAACCCCCTTGCCCAAAATGGGTTTCCAGAAAATCTGGTCGTGATTCGATAAAACTTAAAACATCCTTCTCATCGAGTTCACCGCTCATAAGCTATTTGCCCTTATATTTTAAATCCAAAGTTTCTATCAAAGAATAGATTGTCCAGTTTGCTTCCAATCCTCTAGGAAAGCTGCCAGCCCTTTATCGGTCAAGGGATGCTTGTAAAGCTGGTCGATAATAGATGGTGGCAGGGTGATAACATCAGCGCCGATCAGAGCGGCATCTACTACATGCTGCGGATGGCGTGCTGAGGCCACCAGAACTTCAGTGGCAAAATCATAATGATCATAAATGGTGCAAATATCGGCGATAAGGTTCATCCCATCCGCGCCTAAATCATCTAGCCTGCCAACAAAAGGAGAGATAAAGGTTGCACCTGCTTTGGCTGCCAGCAATGCTTGTCCTGCTGAGAAGCATAAAGTTACATTCACCATAATATCGCGTGCAGAAAGCTGTTTACAGACAATAAGCCCCTCTTTTGTTAGGGGTACTTTGATGGTGACTTGCGGGCCAATAGCACTTAAAACATCAGCTTCTGCCAACATGCCTTTAACATCGGTTGCTGTTACTTCTGCACTAACTGGGCCATCAACTATATCGCAAATTGCAGCGATAGTTTCTTTAATATCACCGCCTGATTTGGCTATTAATGACGGATTGGTTGTCACCCCGTCGATCATGCCGGTTTCCAACAAAACTTCAATTTGCTTTACATCGGCTGTATCTAGAAATATTTTCATCTCGCCTATCTCTTTCTGTTTCTGGCTCTTTTAAGTTTCTGGCTCACTCTGCTTTTGGCTTTTTTAAGTTTCAGGCTTTCTTAGTTTTCCCGTTGCATCCAGCTTGGCTCTGCGCTCAGATAATCAGATAGGATAACTGGTGTTTACTGTACTTGTTGCAGATTGGCTATGGCAATATAAAAAGCGGCAAAGGGGGGCGGCAAATCATATCGCATCTTAACAGATATCTGATGACAGAATCGTGGCTTTGGGGGCAGCGGTGATGGTGGTTTCTGATAGGCAGGCTGTCCTGAAAATTGCTGTACCAGTGCCGCAACAGCGCGGCGAGGTGCTGATATATGATTATCTGGCAGGCCCTGCAATCGGTGCGCCGGTTGGCTCTATTGTTCAAATCCCGCTAGGTACGCGCCATGTTTGGGGTCTGGTTATGGATGCCAGTGACACAAGCCAGCTAGCGGCAGAAAAATTAAAACCAGTTGTGATGCTGGCAGATGTGCCGCCATTAGATGCCCAGACCCTGAAATTCCTGAAACAAGTATCACGCTGGACCCTAGCGCCTTTTGGCTCAGTCATGCGCTTGCTGCTGAATACGCCAGAAGCATTATTACCGCCACCTGAACAGCCAGTATTTACACTGCCAGAATTCCCCTTAGCGGATGTCCGGCTAACCCCGCAAAGGCAGCGTGTTTGTGATTTCCTAAAAATGGTACCACCACTTAGTGCTACCGAAATCGCGCGCGAGACAGGTGTATCTAGCGGCGTTATCACGGCTATGCATAAATCTGGGTTGCTAGATAAACAAATGGCTGTTCGCGGCAATAGGGCGCCAACGCTATCACCGGAGCAATTGAAACAAGCGCGCAAGAGCTTTACCTTAAGTGACGAGCAGCAACAGGTGGCAGATGCGATTGCCGCTAAGGGGGATGAGCAGTTTTCTGTCCATCTGCTTGATGGGGTTACAGGCTCAGGCAAGACAGAGGTTTATTTTGACAGTGTGGCGCGCGTGGCCGCAACCGGGCGTCAAGTGCTTATCCTGCTACCAGAAATTGCGCTGACCAGAGCTTGGCAAGACCGGTTTGAAAAACGCTTTGGCTTTCGACCCGCCTTGTGGCATTCCTCTGTTACCAATGCAAAGCGGCGCACGCTTTGGCGGCAAGTTGCAGAAGGTCAGCCTTTGATTGTTGCAGGCGCCCGCTCAGCGCTGTTTCTGCCCTTTTCCAAACTTGGCCTCATCATTGTCGATGAAGAGCATGATGCAAGCTATAAACAAGAAGATATGACGGCCTATCAAGCAAGGGATATGGCGCTGCTACGCGCAAAAATATCAGATATTCCTATCTTGCTGGCCAGTGCAACGCCGTCGCTTGAAAGCTGGGTTAATGCAGGTGCAGCGCGCCAAGACGAGGCTGGTCATAAAGATTGGCATCAGCATATCTTAAGTAGCCGGTTTGGACAGGCTAGCCTGCCTGAGGTGAAGCTAGTGGACATGCGTCTATCACGGCCACCGCGCGGACATTGGTTGTCCCCAGATTTACAAGAAGCGCTGAAGGCAACGCTGGAAGCGGGTCAGCAAAGCCTGCTATTTCTGAACCGCCGTGGCTACGCGCCAGTAACTTTATGTTCTTCTTGTGGACATCGGCTAGCGTGTCATCAATGTGATTCTCTGCTGGTCACACATCGGCTAGCGGGCCGTGTGCAATGTCACTTTTGCGGAATCAGCCAGCCCTTATCACAGCAATGTCCAGCTTGTGAAGAGGCTGACAGTTTGCGCGCGGTCGGTCCAGGTGTCGAACGGCTAGAAGAAGAGGTGCGTATGCTATTTCCAGATGCAGGCATTGCTATTCTCTCTAGTGATACGGTGCGTTCGGCATCAGATGCTGAAGCGTTCTTCAAGGCCGTTGAAACAGGTGAAACAGATATCATTATAGGCACACAAATGGCTGCCAAGGGTCATGATTTCCCCCAATTGACTCTTGTTGGGGTGGTCGATGCTGATTTAGGGATTGGCGGCGGGGATTTGCGCGCTGCAGAGCGCACCTATCAGCTTTTATGGCAAGTAGCAGGGCGTAGTGGTCGTGCCAAGCAAAAAGGCCGTGCCCTTATTCAGACCTTTCAGCCCACCCATCCAGTGCTTGATGCCTTATCCAAAATGCATCTTGATAATCCAGTTGCTGCGCGTGACCAATTCATGCAAGCAGAAGCAGATGCACGCCAAGCTGCGGCAATGCCGCCCTTTGGCAGACTGGCTGCCCTTATCTTAAGTAGTCGAGATTTATCGTTATTAGAGGCAGCAGTGGAAGGGCTGGCTGCTGCGTGCCCTGCCTATCATGGGGTAGATGTTTTTGGTCCTGCTCCTGCCCCTTTGAGCCGGATAAGAGGCGCCCATCGTATTCGTTTTCTGGTGCGGGCAGAAAAAACGGTTGCCTTGCAGAAAATCATCACAGAATGGCTGGATAAGGTTCGGCTTCCTGGACAGGTGCGTGTTGTCTGTGATATTGACCCCTATAGCTTCCTGTAAAATTTTTTTGAGAGTTTTGGTGCAAGGTTATCTGGCAGAAAAAACGTTTAATTCAGGCGCTTTCGAAAATTTATGGGATTTATTGCCGCAGGGGCTTTTTTTGACCCGCACAGACTTGCCTTTCTGGTAGGGGTGTGATAACTCCCATCGTGGATAATTCAATGCTGATATAACGATAAAGCAGGCTGAGGATGGGCAAAGGTTTTTGCGTGTCTTAACAAAGCCAGAAAATTGCTACCTATCTGTTCAGCGCGTTTTAAAGACGAGGGTTGCAAACGTGAGTTCTAGTGAAAAAGGTCTTGCTGGGCGTTATGCCGGCGCTCTCTATGATCTGTCTGTTGAATCAAAAGCAACAGATACGGTTCTAGATAATCTGACAACTTTAAAAACATTACTTGCCGAAAATGCTGAGCTTGCATCTGTTGTGGCCTCACCTATTTATGCCAGAGGTGAGCAGATGAACGCCATTGTTGCGGTTCTGAGTAAAGCTGGTGCACATGAGCTAACCCAGAAATTTGTTGGCGCGGTTGCCGAAAATGGCCGTTTATTTGTGCTGCCACAAATTATTCAGGCTTTCATTAATGAGGTCGCACGCCGCAATGGCCAGATCTCAGCAGAGGTTGTTTCTGCTATTGCCTTAGATAAAAGCCGCCAGAAAGCGGTCGAGGCAACTGTTTCTGCATTAGCAGGCTCAAAGAATATATCGCTTGAAATGCGGGTTGATCCTGCATTGATGGGCGGTCTCATCGTGCGTATCGGATCGCGTTTATTTGATACGTCAGTAAAAACTAAACTCAACCGGCTAGAAGCCGCAATGAAGGGTGTAGCGTGATGGATATTCGTGCTGCTGAAATTTCAGCAATCCTCAAGGATCAGATTGCCAATTTTGGAAGCGAGGCAGAAGTTGCAGA
>JADHLI010000016.1 GCA_016780775.1 Alphaproteobacteria bacterium | reverse complement strand
TTTGGACAAATAAAAATGTCTTGATTATTAGTACAGCCTCTAAACATCATCCTATACTGCTAAAATTATCTACCCCTGATGCATAAAATTCAGCACTATTTTATTTTTCCTGCTCGTTGGAAACATGACAATGGATAAATTGCAGCTTTGGCACTTTCATACCGTCCATGGGACAAACCCTTTCTCCACCTTCAAACCTCTTTTATCGCCGCACACATAAGCCGAATTGCTGAGGTAACAGGATCGATCAACTGCACCGTTTTTTGACGATCCAGTAATTCAGATTTAATAATAGTCATTCCGGCGCAGCCCAGCACAACAGCAGCTTCAGGAAATTGTTTTTTAATCTTGTTTATCGCTTTTCTAACTTTTGGAACTGCAATTTCAGGCTGAAATTCAAGTTGAAGTACTGGGACGCCACTAGCCTGCACATCCTCACACCATCTTGCAAAACCCAACTCTTCAATATTTTCCTTTATAACCGGGACAGATACATCAAGGGTTGTTAAGACCACAAATCTTTCGCTGTTCAAAGCGGCCATGTGATAGGCTGCCTGACCAATCCCAATCACCGGCTTGTTAGTTAATTTGCGCGCTTCATCTAGACCGGTATTATCAAAACAGCCTATGATAAACCCTTCCATATGTTCGTTGGCCTCAATCAGGGAAAGCAGGCCGGGCACAGCAGTTTCGCCATCAGCTGCACCTTGTATAGAGGACGGCCCATCTAGGTTGGTAAAACCCGTAAGCTGCATACCTGGGATCAAACTTGCCCTTCCTGCACGAACACAGCTTTCTGTCATCTCAGTTGTAGAATTCGGGTTGATAAACGCAATCAATGTCATGATGGAAGGCTTTCTTGGGGTGGCCGTTTGCTGGTTCGCCGGCGCAGAATGAAAAACAAGGTTAAGAAGAGGAAAATCGCACAAAAACTAACCGCTGTTGTTAATGTACCTAGTGCATAAATAGTTGGATCTGTAACCGTTGTGGTCAAACCACGCAATTCCAGCGGCAAAGTATTCAGACCGCCTATTGCTTGAGAGGATCGCGCGATTTCATCATAACTCAATGTAAAACCAAATAAGGCAACACCTATTAACGAAGGGGCAATAATTGGAAGTACGGCCTCTTTGAATGTCTGCCATGGTCCGGCGCCTAAATCACGAGCGGCCTCCTCATAAGAGGGATCAAAACGGTTAAATACTGCAAACATAATCAGCAAGCCAAAGGGCAGGGTCCAGGTCAGCTGTGCCCCTAAACCTGAAGTAAAAAGACCCATTGTAGTTCTGAAGTCATTTATTATCCATTGTATCTGCATATTCCCACCAACATATTTTATGATGTCATCTAGAATTCTGAACTCAAGTGCAACGCCAAGACTGATGACAATTGATGGGACGATAAGAGATGAGATGGTGGCGTAGAATAAAAATGCGGATAGGGCAAAATGTTTTCTAAATGCCATACCTGCGCATAAGCTAAGGATTACAGTAAGGACCATCACAACCAAACCCAGTCTGATTGAACGCCCAAAAGCGCCCCATATATCTATGACACCAACGCCATCAAAGAGCGATTCAAACCAAAATGTTGAAAAGCCACGCATGGGAAATGTAAGACCGCCCTCCGGGCCTTGAAAAGATAACACCAGAATAGATATGGTTGGCCCGTATAAAAAAATTATGAAAAGGGAAAAAAACAAGCCAAGCATTATTCTGAAATTTCGATTAATCATTTATAGCTCTTTTCGAATATCGACCAGCTTGGTCATTGCAAAGATAATCATTAAAGTAACAATGATAAGTATCACAGCATTAGCGGCCGCAGCTGGAAACTGAAGATAGGTCATTTCAACATTTATAATTTTTCCCACAGATGGAATTTGCTGCCCTCCCATAACGCCAATGGTTAGGAAATCCCCCATGACAATGGTGATTACAAAAATAGACCCAATGATTATCCCTGGCCTGCATAGAGGGATGATTATATTTGTGAGAGTCTGCCATGTTGTCGCTCCAGCATCGTGTGCGGCTTCTAGCAAAGATCGATCAATCCGCATCATCGAATTAAAAATGGGAACGACCATAAACAGGACATAGAGGTGCACAAAGGCTAAAACAACAGAAAATTGGGAATATAAAAGCCATTCAAATGGTGCTTCTATCAAGCCCATATCCTGAAGAGTAGAATTAACCAAACCATTTCTTCCTAACAGTGGAATCCAAGATATCATCCGTATTACATTCGATGTCCAAAATGGGATTGTACATAGCAGAAATAAAACTACTTGCATCTGCAATGTTGAAACACAGAACGCTAGAAAAAGAGCGACTAAAAAACCTATAACAAGCGTGATGAGCCAAACGATAAAGACAAATTTTAGGCTAGAAAGATATGTGGCGAAGGAGGTGCATAAATCAGGCAGGCTTTTTATACAGCCATAAAAAATATCCTCATAATTCGTAAAAATAAAATCAGGAATAATGGAATAGGAATTGTAATCCCAGAAGCTCACCATAATCACGAGAGCCAATGGAATAATGAAGAAGGCGAAAATAACTGTCGCAAAAGGAAGGGACAATATCAGAGGAACAAGCCGTCTGGGAATGGACATATCAAAGCTCATCAAATTGACTTAACAATTGAGTGGTCTGCAACCGTTCCTGTGTAATCGCAGACCACCTATTTAAAATTTATGCCGCTACAAACTCGTTCCACTTACGCACCATGTAACGGTTTTCGTCCATTGTTGCGTTCCAACAGGCAACGCCGCCCATACGAGCTTCGAATGAGCCGCCATCACGCACTTCACCTGCTCCAGCAAGCTTTTTGCCATCTGGTGCGGTGATATCTTGAGTGGCTGGTTTGCCAAGCATCCAGTAATCCCATTCGTAATCGGCCATATATTCTTTTGCAGTCTTTGGAACAGCAGAATAATAACCTTGGCGATTGAGATAACCACCAACAAAGCCTGACAGATACCAGTTGATGAATTCATAACAAACATCCGCCTGATAACCTTTTGTTGCAGCTGAAAGCGCAAAGCCGACTGCCCATGCACGATAGCCTTCTTTCAAAGGCTGGTACACGCAAGGGATACCTTGTGTCCGAACTGCTGTAATCGCAGGCGACCACATAGATTGGATCACTACTTCGCCAGAGGCCATAAGATTTACACTTTCATTAAAATCTGACCATAATGCTCTAAACTGGCCAGCTTTCTTAGCCTCAATCAGAATTTTGATGGTCATATCAATTTCATCACGAGTCATATTTCCTTTATCGGGATATTGATATTCACCCATAGCTTCAACAACCATTGCCGCATCCATAATGCCAATAGACGGAATGTTCAGGATTGAGGCCTTGCCCTTGAATTCAGGATTTAACAATTCAGCCCAGCTACTGATAGGCCGTTTGATGAGGTCAGGTCGAATACCCAGCGTATCTGCGTTAAATACCGTTGGGATTAAAGTTGCCCATCTTGTAGGCTCTGACGAAGATTCTTTTGAATTTTCATCTTTCAAATAGAAAACTTTTTTAGGAGCTGTTCCCTGATCACCAATTTTTTTGCCGCCAATTTCGCCGAGTGTGTGGGTAGTGCTAATGTTATCAAATTCTTTGATACGCTTTGAGTCCATGCCTAAAATATTGCCTGAAGGGACAAGCTTTGGTAGGCTGAAATACTCTGTATCCACAATATCGAAACTATTTGGCTGGGTCAGAACACGCTTGGTCACTTCATCAGTCGTGACAGGAATATATTGCACCTTTATCCCGGTATCTTCGAAAAGTTTTTTATCTATCTCACTGCCCATCGTGGTAGCGGTTCCAAGATAACGAACCACTTTTTCATTTGCTGAATGAACAACAGGGGAGGCCAATCCAAATCCAGCTAATGTAATGCTGGCCCCTGTTGCTTTTAGCATCGTTCTTCTATTAAATTTCCTCATCATAATATCATCCTTTCTTATGCTTTGAGGGGGAGCTGGTCCTTTTTTGACCAGCTTGCTGTTACTGGATTGCCATATTCCAGATTTAGCTTTTCGAATTCTGTATCTGACAAAACAACTGTCAGTGTTCCTGAAGATGACCGCACCTTCAGACGAACCACAGAGCCCAAAAATTCAATACTTGTGACTTCATCTTTCCCCCCTGCCACAATCTTAATTCGGTCTTCTCTTACCGAGACTGACGCACCGTTAATCTCAATTACGTTGTGGCCGCCAATAAATTGGGCAACAAAACGATTTATTGGTCTTGTAAACACATCATAGGGCGTGCCCTGCTGCTCAACCTTGCCGGCATTCATGACCAGAACAAGGTCAGACAGAGCCATTGCCTCTTCTTGGCTGTGGGTGACGTGTACAAAAGTGATATCAAGTTGACGCTGAAGTGCTTTTAATTCGGCACGCATTTCAATTCGTAAAAACGGATCAAGAGCCGAGAGTGGTTCATCAAGCAAAAGTAATTTTGGTTTGGTGATAAGCGCCCTCGCTAGTGCTACACGTTGTTGCTGGCCTCCAGATAATTGATTGGGGTAACGGTTAGCCATATTTTTGAGCTGAACACTCTCAATCATTTCCATTGCTTTTTCGTGTCGCTCTGCTTTGCCAACCCCTGAGAGCTTCAGTGCAAAGGCGACATTATCGATGACCTTTAAATGGGGGAAAAGCGCGTAGTTTTGAAACATCATTGAGGTGCTACGCTGGGCTGGTGGAATATCGGATATATTCTTGTTATCCAAAATGACATCGCCTTCGCTAATCTGTTCATGCCCAGCTATCATTCTAAGGAGTGATGTTTTCCCGCAGCCCGATGGGCCAAGCAAACAGCAATATTGACTTGTCGGCAGATGAAGGTTGACCCCGCCAACAGCCTGTGTCTGCCCATACCATTTTTCAAGATTGATAAGCTCTAAACTGCTCAACGCTGTTCTCCAAAACTATCCTGAAAAATAGAACAACAAACTGGTCAGCAGCAGAAGAAGTGTTTTTATTTCACCCTGCAAACATTTATGCATCACCTTCGCATTGATGTAATCTAACACAGCACCCCGAACGGCGGTCCACGGCCCTTGAACCTCAGATATTTGCCCATTGTTACTTGGTTTCACCTGCCTAGATGGCATCCCAATGTCATGGTATAATAATACCCTATAAATGGGGTATAATTCATGCTTACAAAAGGTAACGTTAAGATCGGACTAGAATGGCGTTTTGGGGCAGATTGGCCTGGGCAAAGGTGTGGGGCAAAGACCCGTCGGGGGACAGGCTGCCAGCGTCCTGCAAACAAGAAGAATGGGCGCTGTAGACTGCATGGGGGCGCTAGCACTGGTGCGAGGACCGGGGAAGGCCGAAGGTGCATTTCGCAGGGCAACCTGCGCCACGGTAAATATACCAAGGTCAAGTTAGAGAAGCAGCGCGAGAATGCGGCTTTGGGAAGAGCTATCAGGAGGGAGCTACGCCAGATGGAGCGTGATTTGATCGCTGGCGGCCTACTCGATAAGCACTGGCATGATAGTTTTTCAGGATAGGCTGTCACAGGTGACTCAGCAGTTTTAGAACTATTTTTATATTTTTCTGGTATATAAAAAAGTTAGTTTTTTGCTGAGTCACCTGTGCCACTTGGTTTAGAACGGTAGGTCGTCGTCCATGGGCATGCAGACCTTGAGACCAAAGTAGCCCCTTACCCGGCCATGCTCTGTTCTATGCTGCTTGGTCTCGCCAAGCATCCTTATCAGAGACTTCTTGATTGCAGCCTCATCTGGAATAGTCATCTCCTCCCGGACCATATATTCGCGTGCAAGCCTGATAAGATCAGCAATAGTGTGAAAGTATTTGCCGTCAGTTGTAACACATTCGCGAACAAACTGGGCAACCGGGTCACTCCTGCGTCTGTATCTTTCCAATTCCTCAACCATGCGTGCAGTTGGCCGTAGCCCCTGCTGTTGATAAAGACGCGCTCCTTCAATACACCATTGCAAAATGCCGTCTGCCTCTGCCTTCAGTTTGTCCTGGAGGTTACGATCCATCTCAGCCGGACTGAAAACCCTAAGGAATGGTATTATCCTTACACGCCGCAAATAGGCTTCGTCCGTCTCAGCGACTTTTGGCAGTTCGTTCATTGCGCATAAGAGTTGGAACTGCGGTCTGAACTCAAACCAATCCTTGTAGAGATGCCTGGCGGTGACCCTGTCGCCCCCCGTAACTGACTTTACAGTGGTTGTGTTGATATGAACTCGCTCTGGAAACTCCGACATCGTCACAAGACGTTTACCTGCGATAGAGGCAATATCGCTTGGTATGGCCCCACTAGCTCGATCAATAAGAGCCCTCGCACTTATAGTTGCTGCATAGTCACCGAAGACATGCGATAGCACATCGATAAATACGCTCTTCCCATTTGCGCCATCACCTTGCAGATAGACGATTATTTGCTCGCCCCTATCACCAAACATCATGTAACCGCATAGTCGCTGCAGATACGCAATAAGTCTCTGGTCACCGCACATGATTTCATTGATGAACTGGGTCCACCTATTGCAACTAGCACTGGATGTGATACTTGCATTAGCAGCACAGGTAATAAGGTCAGTTCGGTCTGGCTTCTTCACCTCGCCGCTACGCAAATCGATTGTGCCGTCTGCTGCATTGAACAAATGTAGGTGCTGATCCAAATCGGTCGATTGCTTAACCAACCGCTCATCAGATGCAGCAAGTTCGATCATGGCTTTCTGTCTGCTGCTGCTTTCAGACGTGTGCTGCCACTTTTTTAGTTTTGAACGATGCTCGTCACTATATGAAGACTCCACTAGCATGTTGCGTGTTGTCTGCTTTGCTAGTTGCTGAACCTTATTGTAGTCAGGTGTCCATTTTATACTGTCCCAGCAATACCAAATGCGTTGATCTTTGCAGTAAAGAACCACATCGGCATGGTCTGTAGAAAATCGTTCTGCGTTACCAAGATCAGTAAACGGCGGGGTATTAGATGCAGCCCTATTCAGCGCGCTTTGCAAAACCTGCTCAGCTTCAGCAACTGGAAAATTACCCTCGCAGTCCTGCAAACGAGAGATGACATGCTGTGCAATAACTTCTGGAGCGACCTTTTTGCTAGCTAGGGAGACAGCCTCCTTAAACAGGGTACTGTTTCTTTGACCATTAGGAATTGCGCCTGTAAAGGGTAACGAAGCAGACCCACCACCATTAGCAGTCAATCGCTCAAGCAGAGCAGGTGGGAGTTCATTAAATCCGACTTCTGGCCCAAACCCCTCGCGATAGGAATAGGCACCCTCTGTCGAGGTTGAACCAGCCCAAATAACGTACCCGCCATCTCCCCTGGTATCGATATCTTTGCCAAGTGCCCCAGCGGTATTCTTGAGTTCATGCTCTGCCGGATAAGCGAATATAAGGTGCCGCCCACCTGACATTGTAATTGTTTGACATGTATGCGGATCTTCTAACTCAAACTCATTAAAAGACGCTTCACCGTCCTTGTCTTGGCCAACATCGATATCAACGACAAAGATGCCGTTCTCTCTGCCTGTAGGGACACCAACCATAGCATTTGGAAAGCTATTCCACCAAGACCAGATCTGTTTTTCATCTCGACTGGCATCTTTATAGCCACGGTTGGTATAGGGGGACTTTGCCTTTTTGTTCCCTTTTGCCTTTTCGCGACATGGGAAAACGGAAAGGCCTAACTCAGTTGATATCTGCAAGGCAATATCAAGCATGGATTTTCTATTTTTGAAATCACTCATTGCCCTCGCCTCTCAATCCATCTCTCAACTTCATCGCGATTGTAAATTGGCTCCCTTGCTGGGCATGGTAGTGGATTAGGAAACTCCCTTTGGAGAACCCATTTCTGGATAGTTCCAGGGTTGCAATTGAACAATTCACAGATTTCACTGCGTGATATGTATTTTTTGTAGAGCATATTGCGCCATCCTTTGCCTGAATAAGGCAGAAAAAAGTTGATAAAGGACTGCGCAACTGTTTGTGAGCTGTGGCCGCAAGCGATCGCCACTACAGCATGATTTTGATAAGGATCATGTAACCACACCGCATTATGCTCATCACGGATATTCCTACCATACCCAGGAAAAGTGATGCTGTGGACCCCCTCTAGGGTTTTTTTCAAATAAATTTACTTATCAAAAATTCTACCCATTCATCTCCCCGCACCCTTACTTCTGAACCAAGCCCCACATTGAGGGGGGTGCCTCATCGATAAATACTGCCCATCCTTCTCAAATAGCATCAGTAACCCCGGACCGAGGTTCGAGGAGCGCGATTGTTGGAACTTGGACCTGGGACCTGGGTTCAGGCAACGTTGCAGGTAAGGTTTTGATAGTTGACCATATCTACTTATATGATAAGCTATTGATATAGATGGATTCAGTCACAGAGTGGTGCATCGAATAGGCTTCGAACCTCTCGCACGCCGCTCCAATTATTTTTTGCAACGCCTTGAATTTAATTAGATATCCCCGTTGCTGAGATTTTTGATCCCCTATTTGATCCCCTGCTTTTAAAAAAACTTTAACGTTTATTCACATCTGCGTGAAGTACTTAAAAACTGCTTGGCAGCTGCCCTCTGCCCCCGGTAGCGTTTTTCAAATATTCAATCTCAGAGGATAAAAAATCAATGTCTGTAACTATTACAACCAGAAAGCGTGGGTTTTTTGGATGGTTTTGGCTAATCCTGTTTTTATCATTTCAAGTTTTTATGATTTATTTGACTGTCATCAATTTAGGCATAGTTGGCGATGTTGCTTCTGACTGCGGGAAGGAAGAATATTCAACTGCCTGTCAGGCGGGCGCTGCCATTGGTGGTGGACTGGCGGCTGTGACCGGCTGGTTTGCTTGGATTCTTGGTACAATTATTCTGGGTGCGATTGTCCTTATGACTAAGGGAAAATCAATCACCAAAACGGTAGATGAGTGAAATGAATAGGCTTTTACAGCATTTTATTTTAGCCCTTTTAATAGCCGTCATTTCGAGGCCAGTTTCTGCATGGGAATATTTAGAAAACAAAGACGACTTTGATGGCACTGTTTTTAAATACATTAAGAGTGAGTATGTAAAACCTAATAGGCCGCTTTCATGGCCTAATTCCGATCCTGTCGTCTATTTATATTATCAATGTAATAACCAATTTTTTGTTCTAAGAAATTCTGCAAATAATCTTAATGACGGGGCATTAGAAGATGGCTGGACACGTTATAATTTTCGCGCCAAAATTAATGAGGGAACAATTTTCGAAATTACAGCATTAAATGACTGGGGTTCAGAACATTTTTTACTTCAAGATAAATTTCTAATAAGCCGTTTTAGCAATGAGGGTGTCCAAAGCCTTTTAATTGAATTAGACCATTTCGGTGATGGTAGAAGGCATTACAAGTTTGACATAACCGAATTAGATACAAGTCAAATTGATCAGTGAGACCAACAAACACTCCACCAACAAACAAAAATCCCCCTGCCAAAGAAACAGGGGGCTTTGTTATTCTGGGTATGTAAGCAGGGTTTAGCCGTCCCGCTATGCCGCTGCTTACATTGTTTGCCAGATGCTGTTTTTCATCCCCATTTGGCCAGTATCAATCCATGCAAGTGACTATTTCTAAATGATTAGTCGGTCTGGCGTTCTGCCCAGCCTGCAAAAATACGTTCCAATAAAACAATAACGTAATAGAGGGCTATACCCAGTATCGCCAGCGCAATTAGAACAGCAAACATAAGCGGATAATCAGAATTGGTCTTTCCGCTGTCAAACAGGGCCCCGAGGCCGCGACCATGTGGTGAGACAATTTCCATCAAATTGGTGCCAATAAAAGCAAGTGTTACCGCAACCTTCAGCGCGCCGAAAAATTCCGGCAGCGTTTTGGGTAGGGCGATTTTCCAGAATATCGTCAGTTTTGAGGCGCCAAGGGCACGCAAGATGTCGCGATATTCAGGCTCCAATGTTGACAGGCCGATAGATACGGAAACGGCAATCGGAAAAAACGAAATCATAAAGGCGATCAATATGGTGTTCAGATTATGCTGGCCAACGAACATCAACGCGACAATGGGTACCACAGTTGCTTTGGGGATAGCGTTAAACCCAACCAGTAGCGGATAAAGCCCTTCGCGTAACACGCGCGAAAACCCCATAACCATTCCAAACAGGACACCCACTATAATAGCAATCAGTAATCCGATCACTGTCCGCCATAAGGTTTCCCAGCCAAAGGTCAGAAACAGCCATTTAAAACGCCAGAAGGCAGGCCATATATCGCTGGGTGAGGCCATCTTGTAGTTTGGCCAGTCATTGACCCAAACAAGCGCCTCCCAAAATAGAAGAAAGAGGATAATCGCAAAAACCGGAATAGCAACCTGTCTCATGATCTGGCCTCCTCATCCCTTCGGGCAAGTTTAATTTGCTCGCGAAGAATGTTAAGCGTTTCCGTGGCTTCAGGCGTGTAGAGCTGATCTAGGCTTCTTGGCCCAGATTGTGTCAATGTCTGCCTGTATTGCACTGTTGCTGGGCGTCCTGACAGCACAATGACTTCATCAGCAAGGAAAATGGCTTCCCGCAAATCATGTGTGATGAGAACACCAGTGAAGGGTTCTTCCTCGCGCAGCCGATGCATGGTCTGCCATAGATCCTCACGGGTAAAGGCATCAAGAGCGCCAAACGGCTCGTCAAGAATAAGAACTTCCGGGCGATGGACCAGTGCCCGGCATAAAGAGGCACGCTGGCGCATACCGCCGGACAATTCAGATGGCCGCTTATGTTCAAAACCCGAAAGGCCGACAAGCTTCAAAAGGTCGCGGGCACGCGCCTCACGGTCAGCCGGACTGAGAGTGTTGGGCACAATCTCTAAAGGCAGCATCACGTTCTTTAGGATGCTTCGCCATTCAAGTAGAACCGGATTCTGAAAAGCCATACCAACGATATCGCGAGGTGAGGTCACTTTCTGACCTTGCAGCCAAACGCTGCCAGCATCAGGCTTCAGAAGTCCGGCAACCAATCGGGTCACTGTGGATTTGCCGCATCCTGAAGGACCAACAATAGCCGTGAAGCCGTTTTCAGCTACGCTGAGTGTTAGCTTCTCGAGGACAGGAAGAGTGCCGGTATCTGTGGTGAATGTATGCGAAACGCCGTCAATCCTGATAAGGTCGTTCTTCTTTTCTGGCATCATGAGATCAACTATTTTGCAGATGCAGCCTGGCGAAGCCAGGCTGCATTGAGATTGGTCTTAGTTTAGGGATATTCCGCCACTAGGCAGATAAGCATCGGTGAAATATAACGCCGCATCTGGTGTGGTTTTGTAGTCGTAGGTTTCGCTGAGCTGTTTGATTGCCGACGCGAACCGGGCTGTATCAATCCCGCCCATGCCATTTGCTTTCACATAGTCGGTCAGAACATTGGCATCTATAGCCAGCTGCAGACGTCTTTGCTCAAGGGCGGCATCAGCTGCTGGGTTACGCTTAACAAGCGCGGCGGCTGCGGCTGCGGGGTTGGTGATAGCATCTTTCCATCCCGCCCCGACAGCGATCAGGAATTTCTTGACCATATCAGGGTTAGCTTTCGCAAATTCAGTATTCACGATCACAGCATTACCGTAGAGCATCAGACCATGATCGGCCATTAAGATTGTTGAAATATCATCTTCTGGCACACCAAGGCGAACAAGGTTCAGATAGGATGAGAAGGAAAAGCCTGTTACTGAATCAACCTTACCTTCTGCTAACATGGGCTCTCGTGTTGGAAACCCGACCGGTTCAACTGTTATTTTATCTATGTTGATGTTGTTTGCCTTTGCAAAAGACGGAAATTGTGCCCAAGCACCATCTGGCGGTGGTGCACCAAGGACAGAGCCCTCAAGATCGCCGGGGCCGCTAACCCCTTTTGATTTCCGGCCGATAACAGCAAAAGGCGGCTTGTCATAAACCATCATGACAGCTGTAACCGGCGCACCTGGATTCTGGTCAAGAAACTTGATCAGCGAATTGATGTCAGCAAATCCAAAGGGAAACGCGCCGGTGGCCACTTTCGGAATGGCGTCAAGCGAGCCCTTCCCTGGCGAAATTTCGACATTCATATCTGCTGCCGCGAAATGGCCGTTATCAATAGCAATGAAATAGGGAGCTGAAGGCCCCTCGAACTTCCAGTCTAGGGCAAATTGCACGTTGGTCTCAGCATGGCTGGCGACCGCTGTAAAAACCGTAGCCAGACCAATGGCCAGATATTTTGTTAATTGTTTCATCGTGATGTGTCTCCTAAATTACCAGTACCTCAAATCTCGGCACCACACCATAGGAAACGACCGGAGCTGATTTGAACAGGTCAAAAATTTATACCCTGCGCTGCATTTCTTGCACCACCAATTTAATGTAAATTAATTCGCCTAGCGAAAACAAGGCAGAAATGACAGCATCAGCCGATCACACCGCCCCGCCAATCCGCCACATGCACACTGCCATCTGGGTGGGTTTGCACCGCTTTGCGCCTTAAAAATTTATGCCTGCCTTAAGGAGAGGTACACCTTGTCGTTATCCCTTTTATATTCATTTTTTTAAAAAGGGGGTTGCGGGTGATGCGATACCCACATTTTCCAGCCTTATCACATTTTCCAGCCTTATCACATTTTCTGGCCTTACCCTATTTTTCAGCCTTACCCTATTTTTCAGCCTTAATAGTAACGCTTAGTCTGATAGCTGGAACCAGTACTGCCGTTGCTAGTGATGCCGATTTTTATCGCCAGAAAGCAGAAGCTGCTTTTGCAGATCAGCGTTATTTGCAAGCTGCCAGCTATGCAGCAGAAGTTTTAGCAGAAAAAGGCTCTGATAAGCGCATGCATATTTTACTGGTGCGCGCGTCTGATAAAATGGGGGCGAGCCGCCAGCATGTCTCCAATTTATATCAGCAAGCTTTGAAAAATTATCCCTCTGACGCTAACTTACTTGCCTTTGCGGCTGGATTTTATAGCCGTTTAGGCTATCAGAATTATGCCCTAAAACTGGCAAGCATATTTGATAAATCTTGTGCCTTTAACTGCTCCCAAATGCCTAACCAGAGTGAAACTGCGCGCTAGAGGCTAGAACAATAATCACTTCATAGTTGCCAGCACGTCTAAATGAGCGGCAACGCTTTGTTCAAGTCCTTGCAAATCATACCCCCCTTCAAGCAAGCTGAGCAACCCGCCTGCGCGCGTCTGCTGGGCTAGGGCGACGATATCTTGTGTTAGAGCGGCAAAGTCTTCCGCTTCGATGTTTAAACCGCCAAGTGGGTCGCGGCTATGTGCATCAAACCCTGCTGAAATAATAATTAAATCGCATCTAGCCGCAGCAATAAAGGGCAGCAATTCCTCGCGCCAGCCAGCTAGAAATTCCGCCCCTGCCGTACCTTCAGCCAGCGGCAGATTCCGGATATTATCAAATGCACCTCGCTCCTCGGTCGCGCCTGTACCAGGATATAGCGGCATCTGGTGTGAGGAGGCATAAAAAAAATCTGGCTCATGCCAGAAGGCAGCCTGCGTCCCATTACCATGATGCACATCAAAATCCAGTACCCCCACGCGTTTTGCGTCCCATTTTTTCATCGCATGACAGGCGGCAATCGCGGCATTAGAAAACAAACAAAAACCCATCGCCCGTTCTGGCTCGGCATGATGACCGGGCGGGCGCATAGCACTAAACACAGCACGCTCTTGCCCCGACATTACCTTATCAACACCAAGCAAAGCCGCCCCTGCCCCGCGTAAAGCTGCTTCCAGACTATCCGGCCCAGCATAGGTATCCCCATCTAATTGAACCAGCCTTCCATCTGCAAAATCATGCCCATCAAGCATATCAAAAATCATATCCAGATAGCGCGCACTATGCACCAACGCCAACGCATCACGGCTGGCAGCTGGGGCATCTTCCACAGACAGGCCAGATTTTTGTATAGCGGCTGTGACGGCTTCATGACGCTCCACCCGTTCTGGATGACCAGCAGGCGTTTGATGACGACCAGCACTTTCATCGGTTAGAATTATTGCCATAAATGCCCTCCTGATTTAGCAAAGGTTAAAGTGAACCTAAATTTAGGCGCTTTCGCAAGCGAGCAATTGATTCTGTCTGGCAGCGGATAAAAAGATTTCCAACTCTTTCCGCGGCTAATTTTTGCAAAAAAAACAGGCTTTTACTGTGATCATCATCTATTTTTGAATAGATTTTAATCATTTTACAAATCAATCGCACATTTTTTAGACAAATATCTGTAATTTGGATGTTTTTTAATCCTTGTCTGGCGGCGCAAAGCCGGATGAATAGACTTGCGAAAATTTTGACCGCGTGAATTAGCTTTGGGGAGTATTATGTCAAACGCAGTAAAAGGAATTATGGCAACCATCGGCCTTATCATTTGGCCGGATCTGGCTTTTGCAAATGTGGATTCAGGCGACACCGCTTGGATTTTAACAGCCACCGCATTGGTGTTATTTATGACATTGCCGGGATTGGCTCTGTTTTATGCCGGGCTGGTGCAGCCTAAAAATATTGTATCCGTATTGATGCATCATTTTGCGATTGCCTGTCTTATGTCAGTATTATGGGTGGTTGCTGGCTATTCTCTCGCCTTTTCAGGCGACGGTGCTTATTTAGGCGATTTAGGCAATCTATTTATGTCTGCGATAACCATCGACAGCCTGTCTGGAACCATTCCAGAAAGCTTATTTGGGGCGTTTCAGATGACGTTCGCAGTGATTACCCCTGCATTGATTATTGGGGCCTATGTTGAGCGTATTCGTTTTTCTGCTGTTCTGATATTCTCTGGGCTGTGGTTGCTTGTGGTTTATGCACCAGTGACTCATTGGGTTTGGGGCGGCGGCTTTATGGCGGCAATGGGTGTCATGGATTTTGCTGGCGGCATTGTCGTTCACGCAACCGCTGGTACAGCAGCGCTGGTCGCAGCTGTGGTGATCGGGCGTCGCCGCAATTTCCCAGCTGGCGTTCAGCCCCCACATAGCCCTGTTCTGACTATGATCGGCGCGTGTATGTTGTGGGTAGGCTGGTTTGGCTTTAATGGCGGCTCAGCCCTTGCAGCTGGTCAAGGTGCAGCAATGGCCTTGCTGGTTACACATATTTCAGCTGCAGTAGCCTCTCTTGTTTGGATGGTTATCGAATGGAAGAAGTTTGGTCGTCCATCTCTTGTTGGTATCGCAACTGGCATGGTTGCGGGTCTAGCAACTGTAACACCTGCTTCTGGTTTTATTGGCGTGCCTGGCGGCATTATCCTTGGCCTAGCAGGGGGTTATTTCTGTTATGTTGCTGTGGATGTTATCCGCAACCGGTTAAACATTGATGATAGCTTGGATGTTTTTGCTGTGCATGGTGTTGGCGGTATTCTGGGCAGCTTGCTAGTTGCCGTTTTAGCAACTGACACGTTCTCAGGGCTTGGCCTAGCCGAAGGGATGAGCGTGGCCTCACAGCTTTCTGTACAAGCAATAAGCGTAGGTATTACCGTTATCTGGACGGCTATTGCGAGCTATGTGATTTTAAAAATCGCTGGTGTCTTTGGCGGCCTGCGCGTTACAGATGATGAAGAGGTTGAAGGCCTTGATATCGCCCAGCATGGGGAGCGCGGCTATCATAATAGCTAAGGCTTACAGGCTATAAAACAACAAATAAACGCCCTGTTCTACATCGTTAGGATAGGGCGTTTTGCCATTCTGCTATCACGTGGCTATCTGCCTCTGTTTCTGCCTCTGTTTCTGCATGCAACTCGCCTAAATCAGCCTTATCAAGGTAACAAGATAGCGCCCATACCGCCATTGCACGCAAGCGCTCATCCCTATGGTCAAGATAGCGTTTAATCAGCGGAACAAGACTAGGCTGGCCTGCATTACCTGCGGCTATCAACACGTTACGCATAAAACGTAAATAGCCCGTACGCTTGACTGGCGTTTTAGAAAAGAACCTGCGAAATGTACTATCATCAAAGCTAAGCAAAAATGACAAATCTGGTAAGGGTTTATCACCAGAAGCAAGTTTGATATCGCTGGAGGCAGCTGCAAACTTATTCCACGGACAAACAGCTAGACAATCATCACAGCCAAAGACCCGGTTTTGCATCGGCGCCCTAAATTCTAGCGGAATATGCCCATCAAATTCGATGGTAAGATAGGATATACAACGCCGCGCATCTAGCTTGTAGGGTGCAGGGAATGCATTAGTTGGACAAATATCAAGACAAGCGGTGCAACTGCCACAATTATCTTTCTCTGAGGTATCAGGCTCCAATGTGCCACTTGTCAGTATCGTTCCAAGAAACAACCATGACCCAAACTCGCGCGACACCAGATTGGTATGTTTACCCTGCCATCCCAAACCAGCGCGGGCGGCAAGTGGCTTTTCCATCAAAGGAGCTGTATCGACAAAGATTTTCACCTGCCAGCCAGATTTTGCATGTAATTGAGACGCAATTTGCTTTAGCCGGCCTTTCAATACCTCATGATAGTCCCGTCCGCGTGCATAAACAGATATATTGGCTTTTTGCCGATGTTCCAGCGTCTCTAGCGGATTATGATCAGGGCCATAATTGCAGCCAAAAATAATAGCTGTTTGCGCCTCCTGCCACATAGCTTGGGGCGTATAGCGGCGCTGTCGTGTTTCTTCTAGCCAGCCCATTTCCCCATGATGGCCAGCATCAACAAATGCATCCAGACCTGCACCAACATCCACACCCAAGCGTGCATCTGTTATCTGACAACTCTCAAAGCCATATTTGCGGCCACGCGCCGCTATCCAGCTCTTTAGTTCTGCAGACATATTATCTGTTGCCATTTTTTTATCGCCGTTTTTCATTAAAGCGGATCGATATCTCCGCGCGCCTGCTGGGCATCAAAATCTGCTGCAAAATCTGCTAATTGACCCTGTGCAATAGCCTGACGCAAACCTGCCATTAAATCCTGATAATAATTCAGATTATGCCAAGTGAGGAGCATTAAGCCTTGAATTTCGTCTGCTTTGAACAGGTGATGTAAATAAGCACGGCTGAACTTAGTGCAAGCAGGGCAACTGCATGCGCTATCAAGGGGGCGTGTATCCTCAGCGTGGCGGGCATTACGTATATTCACAGCGCCTCTGCGGGTGAAACCTTGTGCCGTGCGCCCAGAGCGTGTTGGCAACACGCAATCAAACATATCTACCCCCCGCATAACCGCCCCAACAATATCGCTAGGCTTGCCAACCCCCATCAAATAGCGTGGCTTATCTTCCGGCATCATTGGGGTAGTAAAATCAAGCGTCTGAAACATTAATTCCTGCCCCTCACCCACAGCCAGCCCACCAATAGCATAACCTTCAAATCCAATATCGGTCAGCTGGTTAACAGATTTCTGGCGCAAATCTTCAAAGACAGAACCTTGCACAATGCCAAATTGCCCATAGCCCGCGCGGGCAACAAAGGCATTGCGTGATCGCTTCGCCCAGCGCATGGATAGCGCCATGCTCTCTTCTGCTTCTTCTTTGGTGCAGGGATAGGGGGTGCATTCATCAAAGGCCATTGTGATGGTGGCATCCAGCTTATGTTGTATTTCGGTTGAACTTTCAGGCGTCAGTTTATAACGGCTTCCATCAAGATGGGATTTAAACGTAACCCCCTCTTCGTCAATTTTACGAAGCGGACCTAACGACATCACCTGAAACCCACCAGAATCAGTGAGAAGCGGGCCATCCCAGCCCATCAATTTGCGAACTCCCCCTAGTTTTTCAATCCGGTCTGCACCTGGACGCAACATCAAATGATAGGTGTTTGATAAAATAATTTGAGCACCAGTTTCAGCCACCTGCCATGGCATCATCGCCTTTACAGATGCAGCCGTGCCAACCGGCATAAATACAGGCGTATCAACGGCCCCCCATGCGGTTTGCACAACGCCCCGCCGCGCCTTGCCATCAGTTGCCTGAATAGTGAAATCAAATTCTGGGCGTTTATCTGTCATAGATTCAGGCTCCGGTTCATTAGCATTTATTTCTGCTGATTATCAGAGGCTGCTTTGTGCATACAGCTAAGCAAGCACGCATCCCCATAGCTGAAAAAGCGATAGCCCTGTTCTACAGCATAGTGATAAGCAGACAGAATCTGTTTGTGGCCAGAAAAGGCGCTGACCAGCATAAGCAAGGTTGAGCGCGGTAAATGAAAATTGGTAAGGAGCATATCTACCACGCCAAACTGATAGCCCGGCGTGATGAAAATATCTGTCTCACCCGTAAAAGGCAGAAGCTCACCATGTGCTTGATAAGCAGCTTCTAGAATCCGCAAACTGGTAGTACCCACACAAATGATGCGCCCACCCCTTGCTTTTGTTTGCTTAATAGAAGTCACAACCTCAGCGCTAACCTCGCCCCATTCAGAATGCATTTGATGCGCATGGATAGCTTCAACCTTAACAGGCAAAAACGTGCCTGCCCCGACATGCAAAGTAACCTCGCTAAAACAAACACCTTTTTCTATTAAACGCTGTTTCAAGCCCTCGGTAAAATGCAATCCAGCTGTGGGGGCGGCAACCGCACCAGTATGCTGAGCAAAAACAGTCTGATAGTCTTGTTTATCTGCGTCATCAGGGCCGTCATGGCGCTTGATATAGGGCGGCAAAGGCATTGCGCCAACAGCCTCAATAGCCGCATCTAATGCTGTACCAGAACGATTAAAGCGCAAATTAACCGCACCATCCTCTAGCTTTTCCGTCACCTCAGCAGACAAACCCTCCTCAAACGCAATCATAGTACCGGGAGTGCATTTTTTAGCTGGTTTAGCAAAAGCCTGCCAACTATCGCTAGCTTCGCGCTTATGCAGGGTGAAACGGATGCGTCCCTCCCTCTTGCGCCCCGTTAACTGAGCAGGAATAACGCGGGTATTATTCACAACCAGCAAATCGCCTGCACGCAATAAATCCGGTAAATCAGCAATTAAATGGTCAGTGAAACTATCGCCCTGTGGATAGAGCAGACGCGCAGACTCCCGCGGGTCAGCAGGTTTCTGGGCAATTGCCTCAGCTGGCAATTCAAAGTCAAAATCAGAAAGCTTATCAAGCATGAGAACCACTAAAGAAGAAGGGCTAGAAAATCTGTATAACGCCAGCCACGGCGCCAGCTTCATCGGTAACCACTAGACATTGAATTCTAGCTTCTGTCATCAGCTCTTCAGCTGCCCCTAATGGCATATCAGATGGAATAGTCTGCGGTGCAGGGTTCATAACCTGACCTGCTTTCGTATCTGAAAGGCTTCCCCCTTCAACCAGCATTCGCCGCAAGTCACCATCTGTAATAATACCTTGCAACTTATCAGGCGCCCCTATCAGCGCCAACCCCAAACGCCCTTCGGTCATTTTCAAGATAACATCTGTCATCGGCATATCTGCGCTAGCAAAGGGCAATTCGTGTGTGCGCATCACATCGCCCACCGTATTTAATAGCTTTTTACCAAGCTTACCGCCTGGATGGGTAGCCGCAAAATCAACCGATTGGAACCCTCTCTCACGCATCAACAATATAGCAAGCGCATCTCCTAATACCAAAGTAGTCAGGGTGGAAGTGGTTGGCGCCAAATTCAACGGACAGGCCTCTTTATCCACTGCCGCATCTAGACATATAGACGCTGCTTTACCAAGCGATGAATTTACCTGTCCAACAATCGCGATAATCTTCACCTCTAGTCGCCGCAAAGCAGGCAGCAGGCGCACAATTTCTTCTGTCTCGCCAGAATAAGAGATAAGGATCATCACATCACCCTTGCGAACGATGCCAAGATCGCCATGCATGGCCTCAGCCGGATGCAGAAATACAGATGGAGTACCTGTTGAGGATAAGGTTGCAGATATCTTGCGCCCTACTAGACCGGACTTTCCCATACCACAAACAATAACACTGCCCTGTGCAGATAAAATCATATCCCGCGCTTGTTGCAGAGACCTATCGCACCGCCCGTGCAAATCGCGTAACGCGGCTTGATACACATCAAACATGGTCGTCAGGATTTCATCTGCTTTATCTGCCATCGCTTCTCACTCTCTGTATTATGCACGCCAAATAAGGGGTGCCCCCAAACTTGTATACCCTTGCTTGTTATCTAGCAGGAACAGCAAAAAAAGGCGAATATTTTAAGGCTAATGCCTGTCTGTCAGCACAGCTTCGGCGCGTTCCAAATCTTCTGGTCGATTAACATTCAAAAACGGGTCCGGCTTATCATCAAAATCTATAATAGCGGTTGTATAATGGGCCGTAAAATCATCTATCTTGCGCAAACCATCTTCTGTCAAGGCAGCACGCAGATGCCCCCTCAGAGAAACTGGCCATAAGCCAAAGACAGGATGGCGTTGCCCGTTCGATCTCGCTTGGGCCAATGCCGCCTTTTGTTTGTTCATCCCCATAGCCAGCCTTTGCGCTAGGTCAGCTGGAATAAAAGGGGCGTCTGTTGCACAAGATAAAAGATAGGCAATATCCGCGTGATGTTCTGCTAGATAATCAAGGCAAGCTAAGATACCGGCTAATGGGCCAGGATAACCATCAATATTATCTGGAATAATTGGCAGCCCAGCCTCTTGATACAAACCAGCATCCCCATTTACATTAAGTAACCGGATAGTATGTTGGGATGTAGCTGATAATTGCCAATCTAGAACGGTGCGCCCGCCAACCTTTAGCATGGCTTTTGCCTTGCCGCCCATGCGCCGTGCTAGCCCGCCTGCCAAAAACCCTACTGCAATGTCATTTTGCTCATGCATGTTGTGCGCTAGCTCTATCTAGTTTGATCATAAAAAGCACGCTGGGCAGAAGCTTTTTCAGACAAATTATCGGCATCTTCGGCATTGTCGGTGTGGTCAAAAATGATCCTCTGCGTGCCAGAAAGGGCAATAAAACGGCTTCCTCTTGCACGGCCTATAAGGGTTAGGCCAGCCTGCTGAGCAAGCTCCACTCCTTTTTGGGTAAAACCAGATCTAGAGACTAGAATTGGTATTCCCATCAACACAGTTTTAATGACCATCTCGCTGGTTAGCCTGCCAGTCGTGTAAAAAATCTTATCATGGCCAGAAATATTGTTTAAAAACATATGCCCTGCAATTTTATCTACCGCATTATGGCGACCAATATCCTCTATATAGACAAGCGGACGTTCCGGCGCACATAACACACATCCATGTATAGCCCCCGCCTTTAGATACAGGCTAGGCACAGTATTGATCTGTTTGGATAGTGTTATGAGTTGGCTTGTCGAAAGCTGGGTGTCAGGGTCTAGGGATACTGTCTCAAACCTTTCCATAATATCGCCAAACACAGTGCCTTGCGCACAGCCGCTGGTGCGTATTTTCTTTTGCAATTTGGCTTCATAATCGGTTTCATGGGCAGTCCGGACAACCACCACATCAATTTCATCATCATAATCAATGCCAGTTATGACATCGCCGCGCTTTAGCATATTTTGGTTAAACAAAAACCCAGCTGCCATTTCCTTCGGCCTATCACCAAGCGTCATGGCTGTAATAACTTCCTGACGGTTCAGGTAGATAGTCAACGGACGTTCTTGCACCACAGGCAGGCTTATAGGCTGACCTTGTGCATCTAGACCTTGCAAATTAGCCGTCAGGCCATCTGCGTCTGGTTCAGGAGCAATATCAAAGCCGCTCATCGCTGAATTTCCTTTAAAAACTTTTCTTATTTTGTGTCTATACGCTCTCCCACCCTAACAGCCCACCCTATCAGATGGCTAGCAGAGAAGCTAATAACAAGTCCAAAGCTTGGCTGGTTTGCGTAAAACATCATAGTTCTATATGTTCGAATAGATAAAAAAATTGACGCAAAATATCGCTTAGCTGGCAAGACTTATGAGCAATAAGGAACCGGCGTAAAAGAGTTACCTATGAAGCTTCATTTCGTTGCCTCCACCCATCCAGAATCCACTAGCCGGCTAGAAGATTTGAGCCTGCAATACGGCCAACATAGCGTTGATGAGGCTGATGTGATCGTTGTGTTGGGCGGTGATGGCCAGATGCTTCACACCATGCGCGAGAGTATCAGCCATGGAAAACCGCTTTTCGGCATGAATTGTGGGCGTGTTGGCTTTTTGATGAATGATTTTAGCGATGCTGATTTACGAGAGCGTATTAGAACAGCTGAGACAGCCCCATTGCACCCGCTGCGTTTGCACGCAACAGATGTTAGCGGGGTCACCCATTCGGCTATTGCCATTAATGAGGTATCCCTTTTGCGCCAGACCCATAATGCCGCCCATTGCGCAATTTATGTAAATGACGTGCTGGAAATGGATATGCTGGTTTGTGATGGGGTGTTGGTTGCAACCCCTGCTGGCTCTACCGCCTATAATCTATCTGCACATGGCCCTATTCTTCCCATTGGCGCAGATTTGCTTGCCCTGACCCCTATTTCCCCTTTCCGGCCAAGGCGGTGGCGTGGTGCCTTGTTGCCAGCGGGAAGCGAGGTCCGTTTTGAGGTTCTAGAAGCTGATTTTCGCCCGCAATCAGTTACAGCAGATAACATTGAATTTCGGGATATTGTTAGCGCCCTTATCACGCAAGATGACAGTATCACTATCCCCCTTCTGCATGATGAAGGGCATGGGCTTTCCAAGCGGATTATTTCCGAGCAATTTACAGCTTAACGCTTCGACAGCTTGCCGATGTTCTAATACACAGAATCTGGTAATTCTTCTAGTTCAGGCAAAAATTCATCTATTTCAGCAAAGAGGCGGCGCACCGTCTCTGGTAATTCGTTCAGTAATTCATGGCGTGCATCTGGGAAAAGCACTTGCTTGTGGTTTGGCAGATGCCGCAACATCTGTTTTGCACGGACAAGATTTACTACCCTTTCATCTGCGGCTAGTAATGTCAGCACAGGGCAGCTAATTTGTGCCATCCATTCTGGGTTTAAGCTAGTCTGTTTACAGGCGTCAAACGCAGCAGATATCCAACCAACTGAGGGACGAAAACGGCGCAGCTCAGGGTGTTTTACGAAAATTTGATATTGCCTATCATAACCTTCTGGATAGCGGGTCAGTACATTATCTAGCCTGAAACGCCGCGCTTCTGCTAAAGGCGAAATCCGGCCAAAGGGTACTAATTTATCGCTATAGCCAAAACTGATGAGCAGACGTGCTAGTGCGCGCGTGAACCAAATTGGCGGGGAAAGTGGTACAATCATCGGAGACAGCAAAATAGCGGCCCCTACCTGCTGATGATAGAGATGGGCGGTACGCAAGGCAAAATACCCTCCCATAGAATGCCCCAAAACATGGAATTGTTTTTCTAAAAAACCTGCCTGCGCCAGCAATAGCTCCAGCGCCTCCATATGCTGGTTGAAATGTGTGCAATGCACTAATTCTGGCAAGTTGCCCAGATGGCCAGAGCGTCCCTGCCCAGGCCAGTCAATAATTAAACAGCTATAGCCTTGTTTAACTAGTCGCCGGGCTGTTAATGCATATTTCTCACAAAATTCAGTAAAGCCAGGCAGAATCAAAAAATAGCCCTTAAAAGGGGCAGTAGTTGGCCAGAAATGCGCCCGTAATGGATACAGACGCTCTTTGGTGCCCGGCAATATAATATCTTCCCCGCCAAGCTTGCCAACAAAGCTGGCATCAAACTGGCTATCGTTATTGTCTATTATGCCTGCATTCATCTGGGTTTATTCTTCTAATTTATTGTTGTATGGCAGCTTCATAAAGGGCTGTTTGTCCACGTTCAATATCAAAGCCGCTGGCTTGGCGAGCCCACATCGCGGCATAAAGCCCTTTGATAGCTATCAGGTCTGCATGGGTACCGCGCTCAGCTATCTGACCCTCCCGCATAACCAAAATTTCATCACAATCAACAATGGTAGATAGACGGTGTGCAATGATAAGCGTTGTCCGGCTTTCTGAAACCTCATTCAAGGCAGATTGTATCTGCTTTTCTGTCTGGCTATCGAGTGCGGAAGTCGCCTCATCAAATAGAAAAATAGACGGTTTTTTCAAAATTGCTCTGGCAATAGCAACCCGTTGTTTCTCGCCGCCAGATAGCTTTAAGCCGCGCTCGCCAACTAGCGCATCATACCCTTCGGCCAATTGCTTGATAAAGCTGTCTATGGAGGCAAGTTTTGCGGCTTCTTCAATCTCAGCTTGGCTAGCCTCCGCACGGCCATAATTAATATTGTAACCGATACTGGCATTAAACATGACACTATCTTGCGGCACGACGCCAATAGCTGCCCGCACACTAGCTTGCTGAACATCTTGGACATTCTGGCCATCGATTTCAATGCTGCCTTTTTGTGGGTCATAGAACCGAAATAACAGCCGCGATATGGTCGATTTTCCAGCCCCACTTGGCCCAACAATCGCCACTTTCTTGCCTGCTGGCACGGTAAAGCTAACCCCTTTTAAGATAGCCCTGTCCTTATAGGCAAAATGCACATCTTTAAATTCTATCTGAGCCTCTTGGAGTCTTAGGCTTTCCGCTCCTTGTTTATCCTGAACATCAGGATGCTCATCTAGCAAGCCAAACATCCGCTCTAAATCAATCAGAGACTGGCGAATTTCACGGTAGACCCATCCCAAAAAATTCAATGGCAGATATAGCTGCAAAAGATAGGTATTCACAGCTACAAAATCACCCACACTCAGCTTACCTGCTTGAATATCGTGTCCAGCAATGCCCATTATCAGAACAAGACCAAGCGCGATAACCGCCCCTTGCCCAATATTCACCGCCGCTAGCGAGGTACGCGAAAGCACCGCTGCATCTTCATATTGACGCATCGAAACATCAAAGCGTTTTGCTTCATGCTCTTCTGCGTTAAAATATTTCACGGTTTCGTAATTAATCAGGCTATCCACAGCCTTGGTTGCAGCTTGCTCATCGGCCTTGTTCATTTGCCGACGAAACTTCATTCGCCATTCTGTTACCTTGACGGTGAACAGGGCATAAATTGCAACAGTTGCAAAGGTGATTACCGCATAAGGCCAGCCAAACATGGCCCATAACAAAATGCTGACTAACACCACTTCAACCAAAAGCGGCACCACCTCAAAGGCGGCGCTGGTCATGATAAATTCCATTCCCTTTGCGCCGCGTTCAATCGCACGGGTCAACCCGCCAGTTTGCCGGTCCAAATGAAAGCGCATCGACAATAAATGCAAATGCCTGAAAGCTGTCATCGCCGCACCACGCACCGCACGCTGCGCAACACGGCTGAACAGATATTCTTTGCCTTCGGAAAAGATTTGCTGACCCAGACGGCTAAGCGCATATGCGCCTAGAATATACCATAGGACAAGCGCAGAAAAACCTGCATCCCCGTTCACATAATCTACTGCACCCCCATATAAAAGAGGCGTAATAATATTAGATGATTTGGCTAGTACCAAACAGGTAAAGGCACCAATAATGCGATAGCGCATTTGTTTATTACCGCGTGGCGCAGCATAAGCAGCGATTTCCAGCAGCAAAGATAGAATAGTTCGGCTAGGCAGGGTAGATTTGGATTTAGGCAGACTATCAGACATTAGGCGACTGAAAAACTCTCACCACACCCGCACCTAGCTGTCTCATTAGGATTATTAAAGGTAAACGAAGAAGCAAATTTATCTTCTTGCCAGTCCATTTCCGAGCCTATCAGAAACATAACAGCGGCCGGATCAATGAAAATGGTCACACCTTTTTCTTCGATTTTATCTTCAAAAGGCTTTTGTTCTTGTGCAAATTCAACCTGATATTGCAGCCCCGAACACCCCGCAGTTTTAATGCCGATACGCAGGCCAATAGCCGCGCTCTCAGACCCCTTATCCATCAGCTTTTTGGCTTGGATAGCTGCTGCGTCTGTTAAGGTCAGAATAGGTTTATCAAAGCTTGCATTCATCATCGTCATAATAGCCCTTTATTGGACATCATTAATTTGTTGCGTGTAACATGCCCCTACCCGATAAGAGTATCAGAAATCAAAATCAAGTGCCAGTTTAGCATCTTCACTCATCCGCGCAGGCGTCCAAGCAGGGTTCCAGACCAGCGTTACGGCTACATTGCCCACGCCGTCTGCTTGCGCTACAGCATCAGCCACCATCTGCGGCATTTCGCCAGCGACAGGACAGCCCGGAGCTGTCAAAGACATACTGACATCCACATCACCACTAGCCCGGCATACTACCTCATAAATCAGTCCCAGATCATAAATATTAACAGGTATTTCAGGGTCTTTTACTGTTTTCAATGCAGCTATCACCGACGCTTCATCTGCGGGTGCAGGCTTGTCTAGCGGGGTGCCAGCATGCGCGGTATAGCCAGATGAGGTATCCGGCAAGAAATCTGCTAGCCCCGGGCCGTTTTCATCAAAGATGCTATCTTTGCCACTCATCGTTTTCAGCCTTTGAAAATCCGGTTAACTTTTTCCAGAGACTCAGCAAGCTTGTCAAAGTCAGAGCGCTGATTGTAAACAGCTACCGATGCCCGTGCAGTAGAGCTGAGCCCATAGAATTTCATTAAAGGTTGCGCGCAATGATGACCTGCGCGTATTGCTACCCCATCTTGGTCAATCAAGGTAGAGATATCGTGGGGATGCACTTCATCAAGGGTGAAAGAAATCACGCCTGATTTACCTACAGCCTGACCGATAAAGTTCAACCCTTCAACCGCAGCAAGGCGTTGATGGCCATAGCGCAATAAATCCATTTCATGATCGCGCAACGCGTCCATACCGATAGATTGAACAAAATCAATCGCGGCTCCAAGCCCAATCGTTTCTGCAATAGCCGGTGTACCAGCCTCAAACCGGTGCGGTGGAAGCGCATAGGTAGAGCTGTCTGTTTCTACATCATCAATCATGTCCCCGCCGCCCATGAAAGGAGGGAGTTCGGCCCAAATATCGCTTCGGCCCCAACAGATACCGATCCCGCTAGGTCCATATAACTTATGCCCTGAAAAGACATAGAAATCACATCCCAATTCACCAACATCCACAGGCATATGGGTAACACCCTGACAGCCATCTACCACGCAAATTGCCCCATTTTCATGGGCAAGGGCAGCAATTTCACGAACAGGAAACACCGTGCCCAAAACATTAGACACATGCGGGATAGCAATAATTTTAGTTCGCTCGGTAATATGCGATTTAAAGACATCCAGATCAAAACTGCCATCTTCATTCACAGGTGCAGCAACCGTGCGCGAGCCTACCCTATCCCCCAGCAAATGCCATGGCACAATATTAGCATGATGCTCTGCTACAGTGATAAGCACTTCATCACCTTCGCTTAGATAAGTATTGCCATAGCAATGGGCAATCAAATTAAGGCTCATTGTTGCCCCAGAGGTAAACACTACCTCTGCCGGGTCATGCGCATTAATCAGGCTAGCAACCTTGCCCCTGACCGCTTCATAGGCATCTGTTGACGCTTCTGACAGAAAATGCAGACCGCGATGAACATTCGCATAAGTCTCTGAATAGGCTGCGCTTAAGGCATCCAACACCCTTTGTGGCTTCTGTGAAGAGGCCGCAGAATCAAGATAGATGAGAGGCTTGCCATGCACTTCTGTACTCAGAATTGGAAATTCACGCCGTATTGCATCCGCATCAAACGAGGTGACTGTCTGCTTTCTAGGTTCTGGTGTCATGCCTTAAGCTCCTAAGCTGGTTATCGTCTAGCTAGTGACCAGCGATTGATTTGAGATGTCATAAAGGCAGCAAAATCTGGATCTTCAATTTCATCTAACGTATCCACCAGAAAGGCATCTATCAACATATTACGGGCATCGTCTTCTGCGATACCCCGGCTCTTTAAATAGAACATCAAATTTTCATCAAGCTCCCCTACCGTTGCACCATGTGAGCACACCACATCATCTGCGAAAATTTCTAGCTCTGGCTTGGCATCGGCTTCGGCATCGCGCGAGAGTAATAGCGCTCTGCTCATTTGCTGGCCATCTGTTTTCTGGGCATCCGGGGCAACCCGAACTTTGCCTTGAAACACGCCTCTAGCCTTATCATCTAACACCCCGCGGATAAGCTGGCGCGACGCACAGTCCCGCATTTCATGCGCAACAAAGCTAGTAATATCATGGTGTTGGCGATCGCGGCCAAGATAAATGGCTGATTGAGCCAGTTCTGCATCCGTGCCATGAAACAAGCTATGTGTTTCCAGCCTTGATAACGCCCCGCCCATCGAAATAGCAAAGCTGTTAATCTGGCTGTTCTTTCCCATTTGCATCTGGTTCAGGCCAAGATGTGTGGTATGACTGGCCTCTGTTTGCAGGCGGATATGGTGTAATTTTGCATCATCCGCCACTTCATAGACCATCAAGGGGCAAGACAAACCAGCATCAGAGCTATGCAGCTCAGCAATACGCGCTTCTGCCCCTTTATGGACCCGCACAACAACAAACGGATAGCAAGCACCGTCTTTGCTGCTGCCTGTCAGGCTTATGATAACAGCTGGAAGCGGGCTTGCACTGTCTGTTTTTTCAATATCAATAGCGATAGCACTGGTTTGATGCATCGCTGACAGAGCAGGCAGCAGGTGATTATCTGCAAGATAGGTGAAAGCCGCAGCGCGCGCGCCGTCATCTGTTGTGATATCAGTAATAGAGATGCCAGCTGGTATCGCGTCCTTTGGCGGCAATTGCAACATATTGCCAGAGATTTGGACAGACAAACCTTCTAAATCTGCTGGGCTAGTTTTGCTAGGCACGCTAGAGCTTGTAGCTGTAAATTCTGCTTCCTGCAGATGCGCAAGAGAGGTGTATTTCCACGCTTCATTGCGATTATCTGGCCAGCCATAGCTATCGAAATAACTTTTGGCTTTTTCGCGTTGTTCCGGCCAGCTAATAATTTCAGATAATTTATGCGGCATTGACCAACCCCGCATAACCATTTTCTTCAACTTCAAGTGCTAGCGACTTATCACCAGATTTGATAATTCGACCCCCCGCCAGAATATGCACAAAGTCTGGTACGATATGCGATAACAAGCGCTGATAATGGGTGATAACCAGCATCCCACAATCATCGCCACGCTGTGCGTTTACACCATCAGACACGATCTTTAGCGCATCCACATCCAGCCCTGAATCAGTTTCATCCAGCACCGCCAAACTCGGCTTCAACAGCGCCATTTGCAAAATCTCATAGCGCTTTTTCTCGCCGCCAGAAAAGCCAACATTCACGGCACGCTTTAGCATCTCATTATCAACGCCCAAATCAGCCGCCGCCGCACGCACTAACTTAACAAATTCTAGCTGATCTACCTCATCTTCGCCGGCTTCACGGCGGCGTGCATTTACCGCTGCACGCAAAAATGACATGCCTGTGACGCCGGGCAATTCCACTGGATATTGAAAGGCTAAGAACATACCGGCACGTGCGCGCTCGTCAGCTTCCATTTCTAGAACTGATTCACCGTCCAGCAGTATCTCCCCCTCGGTTACTTCATAACCATCACGACCTGACAACACATAAGATAAGGTGGACTTACCAGACCCGTTTGGACCCATAATCGCATGCACCTCACCGCGATTGATGGTCAGGTCTATCCCATGTAGGATTTTCGTGTCTCCAATAGCGGCGTGTAAATTTTTAATTTCTAGCAGATTCATAATCTTTTACCTGTATTTTATTTAACCAACAGAGCCTTCAAGGCTAATTCCAATTAATTTTTGAGCCTCAACCGCAAATTCCATCGGCAGCTCTTTCATCACTTCCTTACAGAAACCGTTCACGATAAGCGAAACAGATTCTTCCTCATCCATGCCGCGCTGCAAACAATAGAAAAGCTGGTCTTCTGAAATCCGAGAGGTTGTCGCTTCATGCTCAATTTTGCCAGATGGGTTGCGTGAGACAATATACGGCACCGTATGCGCCCCGCACTTATCACCAACCAGCAAGGAGTCACATTGGGTGAAATTACGCGCCCCTTCTGCAGGCTTATGAACCTCAACAAGGCCGCGGTAAGTATTTTGTGATTTACCCGCAGATATGCCTTTAGAAATAATGGTTGAACGCGAGCCTTCGCCAAGATGGATCATCTTTGTGCCTGTATCGGCCTGCTGTGCACCATTGGTCACCGCAACCGAGTAGAATTCGCCGACACTATCCCTACCCTTTAGGATGCAGGATGGATATTTCCATGTAATTGCAGAGCCAGTTTCAACCTGTGTCCATGAGATTTTTGCTCTATCACCCCGGCAAATACCGCGCTTAGTCACAAAATTATAAATCCCGCCCTTACCCGTTTCATCCCCTGGATACCAGTTTTGCACGGTTGAATATTTAATCTCTGCATCTTCCATCGCGACCAGTTCCACAACCGCTGCATGCAGCTGATTTTCATCCCGCTGCGGGGCAGTACATCCCTCAAGATAGCTGACGTAAGAATTGTCCTCGGCAATGATAAGCGTGCGCTCAAACTGGCCGGTGTTTTTCTCATTAATCCGGAAATAGGTAGATAGCTCCATGGGGCAGCGCACACCCTTGGGGATATAAACAAATGAGCCATCAGTGAATACAGCCGAATTTAGCGCTGAAAAATAATTATCTGCAACCGGCACAACTGAGCCCATATATTTTTTTATAAGCTCTGGATATTCGCGTATCGCCTCAGATATCGGGCAAAAAATGACACCAGACTTAGCTAGTTCTTCGCGGAATGTTGTAGCAACAGATACAGAATCAAACACCGCATCAACTGCGACCCCTGCTAACATCTTTTGCTCATTTAGCGGGATACCAAGCTTTTCGTATGTTGCTAACAATTCAGGGTCAACCTCATCGAGTGACTTTGGCCCTTCAGCTGATTTTGGCGCGGCATAATAATACACATCCTGATAATCTATCTCAGGAATATTCAGCTTTGCCCAATCAGGCGAATCCATTTTCAGCCAATGGCGATAGGCTTTTAGCCGCCATTCCAGCATCCATTCTGGCTCGTTCTTCTTCGCCGAAATGAAGGCAATAATATCCTCATTCAGCCCTTTTGGCGCTTTTTCTGTCTCGATGTCTGTCACAAAGCCGTATTTATAGGCACCTGTGGCATCTTCTACAGCGGCGATTGTCTCAGTTGTGGCTACCATATCTTCTATCAGACCTTAAGTTTGAGAGGGGGTTTGTGTATGTTTTGGCATTTCCAACGAGGCTGGAAATAAGTTTGTTGGATTAAACAGGTCAGACAGGCTAACCCCATCTAGGGCAGACCGAATGGCCTCGTTAATCTGGTTCCAACTTCCGCTCATGAAACAGCCCTGCTGAACCGAACACGGCTCATCAGCGCCTTCAACACAAGCGGTTAGGGCAATAGGCCCTTCAATAGCTTCGATAACATCTGCAATACTGATCTTACTGGCAGGTATAGCAAGCGCGCACCCGCCCTTAGTTCCGCGGATAGTGGTTATCAACCCAGCAGCGGCCAGCGCTTTGATGGTCTTTGCAACCGTTGCTTGCGTAAGCTGGGCATGCCGGGCTATTTGCGCACTAGACAACAATTCACCAGGCCGGCCATGTAAAACACCCAGCACTAGGATAGCGTAATCTGTCATCCGGTTTAGACGTAACATCTGCTAGCGTCAGCTTTCTTAACAATTGATATTGCGAATGATTATCATAAACAGGACTAATTTAGTCTTGTTTACTCTTAGGTAGGGTCTTAGCAGAAAAAAACAAGGACTGAAACCCTGATTCTGAGTCAGATTACAGGTGAATTTTTCAATAGATGGAAATAAAGCACGGGCTATCTATGTATCCATAAAAGTCCAGCACGTACTCTGGTTAGCTATCCAGTTAACTATAGGGCCAGTTAACTATAGGGCCAACTAACTATAGGACCAACTAACCATAGGGCCGCCTAACTATAGGGCGAGCTAATCATGGATAGCTAATCATGGGGATAGCTAGTTATAGGATTCGGCGCGCAGCTGGTAACGGCCTTCTTCGAAACCGTCAAATACATCATCAATATCAGGATGGTTTACCGGGCCATTTTCAGTGTCAGACAGCAAATTTTGTTGGGAAACATAAGCTGAATAAAAGGTTTCTGAATTTTCGGCGAGCAAATAGTAGAAAGGCTGCTCACGTTCTGGGCGCACATCTTCTGGAATAGCGGCATACCATTCCTCAGTATTATCGAATTCTGGATCTACATCCACAATAACACCGCGAAAAGGATAAAGGCGATGCCGAACGACATCGCCAATACAAAATACCGGAAATTTATTTTTAGCGTTGCTCAAGAGGCCCATCAGAAAGGTATTTGTCCCTAGAACCGTTCTTTGACTTTAAGCACCTGCTTACCTTTATACATACCTGTTTTCAGATCGATATGATGTGGGCGATGAAGCTCACCTGTTACCTTATCTTCAACATAGGCATCGGCGCTAATCGCGTCATGGGCGCGGCGCATATCGCGCTTTGATTTTGTCACTTTGCGCTTTGGAACAGCCATCTCTATCACTTCCTCTAATCTGTGCCTCAGCCTATTCGCATTACCGCATTGAGCGAGGCAGCGTTGAAATCGTCAACTGGCGAATAATTTTGGCCGAATAATAACTGGCGTTTGGTCTGATAAGCAAAAGGTTGGTGGAGCCAGACGGGATCGAACCGACGACCTCATGCTTGCAAAGCACGCGCTCTCCCAGCTGAGCTATGGCCCCGTTAAACCTTTTCCTTCCAAGATGGCTTGAAAGAACCATCTTTTCAGAACAGTGGTGTTTATTCATTAATTGGCCTGTCAGGTCAAGCCTCTTTTGACCTAACGGCACAGTTTTTTTTCATTTTTAGGTATCAAACCCCTGCTTTTACGCAGCAGATAAACTTCCCAGCGCATCAATAACAGCTGGATGCATCAATTTGCCACCGCGTACATTCAGCCCATTTGCCAAATGCGGGTCATTATCTAGTGCGGCCAGACCATTATTTGCCAACGCCAAAACAAAGGGCAAGGTAGCATTATTTAAAGCTTGTGAGGAGGTTAGCGGCACCGCCCCTGGCATATTTGCTACACAATAATGCACCACATCATCAATGATATAGGTCGGGTCTTCGTGGGTGGTCGGCCTAGAGGTTTCAAAACAGCCCCCTTGGTCAATAGCGACATCCACTATCACAGCACCTGGCTTCATTTCTTTTAGCTGGGCCTTTGATACGAGCTTTGGTGCGCTTGCCCCGGGGATAAGCACCGCACCAATGACGATATCTGCCCCGCGCACCGCCTCAGCTAGCGCCTCATGCTTAGAATAGCGGGTAGCTACGGAAGTGCCAAAAATATCTGACAGGGCACGTAAACGCGGCACAGAACGGTCAAATATAGTCACATCAGCGCCCAGACCAACTGCCATTTTAGCTGCGTTTGTTCCAACAACACCGCCGCCTATCACCACAATTTTTGCCGCCTCAGTGCCAGGCACGCCAGACACCAGCAGACCACGCCCACCATTCACTGCCTTTAGGTGCGCTGCCCCCTCAATAGCTGAAAGCCGGCCAGCCACCTCAGACATAGGGGCTAGCAAGGGCAAGCCGCCCGCATCATCAGTGATAGTCTCATAAGCAATTGCGGTACAGCCAGAGCGCATCAGCCCTTGCGTTTGTGACATATCGGCAGCTAGATGCAGATAGGTGAACAGAATTTGATGTGGTGATAATTGCGCCCATTCCTGTTCTTGCGGCTCCTTTACCTTCACAATCATCTCTGCATCTTGGAAAATCTGCTCTGCTGTTGGGCTAATCATAGCACCAGCAGCTTGATAAGCTTCATCTCCTGCACCAATACCGGCACCTGCACCTGTTTGCACCAGAACCTGATGCCCTGATTTCACCAGCTCTGCGACAGATGTTGGAATAAGCCCAACACGGAACTCATTATTTTTAATTTCCTTTGGAAGCCCAATAAGCATTTCAAATCCTCCATTTTTAAGCAGCGTGACAACTGCATCCGGCTGTTTAATACCCGTCCTTATTCATTATTTGAGGATATCTGGATTCACACAAAATTTGTGCGCTTATTTATGCTTAAAAAGCTTTGTTTTCACCATTTAATTTTAGAATTATTTATTATAACTAAAATTTATTGTGTGAAATAATTAAAGGTGGCAATATTATCCGATATTGATTTAGGAGTAATTTGATGGATAAGATTGATAGATCTATCCTGTCTATTTTACAGGAAAACGCCCGTATCCCTAATGTTGAGCTGGCAGACAGGGTTGGCTTATCTGCATCTGCGTGCTTACGCCGTGTTGCCCAACTCGAATCATCTGGCCTCATAACTGGCTATAATGCTAGACTTTCCCATGAAAAGCTTGGCCATTCAGTATTAGTATTGGTGCATATTACGTTACATGGCCAGTCTGCTGATATGCTTTCTGACTTTGAACAGGCGGTAAGGAAAGTACCACAAGTTCTAGCCTGTTTCCTGCTTGCCGGAGAAAGCGATTACCTGTTGCGGATAGCAGCGCGCGATGTCACCGATTATGGACGCATCCATAGTGAATATTTATCTGCATTACCGCATGTCTTGCGCATGGAGAGTAATTTTGCCCTGCGCGAGGTAGTAAATCGCGGTCTGTCCGCAGAAGAGCTATAGCCGGCACCTATGCCTGCTTTAAAGCGGCGCCATGCGCGCGTATAGAGGCCAGCGCAGCTTCAAATGGTTGCCAGTCATCTCGTTCAGCAATTGGTAAGAAAAGCCCTTCCATGGTTGAAATTTCCATCGTCACAAGGGGGCGATCTTTAATTTCGGCAATGGCTTGCTGATTTTTCTGGCGCGGGGAAAGTTTAGCGGCATAGGTTGCAAGCGCCTGAAGCTCGGTATGATCACGCCAAAGACTAGCAGACGCGGCATCTGGCACAAGCTGACCACCATAAAGGTCTTTGAATAGCTGGTCCCAGCCAATTTTGCTTTGCCCTGCTGCCTGAAATAACTGGGCAGTTATCTCTTGAGCTGTTTTATCATCAGCCCTAACGCCAAGTCGCCAGCATATCGCGCGCGCAATCTCACCCTCCACCTCTGGCCAGTAATTGCCAAGTGCCGCACCAAGAGCTTCGGTATCTAGAACATGCTGAAAACAATCTGCCAGCCGGCAAAGTGCCCACAAGGCGGCCTCTGGTTGGCGTCCATAGGCATAGCGTTGCTGCTGGTCAAAATAGGCGGCTGTAAAGTCTGGATGCATTGCTGGCAAGAACCGCCACGGACCATAATCAAAACTCTCCCCTGTTATATTAAAATTGTCAGTATTCAAAACACCATGCACAAATCCAGCCGCCATCCACCCAGCGACCATCTTTGCAATTTTAGAGGCAAGTTTAGATAGGAAGACGGGAACTAATTCTGCTAGGGGTGCCCGCGCATCTAGCTCTGAGTAATGATATTCTATCGCATGCCGAAGCAGAATTTCCAGATTGTCAGTCTGGCGCAGATAAGCAAGCCTCTGGAAGCTGCCTATCCGGATATGGCTATGCAATAGCCTAGTTAACACTGCTGAGCGTGTGGGAGATGGCTCATCATGCCGCTCTAACGCCTCCCCTGTTTCGATAACACAGAATGTAGCAGATGTCGGTACATTCAGCGCAGATAACATTTCGGTTGCTAGTATCTCGCGCACGGCACCTTTTAGGGTTAGACGGCCATCTGCTGTGCGGGCATAAGGGGTGCGCCCGGAGCCTTTCGTGCCTAAATCCAAAATACGCCCTGTTTCCGCCTCTTCACATTGCGCAAATAAAAAGCCGCGCCCATCGCCAATTTCGGGGTTATAAACGCCAAATTGATGGCCATGATAACGCAAGGCAATCGGCTCTGGAATATTATCCCTAAGCGGCTCAAATGCTCCAAAATGGCGGATGAAGTCGGCGTCTGACAGCTCATGCAAACCGATGTTTTTTGCCGCACTATCATTTCGATATCGCAAAATATGTTTGGGAAACTTTGCTGGCTTGACTGGATCATAAAAAGCAGAGCCAAGTTGTAAATGAATAGGTTTGGGCTGATATTTAAACATACACTTACTCTGGGATATACCGCTCTGAGATATAACGCTTCGGGGGATGACATTCTAGAAGGCAACGCATCAGAAATTATCAGAATCTAGAACCGAAATGTATATCCTTGTCAAAAGCCGACTTTTTGGGCGTGAAAGGAACAGACACAAAAATCTTTCTTCTTTTAATCTGTCAAGGATTGCAAGGGTGGCGTCAAGCTCAGAATAGACGCCCAAACCCAGAATAGATGCCCAAGTCGGATAGATTGTTAGGTTGGCAAAGCTAAAAGGAGCCATCAGATGGATGATTTAGTTTCTGTATTACAGCCCATTGAAAAAGCGCATGGCCTTCCAAACGCCTGTTATATCGATGCAGATATGCATGCAAAAGAAGCAGATGCAATTTTTAAAAAAGGCTGGGCGGCAATTGGTTTTGGCTGTGATGTGCCAAAGCCGGGATGTGTATATCCGATTGATATGCTGGGCATTCCTTTGTTGATGGTGCGTACAAAAAATGATGAGGTACATGTTTTTGAAAATGTCTGCCGTCATCGCGGCATGATTCTTGTTGATGAGCCAGCCCAATTAAACGGACCGATAACCTGTCCTTATCATGCTTGGTCTTATGACCTAGAAGGTCATCTGAAAGCGACCCCACATGTTGGCGGCCCAAATATTCACAAAGATGAAACTGTGATATGTGAAAGCCTGTCTTTAAACCGTGTAAGGTCTGTTGTCTGGCGGGATGTGGTTTTTGTGAACTTATCCGGCACGGCCGCTCCTTTCGACATGATTGCGCATCCCTTGCGCGACAGATGGTCAGAGTTTGAGAAACCTATTTTTGGTGGCGGCGCTGATTCGATGTTTAGCTTAGAGGTTGATTGTAACTGGAAGTTGGCAGTGGAAAACTACTGTGAAGCTTATCACCTACCCTTTATTCATCCAGGCCTGAACAGCTATTCGCGCCTAGAAGATCATTATAATATCTTGGATGAAGAAATTTATGCTGGGCAAGGCTCTTATGTTTATAAACCACAGCTAGATGAAGATGGGCGTTGCTTCCCTGTCTTTGAGGGTTTAACAGATAAATGGGATACCGCTGCTGAATATTGCGCCTTTTTCCCAAATGTGTTGTTTGGCGTTCATAAAGATCACTGCTATGCGATATTACTTACCCCAAACGGTCAAGGCAAAACCACCGAGCGTGTCAGCATCTATTACGCCAATGAAGAGGCTGCTTACAGCCCCTCTTTTGCAGAAATGCGGGTCACCAACACGCGCCTGTGGAAAGGCATCTTTATCGAAGATATAGGCGTTGTTGAAGGCATGCAGCGTGGCCGTTATGCGCCGTCCTATGATGGCGGTAAATTCTCGCCAAAGATGGATACGCCCACCCATCATTTCCATAAATGGGTCGCCAGCCAAATGCAGGGGTAAAACAGCCTACTCTTTATGAGTTTGCGTCATACATCTGGTTCAAGCGGCCGGAGAGTACATAATCATTAATGAAATCCCCTAGGCGGGTAAATTCATCATAAAAACGCGTGCCTTTTGCCGGCTCCAGCCCCTTAAACTCAGCAGACATGTGCCGAACTATTGACAGATCAGATAAGGGCGGTGCAACCACCACATTTAATTCTTTTAGGTTATCGCTGAGCATAGACATATCCCGCTGAGATGGGGGTACTTTATTTGGTACAATGATCAGATGCGGGGTAACCGTATCTAAACTTTGTTTGCGTTCATCCATCTCGCGGACAAATTCGATTGTCGGGCGCAAATCTGCCCAAGAAAGCGTTGTCGGGATGATGATGCACTCACATAACATAGCAATCTGCCAGACATTTCCCGGCCAACCAGCCCCCGTATCAACAATGGTAAGCGAATCAGGATTAGAGCGCATCCGCCTTAATATGCTGTCTAGCGTCACCAGCGAAAGCCCGTCAAATCGGTCAGATACAGGCACATGGCGTATATTATCCCCACTTGCCAATGGCTCTAGCAGCTCAAAGGAGGTGCCTTGCCTATCCGCATCGACCATCTGAACTTTGCGTTGCCCTCTTTTTTTCATAAAATAATCAAACAGCAGGCTGGTAAGCGTGCTTTTACCTACACCGCCTTTGATATTTCCAACAAAAATAGACTGTCCTTGTTCCAATGATATGCCTGACTGTTTCAAAATTGAAAAAAAGATTAGTGCTTTAGGTTAATCATCCCACACTATTTTTATTAAATCGACACAAATTCCTATTTGGTTAGAAAATCAGGCGTATTTGCGCTTATTTTGTTCAACTACCACCCTGTAATGATTTATTTTCTTTAAAGAACGGAATTTCAGCTTCCAGCCTTTCATATCGTCCGCCCTCATCGCAATATCCGGCCATTAGCTTTGCCTTATTATCGGATGTTTTTTCAGCGGCGGCAGAAAGCTGCAGCATTATCGTTCCCCGCCATGCTTTAGGCTTGCCCTTGAATAGTCCTGCCGCGGTGAATATAGCAAAAGTTTCCGACAAGCTGCCGCAGGGGCTACCATTTTTGGGTATGCCTGCCTGCCCCTCAAAAACAGCAATAAGAGATGCATTTTCGCTTTCTGGAAAAAACGGGTTTTGCAGGCTTTTAAACATGCTATTCTCTTGAATTAATTCTAGAACGCAGCTTTTGCTGACCAGCATTTTCTCTGCTGTGCAACTACTGGGATCTGCCCCTTTATCAGAAAGGCTTAACCTTGTATCCTTTAGCAGATAAGCTGATTTTATCCATTGGCTAACAGCCATTCCACCTTGCTTGGTTTGTGTTAGTTTTTGCTCTGTGGATTGAGCATACCAGCTGATGACAAGGCCAAAAAATAGCGCGCCGACGGTAAGGCAAATAAATAAACGCTCAACAAAGCTCAAGCCCGGAAAAGAAGGTTTTTCTTGTCTTACTTGCTCATTTTCGGCTAGCTGTTTACTTATCTTTACCACGCTTGCGTCTATCCAAAACTTATTAACATAACAAAACTTAAACCTGTCTTTGGTGCGCGCAATTTTCCAGCACTAAAAACAGATTATTTTAACGCAGATATCGCCTTAGCCTGATGATAGAGATTGCGGGTTTCATCAACATAAACATCGCGGGTGACATGCCCTTGTTTGAACATATCGCGCAGCTTTATCATCTCCCGCTCAATCAGCTGCAAGTTATCCTCAATACTCAACCCTTCAGAGGTTGGCATCATCTCTTCTTTGCGTTGTGTGGTTTGCCGCTCACCGCGCTTAAAGATCATAAAATCGTCTGTCTGCGGTATTTCAGCATTCTGGCTATCCCTAGCTTCTGTCTCTGCTGGTATATTTAAATCAACAGAGGTATCGCCAGCTTCTGCTTGCAACGCCATTTCCGGCTCAGCACGATGAGATGCCACATCCTTTTCAGGCTGACCCAAGGTTGTAGCTGTTTTATCCTTTCGGCCCATTATAGCAATAAGGATCATCAGCACTAGGATCAACGCTAGCGCGCCAGACAGACCCGTGATTATCATCGCCTGCGGATCGCCGCTTTGCGCACCGCTAAGGACTTCCATCAGCCAATCATTTATCTGCGTGTTGCCCATTTTAACTCTGAATTACCTGACGCGCTGTTATTGAAATCTAATTCTATGCGTTTTTGTTATATCAAAAATTCTATATAAAATGAACGTGCCGATTTGGTTTCCTCTAAATTTTTTGCTCAAACTAGTCATTTTTTAGCTGTGGCCGCAATTTTTTTATAGACGCAGCAAATAAGAGGCGGCAAAACTCAAAAACTAGGCTTATTGTCACATCGCTAAACAAATCCACCAGAGCGCTAGAATAGGAGAGATACATTGCCTGAAAATACAGTCTCTTTCACCCGTATGGATAAAGGCACAACCCAAGATTATGCTCTGCTGGAGAAATTGGAAAAAGCCTATATCAAAACCCTTCCCGAGCGCATTTTAACTGCTTTGGAGAATTTAGAGGACACATTAGGGGGCTATCAGGTGACGCGGCTTGAGCACTCGCTGCAAACCGCGACCAGAGCACAAGAAGATGGCGCAGATATTGAACTGATTGTTGCTGCCCTCATTCATGATATTGGCGATGATTTAGCCCCTGAGAATCACTCCCAGATGGCGGCATCAATCATCCGGCCCTATGTGCGTGCAGAAGTTACCTGGGTGCTTGAACATCATGGCATTTTCCAGATGTATTATTATGCCGACAAGATCGGGCTAAATAAGGATGAGCGGGAGCGCTATCGTGGCCATAAATGGTTTGATATAACTGAAAAGTTCTGCGGTGAATGGGATCAGGCCTCCTTTAACCCAAACTATCCAACAAAGCCTCTATCCCATTTTGCGCCAATGGTTCAAAAAATCTTTAGCCGCCCAGCCTTTGACACAAATATCATTAGTGAAGGTGCCATTTAAAGACATCTCATGTTCAAGCGCATCAGCCAGCAATTATTTGAAAACTCTATTCGGTCTGCTTATACCAAACGGTTTAAGCAGAAAGGTGCTGCAGCAGAAGGCGTATTTTGGGCATCTCGGCTAAGCCAAACCGCGCGTTTTGACCATCTCCTAGCGCAGATAACCGCACGCGAAAAAGGAGCGCGCATTCAGCTTGCTGATATTGGCTGCGGCTACGGCGCTTTGTGGAATTTCATACAAAACACAGAGCGTTTTCAGCATTTTGGCTATCGCGGTTATGATATTAATTCTGCTATGATTAGCTATTGTAAGCAGCATTTTGCGGATGGCGAACAGCGTTTCCAGTTAGGTCGTCAGCCAGCAGACAGGCCTGATTATGCAGTGTTTGTGGGCACTTTTAATTTATGCCATTGTGATGATTATAGTTTATGGCAGGATTATATCTTGCGGCAGATGGCATTGAGCTGGAAGCAGGTAAATAAGGGCATGGCCATTAATGTTACCAGCTTGCCCCAAGCCAAAATCCATAATGATATTTTCTATATCCAGCCTGAAAAATTCAAAAGTCTGCTAGAGCGTCATTTCGGGCGCACCTATGCTAGCCCAACACGCTATGTAGATAATGATGCTACATTCATCATTCAAAAGTAGCTAAATCTCTAATCGCCGCATTGCGGTAACCGCCAATTGCCGGATAAGATGCGCACGCCGCGCACTTGCTAGGGGGCGATGCGGGGCTGGCCGGGTAATCAGCGCATCAAACCCATCAGACAGGATAATGCCGCACATAGTTTCGTCCGGCAGAAGGTCTTGGGGGAAATCCTCTGCCACTGCGAAATAAAAATAATCAGCAAAACCAATATATTCAGGCCACTTATTATCGCTTGTAAAATCACGGCGAGATGATTTCACCTCAATAATAGAGAGTTTTTGTTTAGGGCTGAGCGCAATCAGGTCAACACGGCGACTATTTTTCAGGCTAAATTCCTTTAAAACTGCTTCACCTGTATTCAAAAATAGCTTTGCTGTAGCTCTGGTAATTTTTTCTGCCGGCAGGCATGCCTCTGACATGATAAGAAAACCCCTAATATGCGGACTTGGCATTCAATTCTGCCGCGCTACACTTAAACCTAACAAATTTAACCACAGAAAGTGTATATCAAAATGACCTTTTCACTTATCGCCCGCGAGCCAGAGACGGGTCATCTTGGCGTTGCCGTTGCAAGCCGATTTTTTGCTGTTGGCGCAACAATCCCTTTTATCACGCCATTTGGCGCGATTGCCAGCCAAGCACTGGTTAACCCGCTTTGGGGCGTAGAAGGCAGCAAGCTCCTAGAAGAGGGCCAATTACCAGAAGCAGTGCTAAAGACCTTAAAAGACAGAGATACCGGGCATCATCAAAGACAGGTTCATGTGATGGCAGCAAATGGGCAAAGCGCGAGCTTTACTGGAAGTGCATGTATTGACTGGGCCGGCCATAAAGCAGCGGAGAATATTTCTGTAGCAGGCAATATGCTAGCCGGATCAAGCGTACTGGAAGATATGTTAACCTGCTACCTTGATACAAATAGCCTACCCTTTGCCGAGCGGCTATTGCTAGCAATGGAAGCTGGCGAGGCGGCCGGCGGGGATAAGCGTGGACGACAATCTGCTAGCCTGACCATCCATCGCGGCGAAGCCTTTCCATGGATTGACTTGCGGTGTGATGATGATGCTCAGCCCCTAGCAGAAATCCGGCGTCTGCTTGATGTGGCAGGAGAGCGTTACATACATTTCACTGAAATGATGGGGAGTAGCTCTAATTTCAGTGGTCATGCTGACAGAAGCAAAATTGAGGCGCTGATTAAAGCAGGTGAGGAAGCCCGTAGGGCAGAAAACAAACCCTCTTCCTCCCGCCAGTTTGACAGACAACAAAGCAAGGGCTCCACCCAATCTTAAGGAAGAGTGCGGACTGCCCCTAAATCAGATAAAGCAGCTTTTAGCGGGTCACTGCTGGGGGCAAGGGATTGCACTCTTCCCGTCATAAAGGGTTTGGGTGTGATAAGCGGTGAGACTTGCGGCGCTGCCAAGCCAAAATGTGTATTAATTTCTGCTTTGATTCTCTCTAATTCAGGCTCATTGCCTAGCTTTTCTTCGGCCGCATCAACGATAATTTGTGCCTTTAGCCACTCGCCGCTAGCAATAGCCTTGCGGGCTGGCTGCAAGAGTAAATCAGCCAAGCTAATCACTGGAAGATTTTCATCATCTGACATCTCATCACCATCTGTTTCTGCTGCAGCCGCGTTGGTTGGTGACGGCGTATCAGAAATAGGTTCAGCAGGTTCAGGCGAGGCTGATGGGGCATCTGGGGTGATGGTCGGGGCTGGCGGGTCATAACAACAAGCAAGCGCTGACATCCCTGCGCTTTGATAAGCTAACGACAGCAAAAATAAGCCTAAAATTCCTGCCGACAAAATGCCAACACGAAAGAACAGCCTGTTTCCTTTACATCTTTGCATAAACTTATCCATCTCATCTCATCTCAGCTCAGCTCAACTCATCTCAGCTCAGCCCTGCCCTAACCAAAGCAAGCTATTTCTATCTCCCTCCAGAACGACTAGAAACCAGAAATACTTACCCCACTTTTTAAACCTTTCACATTAAACCGATATATAAATCTAATTTAGAGCATTCATGTAGAGATAGAAGGATGTTAGGCTGGCAAAAGAGCATTTAGGTCTAGATGGAGTAGCTACTATGAGCGATAAAGACACTATGAATGGTGAAAAATGGCAAACGAAAAAGGACCAACGCCAGCAGCAGATAAAGGCGCTGATGGAGGGTGAGGCTAAGAATCTAGAAGATAAAATTGCTAGCTTGCGCACCGCCCACCAGCTTGATAAAGGGCGTATTCAATCTGCCTTATCTGAAATGATGAAATCTAAATAGAGCTACTCGCAGTTACAAATCAACAAGGTGTAAAGATGTTGCTAAGACGATTAATTTTCCTAGTTTTATTGGCATGCTGGCCATCTGTCAGCCAAGCATTAAGCCTTGATGATTATGCTGCCAACCCAGAGGGTCATGTGCTGTTTATTCGCCATGCCCTAGCACCAGGGAATGGCGATCGTTCGCATTTCAGCGTGGAAGATTGCCAAACACAGCGCAACCTTAGTGAGGCAGGCCGGGAACAGGCACGCCAGATAGGTGCAAAGCTTCGTGCCGCGAACCTAAAAATTGACGCAATTCTCAGCAGCCAATGGTGCCGATGCAAGGATACTGCTACTGAAATGGGATTAGGCTCTGTTAGCTTGGCACCGGGCCTTAATTCCTTTTATCAGGGAATTGTGCCAAAAAAAGAGACCCTTGCCCGCTTGCGCAAAAGACTAGACAGCCTAGATGGCCGTGAGGGTATCACCATCATGGTTACCCATTTTGTGACTATTTCAGCGATTACAGGGATTGGTGTTTCCAGCGGCGGCATGGTTAGCTATAACCCGCAAACAGGGGTAGCAGAGTTAATAGGAGATTAAGCAAAATATGCATATTGCAGGCAAAATATTTTTCACCCTTTTAGTGTTAGCTGTGCTTATATTCGGACTGATTAAAATTCAGCCCTATTTGAAACCAAACAATACAGCTTTTGCTCCAGAGACGCCCTCACAAGCCACATCGCCGCGCCTGAAGGGCATTTTTCAAGGGCTAGGTAGCGGTTTTTCAAACTAGCAAGCAAAAGACCAAAACCTGCCAATTGAGTATTAAAGGCAAAACAAACAATGCTTGGAAAAGCGATAATCCTCATTATTTTAGGCATGCTAGTCTGGGCAGGCGCGTCCAAACTTGGCGCTAAATTAGGGCTGCCCTCTCGCCGAAAAGCAGTAGCTGAGCAGCAAATTCAAAAGCCGCTATTGACCAAATTTAACATGATTATTGGCGGGTTAATCCTTATATACATAGTCTGGGGCGCTACACAGATTTTTTAATAAGCGGATGCTCTAATAGCCTAGATTTTGATAACCTAGATTTTGATAACCTAAATCTTGATATTCTAGATTTTTGGTTGCCAAATATGTTCCCTTTGAGGGATTAGCCTTTATAGTTTTTCAACGCTTCTTCAAGGTCATCAAGCTCGCTACAGCCCAGCCAGCAAATCTTTTTCAGCTTTTCAAGATTAGCCTCAGCAGCGGCCTTATCCTTGAGCGTCAAAAATAACTCCCCTTGATATTCCAGCGCGCCCTTATGTTTGGGATTAAGGTTAAGGGCACGATTATAATGCGTGGCCGCCTTGTCATATTGCTTGGTTTTGCGATAGGAAAAACCTAGCAAATTTTGAATATCAGCATCTTCATTGGCAGAGGCAGCAAGTTTCAATAAGGCGGGTATCGCTTCTTCGAATTTCTGCGCATTTACGAGCTTAACTGCCTTGCTATAGCCATAAGGCTTAGATGGGGTGGAGCTGTAAGAATCGCCGCCGCCGCCAGCAGCATAAGCCGCAGGAATAAAAACAAGTCCAGATAAAATAAGACTTATTAAGGCAAAAAAACCGGTTGAGAGGGGTTTGTTTTGCATAATGTCACTCCTGAATTTTAAAATTACTACTAACACCCTATCCGCTTGTCTTTCTTTACGAGGGAATAGCAATCGCGGATGCTAGAAAAGCATGTTACCGCGCGATCTTATTTGTACAATTGACAATGAAGCTGCGTCAGCTAAACTCGAAATTCAGCCATTTTTCTTATTTTCGAGAGAGCAAATTATGTCAGAATTGGAAACCCATGAGGGGGATGTGCATGTGGAGCGGTTCGGTATCGCACAGCAGGCCAGCCAGAAATACATGCCGTTTGTCATTGCCACTACTGCCAGCTGCGCACCGGCTCAGCCTTTGGTGTAGGGGCCTATTTCCCGAATGCAAATGTCTCGCTGCTCTCTGGTGAATTATCCGAGCATAATTATCAAACCCAGTCTGGCAACAAAGTCACCACTTGTTTTTGTAAAAAATGTGGAACGACCACGCATTGGCAGATAGATTCTGAATTTCTGAATGGCAAAACAGCAATAGCGGCAGGCACGTTTGACCCGCCTTCCTTCTGGTTCGATGTAAATCGTGAGATTTTTATGCGTACTAAGGCCGATTTTGTTGAAATAGATGCAGAAAATAAGTTTGAAACCTCTGGCACCTATAAGCCTATTAAAGATGATGAGGATAGGCAAAACCCAGCGTGAAGGTAAAAAACAACCCTGCACTAGCCTAACGGCCAGTGTTAGTGTGCCTAGTCAGATGCACTAAGCTTCATGCCGCCCACCGCCTGTTGAACAGGCAATATCTCGATCGTGGCAACATTTACATGCATCGGGGCATTCAGCGCATATAAAACCGCATTGGCGATATCTTCTGGAGTAAGCTCGGCAATGCCGGAACGGCTTAGATTATCAAGGCGTTCTTGATTACCAGATGCAGCCTGAAAGAAGCCAGTGGAAACCCGCCCCGGGCAAATTTCAGTAACTCTGACTGCTGAGCCACTAAGCTCTGTGCGCAAATTCTGGCTAAACAGGTGAATAGCTGACTTTGTTGCGCCATAGAGCGCTGAATATAAATTATGTAATCCAGCAATAGAACCAATATTAACGATATGCCCGCGCTCTTGTGTCTTCATATGTTCCATCAGGGCTGCGGTTAGGGTGATCGGGGCGGTAATATTAATATCTATCGCTTCTTGTATCAGATGAAGTGGCAGATTATCCAGCCCATCTATGCCATGCCCAACCCCAGCATTATTCACCAGAATATCAGGAGAAAAGGCAAGGATGTCAGGGATTATTTCTTCATTTTCGCGAATATCGGCGCAAAGCGTGGTAATAGCTGGTTCTTTTGCAAGTAAAGCGAGCTGTTCTGCGTTTCGGCCAATAGCTAAAACCTCTCTGCCAGAGCTGGCTAGTGCGCGCGCTAACGCAAACCCAATACCGCTAGTTGCCCCAGTTATCACTGCCTTTTTGAAACTATTCATCGCTCACTCACCTTAAGATTAACTACCTATGTCCCAGTTTGCTAAAACGCTGTCCCTTGCGTCAATCTCTTTTACCGCCTGAAAATCAGCAACCTTATAAGCCGCCAGATACCGCGGAATAGCAAGCCTCTGATTAGAGGGTTTTGGACTATCAAGGAGAGGCGCGCCCATAAACCTTTACCGGCAAAAAAGAGTAGAAGCACAACTAAGCCTGCAATCACAGATAGCAAAATGATTTTAATCATTTAAGATGCGCCTGTCCCCCTAACCCGGCTAGATAGCTCTTCGGCACTTTCTACACGCTCACTATATCTGTCGGTTAGGTAGTCGCGGCGCCCCCTAGTTAAATAGGTAAACTTGACCAGCTCTTCCATCACATCCACTACCCGATCATAATAGGAAGAAGCAAGCATCCGGCCTTCCTCATCAAATTGCTGAAATGCTTTTGGCACAGAGGACTGGTTTGGGATGGTCAGACACCGCATCCAGCGCCCCAATATCCGCAGCTGGTTTACACTATTAAAACTTTGTGAGCCACCAGATACCTGCATCACCGCTAGCGTTTTGCCTTGTGTTGGCCGCACCGAGCCTATTGATAGTGGTATCCAATCTATCTGTGATTTCATAATGCCAGTCATCGAGCCATGCCGTTCAGGCGAGCACCAAACCATCCCCTCAGACCAACTAATCAGCTCTCTAAGCTCGGCTACTTTTGGATGGCTAGCATCTACACCATCATCTGGTAGCGGCAGACCAGACGGATTGAAAATGCGGCATTCAGCCCCTAACGCCTCAAGGATGCGCGCCGCTTCCTCAACCAGCAGGCGGCTATAAGAACGCTGCCGCAAAGAGCCATAAAGCAGCGCGATTTTTACCGGACTTTGGTCTTGTGATGCAAGCTGGTCATGCTGGATTGGGTGCAAGTTCTGTTTAGAAATATTAGGTGTTGTCATCAGGTAGCTGCTATTTTTTTCAGATATTTAATGGGAGTATGAAATTACCACACTCCTCTAAATTCACGCTAGAGAAATTGATATAAAACAGCTTTAGTGCCCGTCAATCTAATGGTTGACTTAAGAATCCTACAATTCAGTATTACGTTGCAAAGTTGTATTATTCATTTTATTAATAGTAATCTAAAATTGATTTATTGATTTTTAAATATGCAAAAAGTTGAAAATAAAAATAGCTACCCTAAGCATATAGCTAGAGGAAATAGAGCGCGATTATTCCCTTCGTTAAAAGCTACAAACAAAGAGCAGATAGCCGTCTCTACGCTATTAGCTACCTTTCATATTGTACCTGAGCTATTAGGCCAGCTTATAAAAGATGTTGGGCTACGCATTACCGATAAAACAAAATTCAAAACATTTACGGAAGTAAATTTATCGAAGGAAACTGCATCAAAGATAAACAGGCCAGATGGATATCTATATATCAAAAATCGGAATGAATGGTCTGCTCTGATAGAGGCAAAAGTAGGGAATAGTAAACTAGATCCAGAGCAAATTTGCCGATATTTAGAAGCTGCAAAAATAAATAATATTGACGCAATCATAACGATTTCAAATGAATTCTCACCTCGAGTGATTCAATCGCCTGTTAACATACCAAAGAAGTTTTTGAATAAGGTTACATTATACCATTTCTCATGGCGTTTAATCTTGTCTGAAGCCTCCCTGTTAAAGCGCGACAATGAATTAGAAGATAGAGAAAAATCATATGTAATTGAGGAGCTTATCCGGTTCTTGCGTGATGATTCCGTTGGCAATAAAAGTTTTTCAATGATGCCACCTAGCTGGACATCAATAACCTCTAATATGGCTTCGGATGCGAATAATATTCACTTAGAAGAGACGGCAAACGCACTCGTTGAAGAGTTTTCAGAGATTGCGTTAAATTTAACCGACCATCTAGGCGTCAATTGCACAACAAAGCTTGCTACAAGCTTTGTAAATGACAAGACTCTTTGGCAAAAATCTATCATGCGTACCATAGCGGATGGCAAATCAATTGTCTGCCAATATAATATACCAAATGCAGCATCTACCTTATCTGTTGAAATAGATATTTCAAGAAGCACATTCGTGGTCGGGATGGAACTTCAAGCTCCAAAAGATAAAAAAACGGTTGCGGGAAAAGTTAACTGGATGCGCCGGCAATTGGTTAAACATGATGATGAGAGTTTTCTAATTAAAGTTCGCTGGAGTTCCAGAGCCAAAGATGACTTTGTGACGCTAAACCGCTTAACAAAGGACAAACCTAGTCTACAGAGCAAAACAGCAACTATCGCTTTTTTTATGCCACAGATCAGGGTGCACGATACGCGAGTTTTTAAATCACGAAAGCGGTTTATAAGTGAATTAGAAGGAACAGTAGAAAAATTCTATGACAGCTATGGCCAAAATTTGAAGTCATGGGTCGCAAAGGCGCCGAAGCCTATTGAAATAGATTCTAGTGAAGATGAAGACTAAACTTTTTTGAAAACACCCCAAAAAGCACAACAGCGCCAAAAGGCGCTGTATACTTGGGCTTTTAGATGGTGAAGCGTACTGGGATTGAACCAGTGACCCCCACGATGTCAACGTGGTGCT
>JADHLI010000015.1 GCA_016780775.1 Alphaproteobacteria bacterium | reverse complement strand
AACTACTCCCACTCGATTGTGCCGGGAGGTTTGCTGGTTACATCATAGACCACGCGGTTCACGCCCTTAACCTCATTCACGATACGGGTCGCTGTACGGGCAAGAAAATCATGCTGAAATGCATAGCTTTGCGCGGTCATCCCATCGGTTGAGGTAACCGCCCGCAATGCACAGACATATTCATAAGAACGCGCATCGCCCATCACGCCCACGGTGCGCACTGGCAGCAATAAAGCAAAAGCCTGCCAAATCTCGTCATACAAGCCAGCTTTTCGAATCTCATCCAAATAGACTGCATCTGCCTCGCGCAGGATATCCAACTTTTCAGGCGATATCGCGCCGGGAATTCGGATAGCTAGACCAGGTCCCGGAAATGGGTGCCGCCCCACAAAGCTAGCAGGCAGGCCCAACTCCCGTCCCAGCGCACGCACCTCATCCTTGAAAAGCATCCGCAACGGCTCTACCAATTCCAGCGCCATATCCTCTGGCAAACCACCAACATTGTGATGCGATTTAATCGTGACCGCATTACCACCGGCGGCGGAAATAGACTCGATAACATCTGGATAGAGCGTACCTTGTGCTAGGAAATTGGCATTATCAATTTTCGCTGATTCTGCATCAAATACCTCGATAAAGCTTTTGCCAATAATTTTGCGCTTCTTTTCGGGGTCATCCACCCCCTCCAAACGCGACAAAAACATCTCTGAGGCATCTACATGGATAAGCGGAATATTATAATGATCACGGAACAGCGATACCACTTCATCAGCCTCGCCCTTGCGCAACAGCCCAGTATCCACAAATACGCATGTCAGCTGGTCGCCTATTGCCTGATGGATAAGAACCGCAGTTACCGAGCTATCCACCCCGCCAGACAGACCACAAATCACATTGCCATCACCGATTTGCTGGCGCAGATTAGCAATTGCCTGTCCTTTATAAGCGGCCATAGACCAATTCGCCTCAACTTGGCAAATTTGCAGGGCAAAATTGCGCAGCAGCCCTGCCCCACCATCGGTATGCACCACTTCTGGATGGAACTGCACCCCATAATAGCCGCGCCCCTCATCAGCAATAACCGCATAGGGCGCGCCAGCAGAAGAAGCGATAACTGTAAATCCATCAGGCAAAGCGGAAACATGATCACCGTGGCTCATCCAAACAGACTGGCTCGAGCCCGCAGGCCATACCCCCTCAAAGAGCGGGCTAGCTGTCTTAACTTCAACCTCAGCATGGCCAAATTCGCGGCTAAGACCAGCTTCAACCACGCCGCCTAGCTGGCTACACATCGTTTGCTGGCCATAACAAATGCCCAAAACTGGCAAGCCTGCATCAAACACAGCCTGCGGGGCTCGGAGGCTAGCTGCATCGGTAACCGAGTTAGGGCCGCCAGACAGGATAACACCACCCACATGGGCAAGCCGGGCCTCCATATCACTATCGCTGGCAGACGTGCTTGGCAGGATTTCGGTATAGACCCCTTCTTCACGCAGACGCCGCGCTATCAGCTGGGTGACTTGCGAGCCGAAATCAATAATCAAAATGGCATTTTTCATGGGCTATCTTACTTCTCAACTTACCTGCTATGAGGTTGCAAACCTATCATCTATTAACCAGTAGCGCGTTAACCGATAGACTACATACCGGGCCGATAATTCGGTGCTTCACGCGTAATGGTTACATCATGCACATGCGATTCCTGCAAGCCGGCTGAGGTGATCTTCAAAAAGGTGCATTCTTTTTGCATTTTAGCAATGGTCGGGTTACCCGTGTAACCCATTGCCGCACGCAGACCTCCAGCAAGCTGATGTAATACCTGCACAGCAGACCCCTTATACGGCACCTGCCCTTCAATACCTTCAGGCACTAATTTCAGAGGCGTAGATACTTCTGCTTGAAAATAACGATCTGCCGATCCGCGCGCCATTGCCCCCATAGAACCCATACCGCGATAGGCTTTATAAGAGCGTCCCTGATACAAAAATACTTCACCCGGCGTCTCATCTGTCCCGGCCAGCATAGAGCCGACCATTGCAACTGATGCCCCTGCGGCAATGGCTTTGGCCAGATCACCTGAATATTTAATACCGCCATCTGCAATAACAGGCACGCCTGCATCTGCACATACCGAAAAGGCGTCGATAATGGCTGTTAGCTGCGGTACACCCACACCAGCTATCATCCGTGTTGTACAGATAGAGCCGGGACCAATACCCACCTTTACCGCATCTACACCTGCATCTATTAGTGCCTTTGCACCATCTGCTGTGGCAACATTGCCGCCAATAATCTGGGTTGTGTTGGATAGTTTGCGGATAGTCTGCACGGCGCTTAATACGCCTTGTGAATGGCCATGGGCAGTATCAACCACCACCACATCAGCCCCTGCGGCCATCAAGGCTTCTGCCCTGAGTACGCCATCATTGCCAGAACCAGTAGCTGCTGCGACTAGTAGCCGCCCTTGGCTGTCTTTGGAGGCTTGCGGATAAGTCTCCGCCTTTTCCATATCTTTAACGGTGATAAGCCCGATACAGATATCGTCCTTATCCACCACAACCAGCTTTTCAATCCGATGTTCATGCAAGAGGCGGCGCGCTTCTTCAGGGTTAGCCGTTTCGGTTACCGTAATCACAGGCGTAGTCATCAAATCGACTATCTTCTGGTTCTTGTCTGTAGCAAAACGAACATCGCGGTTGGTCAAAATACCAACCAGCTTGCCCCGCTCATCTACCACTGGAACACCGCTAATTTTGCTCGCTGCCATCATTTCCAGCGCATCGCCTAGTGATTTATCCGGCGTGATGGTCAACGGGTTAACCACCATGCCAGCCTCAAATCGTTTGACCGCTGAAACCTGAGCAGCCTGTTCCTCAATAGTGAAGTTTTTATGGATTACGCCAATACCGCCAGCTTGTGCCATCGTAATCGCTAAACGATGCTCGGTAACCGTATCCATCGCTGCGGATGCCAGCGGCAGGTTTAGATTTATCTGGCGGGTTAGAGGGGCAGAGATATCAACATCAGCAGGCAACACAGCAGAATGGCCGGGCTGTAATAGCACATCGTCGAAAGTGAGGGCTTCTCTAATTGTGGGAGTGGTCATCATTTTGTCCTTAAGCGGAAAAAGAGGTGATGACGCCGGAGTGTAACGCGAAGCTGGCCAGATATCTAGTTGAAACTTTATCCTTGCCCGCAAAAACCCTCATTTTTTCTATTTCTGCCCGTATTTTCAACATTTTTTGGCTAGTTTTCAGCTACGGCTTCTAAGTCATTTCACCCTGTTTCATCATTTTCAGGTGGCTGAAAACCTGTTGCCAGCAGATAGGTTTCTACAGACTCAGCACGGCTTGCATCAGGCTTTAAATAGCGCACCTTCTCAAAACGCTCATTTAAGAGCTTCATGAAATTGGCATCTGCCCCACCACGAAACGCTTTTGCCAAAAACAACCCACCTGGTTGCAGGATCTGGCCGGCAAAATCTAGTGCGAGTTCCAATAATGCCATGGTGCGTAAATGGTCGGTTTGCCGGTGGCCTGTGGTCGCTGCCGCCATATCTGACAATACCGCATCTGCCTTGCCGCCGATCCGGGTTGCCACCTCTTCTAAGACACCTTCTTCGTTAATATCACCGACCATAATATCCGCGCCTGACACAGGGTCTGTTTCCAGCAAGTCAATCCCAACCAAACACCCCTTGCCTGCATCCAGACGGCATTCACGCGCCACATATTGCAGCCAGCCTCCCGGCGCACAGCCCAAATCTACTACCCGCATATGCGGCTTTAAAAACTTATGTTTGCCATCCATCTGCTCTAGTTTTATCGCAGCACGAGAGCGATAGCCCTTTTTCTTGGCCTCTGCAACAAACGGATCATTAAGTTGGCGCGTTAGCCAACGCTGGGAAGAGGGTTTACGCCCTCGCATCTTCTTGGGTTGGCGCGTTAGCCCTGCCTTTGAGCGGTAAGACCGGCCTGATGAGCCTTTTTTATCGCGTCCTGAACCCTCTGCCATATCCCAGTCCCTTTTCCTTTACCCATTTTGGATTCCAACATAAATTGGCAACTACCACAAGGTACGGGCAAATCGCCATACACCGCCAAATAACGCACTCAAATCCCGGCCAATACCGAGTGTCGCAGGCACAACAAATAAAACAAGTGCCGTTGTAAAGGCTAGCCCAAAGACAATTGTCGTTGCCATGGGGATCAGGAATTGTGCCTGTAGTGAGGTCTCAAACATCAGGGTGCTAAGCCCCCCAATAGTGGTCATTGAGGTTAAAATAACCGGCCTCAGCCTGTCTGTCGTGCCTTGGATTATGGCTTTCTCATGACTGCCATCTGTTTCCTGCAAGCGACGTTCAATGGTCGCCACCAAAATAATGGAATTATTCACCACAATGCCAGACAGGGCTATCAGGGCAAATAAAGACAGGATATTTAAATTCATCCCCATCACATAATGGCCAACAACAGCGCCAATAAGGCCGAATGGGATCATGATCATCACCGCAAAAGGCCGTGTCCAACTAGCAAAGACCCAAGCAAGAATAGTATAGATACATAATAGCGCCAGAATGCCGCCACTGGCCATGTCCGCAAGGGCTTCACCCTGTTCTTGATCCCGCCCATCAAAGCGGTAGCGCAGATTATTTTCCTCAGTGTAGGCTCCAAAATCACCAGTGACCAGTGCTTCTTTTGCGCCTGTAGTATTGATAATGTCATCATCCAAATCTCCTTGAATAGCCACTTCACGGAAACCATCTTGACGACGCACGATAGAAAAGCCGAGCCGCTGCTCAATCGTTGCAATATCTGAAAGTGGCACATAATTCCCTTGCGGTGTAATCAGGCGCAGACTACCCAAATTATCGCTAGACACTTCATCTTCAGGCAAAGCCAGCCGTACCGTAACCACTTCGTCACCGCGCGGGAAACGCCTGACCACGGCCCCATCCAAAGAGGCGCGCAACTGACTGCCAATAGACTGGACAGTAAAGCCAAGAGAGCGGCCAAGGGGTGAGAGCCGGATAATACGCTCCTCCGCACCATAATTTAGATTTTCTTCGATATCAGTTGTCCCGGGAATAGCATCAGCTATCAAGATTATATCTTGTGCAGCGGCTTTCAGCTTATCCAGATCATTGCCCATGATACGAATATCCAGCTCACGTCCCGGTGGTCCCCCTTCTGGCGCCCGCACAATTAGCCGTTCCATCCCAGGCATGGGTCTGATCTCTTCGCGCAAAGCAGCAACAAACTGAGCGGACCTTATCGCTCTTTGGTCAGCTGTTATCAGCTCTACCATCATGCCGCCCCGCAAATCATTTGCCCCGCCGGTCATCGCCCCCTGATCGTCAGTAATATGCGTGCCAATGACCGAATAGGCAAAAGAGATCAAGCCGCCTCGCCCTTCGGTTAACTCTTCTTCTACCGCTGCAAGTGCGCGCTCCATCTCATCAACCATAACAGTCGTTTGCTGACGCGTAGAGCCAGATGCCATGGTCATGCTAACATAAATATTATCTGCCTCCGGAGCAGAGAAAAAGACAAAGCCTACACGCCCGCTCGACATCATGCCTACAGCTAGCATCAACAGACCCAGCGCAAGAGCGAGCGTGGCATAACGGAAGCTTAAAGTAATACGCACAAGCCGGGCAAAAATACGGTCGCGAAAGAAATTAAAGCCGTTATCAAACTTGCGCCTGAACCATGAAGGCTGGGTAGATTTACCCACCCCATGATGCGCTAAATGCGCAGGCAGAATAAAGAATACCTCTATTAAGCTAGCCACCAGAACCGCGCAAACCACCGCAGGTATCGCGCCAATAATAACGCCAATAATTCCTTTGATGGTAAAAAGTGGCAGGAAGGCTGCAACCGTAGTTAACATGGCCGAAATGACAGGCGGGCCCATTCTTTTTGCCGATAAAATTGCTGCCTCTTGAATGGGCAGATTACGCCTGACACGCAAATGTTCGGCATGCTCACCTATCACAATTGCATCATCAACAACTATCCCTAGCGCCATAATCAGCCCAAAAAGCGAGATCATATTAATGCTTTGGCCAGTGGCAAACATCACCCCAAAAGTTGCTAAAAACGCGACAGGAATACCGACTGCCACCCAAAAAGCAATGCGGGCGGGTAAAAATGCAAACAAAACCAGCAACACGAGTAATAGCCCAAAAAAGCCATTTTCAATGAGCAAGAATATCCGCTCTGATATCAGGTTTGCTGCGACATTATATTGCGCAACTTCCAGTCCCTGCGGCAGGGTTAATTCTTTTTCCGATAAATAGGTCTGGACGATCTCATTAGTTTGCAAACTATCACTAGTTCTGCCACGCAGCACATGCAGCTCAACCGCTGGCATACCATTATGTTCCAGCAATATTGCCGGTGTTTCATAGGCATCACTCAAACTTGCTACATCGCTTAGGCGCACAGCGCTGCCATCCGGACGGATAAGGATTTTAATATCGCCATATTCTGCAGCTGTTTTTCGCAAGCCAATAGAGCGGACACGCAAGGCGCCATCGGCAAACTTACCAGCTGGCACATCTACCGAGCTTCTAGCAATCGCAGCAGAAATATCGTTTAAGGTCAGCCCGAGGCGTGCTAGTTCTGCCTCGCTAATCTCGATATGAATTTCTTCATCAGGCAGACCGCCCAATTCAACCTTATCAACCCCGCGTTGCAGCAAGTCCTCTTTGATAACTTTGGCATGATAGCGAAGAGAATCCAGCGAATAAGGCCCATATAGGACCACCCGCGATACGGTATCATAAAACTCTGCCTTAACGATATCAGGCGATTCAGCATCAGCGGGGAATTCAACTTGGCCTACAGCCGCTTCGACATCTGCCAGCGCTTTTTGCATATCCGCGCCAAAAATAAACTCCACCTGCGCCGTTCCAACCCCTTCATGTGAAGAGGACATGACCTTCTTTACATTAGCAATGGTCCGTAATTCTGGTTCAAGAGGCTGGATGATATTGCTATCCACATCTTCTGCTGTTGCGCCAGACCACTGTATGCTGACAGCAATAATTTCAACATCTACATCTGGAAAAAATTGCTTATTCAGGCGCGTTGCCGACATCATCCCAACTGCCAGCATGATGATCATGATCAAATTAGCAGCGGTGCGGTGGCGAGCAAAAAATTCTATGGCGCTATTAAACATCTAAAATCAAAGCTTTCTGTTTTAGGATGCGTTTTGCACAGGCGCTACCCGTACACGAATACCATCACCAATACCTGGCAGGCGAGTGGCAACAATTTGCTCACCATCTTGAATGTCTCCAGCTATGAGGACCGCACCAGGGCTTCTGTGCTTAACCTCTATCAGGCGCTTTCTGGCGCGCCCTTCTTTGATGACATAAACTGTATCACTACCAAATAACGCTTCTTCTGGCACAGCGATAACATCCGTAAAAGACTGGCCTTTATACAGTACCTCAACAAACGCCCCCGGCGGAATATTTCGTGCCGCATTTTCTGGCAATTCTGCATAGAGCCGCCCGCCCCCTTCGGAGCGGTCAACGATAATTTCAGCTCGGGTGATAACCGCGCTTACCTCGGCACTAGCGGCAGTGCCTGATGTCCAGCGCAATTGCACTTTGCTGCCGATAAGCGCATTAATATTCTGATAGATGCTAACCGGTGCCACAAAACTGACTTCCAATCGAGAAAGGTCGGTTAAATGCGCGACCAGATGGCTGTTATTCACTTGATTACCAAGTGCGAGTTCTACCGCTGACAAAGTTCCGTCGAACGGCGCTTTCAGTTCTGCATCGTCAATATCTTTTTGATGTCGTTTTGCGGCCACTTTAAGTTGTGCTTGTCGGGCTTTGGCCTGATCAAGCATATTTGCTGCGCTAGAAACAGCCAGCTGACTTGCATCTATTTCTGCTTGCGAGCCGACCGCCTTTTCAAACAAGGTTAGCGCGCGCTCATACATTCTAGTGCGCACTTCTAGCTGCGTTTCAAGCTGGCTGATTTGCCGCTTTTCTGCCGCCAGTTGAAGCTTCACTTCCTCCAGAGCAAGAGCTGAGCGCTCACTATCCAGACGGGCTAGAATTTCGCCTTTTTCTACATCCACCCCATTGCGCAAGCGCTCAGATACCGAAATAACCTCACCTGCTACGCCAAAGCGTAGTTGCGCGCCACGGCCCGAGCTGACCGTGCCAAAGGCCTGTTCTGTTGGGCTGATATCATCGCTCACAGCCGTAATAGCCTGAATAGTCCAAACCTGTTCTTCAGGCGGGGTTGCCACCACTTCTTTTTTAGTGCTTTGTAGATAGGTAAAGCCGCCAAAAAACCCTGCTAGAATAACAATTGTGACGAGGCCTTTTTTTAGAAAATTCAGTATTGGGGAGAATTTCATATCCTATTTTATTCCTTTAAAGCTAGTAAAGCTAGCAGCCGCAATGCAAGCAGACCTATTCAAATAGGGTGCTATTTTATTTAAAGATTCAACTATGTTCAGGCATTGTAAGATAGTTTAAGCTGGTTAACCTTCTTGAAAAAGATCCAATATCCAAAACCATAAAACACCAAATCTAAATTGATTGAGCGGCAAAACCCATTACTCTAGCCATACGTCTAATTATCGAGCGGGTCTTTATATGTTTATAGCGGATAAATCACTTGCCAGACCAATTATCAGAAAAAAAAACTTGCGTCTATCTAAGTAATTTTCCCAAGGTGGGATTAATTGCGTAAAACGCTCTTTATGTTAATTAAGAAATCGCCTGTTTCTGCCACGCAGCCTCTTTGTCATTTAAAGATGCTGTTAAAAGTTTTTTGCGCCATGTTGGTGCGCCATGTTGGGCCATGTTGGTGCGCCATGTTGCGCCATGTTGGTGCGCCATGTTGCGCCATGTTGGTGCGCCATGTTGCGCCATGTTAGATAGCATAAATTCAAGGATATTTTACCTCAATGAGTGGTATGGAAACCTACATCTCCATTTTACGGGCTATGCCGGCCTTGCTCAAACTTTCTGGGCCAATAGCCCTAGGCCAGCTTGTCTCTATCAGCATCCTAACAGCTGATTTCTGGATGATGGGGCAGCTTAGTGCGCGTGATTTAGCCTCTGGCTCCCTCGCTGTTCGGGTGTATCAGCCACTCTATTTTCTTGTATTAGGGTTGTTAAGCATCATCTCGTCTATGGTCGCACAATCAATTGGTGCAGAGCGTCCAGAAATAGCCCGACGTATCTTTCGGCAAGGGCTAATATTAGCTGTTTTTCTGGGCGGGTTTTGCATGCTACCTATCCTGTTTGGTGCAAAAATCCTAGTCTTGCTAGGCCAAGATAGGGATATTGCCGCCTATGGGGAGACGTTTTTAATTTATGCGGCGATAGGCTTTCCCTTTACGATGATTTTCCTTACCATGCGCTTTTTCTCGCTGGGGCATCGGCGTATTGGACCGCAATTAATAGCCAGCATCCTTATGCTGGTTGTCAATATGGCATTAAACCCTATTCTAGCTTATGGGCTATATGGCATGCCAGAAATGGGGCTAGCTGGTATTGCATTAGCCACCTCGATTTCGTATGCGCTTGCCTGTCTTATACTTGGTATTTTCATTGGGCTGCTCCCCCCGTTTCGGGAAACTAGACCCTATCAGAATTGGTGGCGCCCTGATTTTGGCCTGATGAAAACAATGCTGAAAATAGGCGCCCCGAATGCGTGTATTGTGGTATCAGAAACTGGCATGTTCATTGTTGCCGCATTTATTATCGGACTGTTTGGAGCAGGCGCACTCGCTGCTGTTGCCATTGCCAATCAAATCGCTGCGGTAGTGTTTATGTTCCCGCTAGCACTCTCACAATCTTGTGCTATAATGGTTGGCCAGTCCGCAGGAGCAGGTAGGCTGTCAGATGTATCGGCTTATGGCTGGGCTGGCGGATTAGCTGGAATTGTTATCGCACTGCCCCTTACCTTGTTATTAGCCCTGTTCCCCGAAGCTTTGGCAGGGATATTTTTGCGTGATGGGGATGTCTTGATAGAACAGACGCTGGCAATTGTGGTGCCTATGTTATGGATTACTGCCTTGTTTCAAGCCAGTGACGGCGCCCAAATTATTTTTACAGCAAATTTGCGTGGCCTGAACGATACCCGCATGCCAGCTATCTATAGCCTGATTTGTTTTTGGGGAGTGGGGCTTGGTTCTGGGGCTTATATGGCGCTATATCTTGATTGGGGACCTGTATCAGTTTGGTCAGGTTTAGCATTGGGTTTAACCATAAATGCGCTTATCCTGACAGGCAGATGGTATCGCCAATTATCGCTTATAAAGGCAGGTCAACGGCAGTTGTTGGAAACCGCCGCCAGATAAAAAGTTAAAAACACCTAAATTAAAAACACATAAATAAGTGAAAAACTAGATTTATCAAAGAGGGGGTTAGAGTTAGGTTCATGAACAATGTTATCTGCCAAAAGCCCTTAACCCCTGCCAGCTGTTCTGCTGTACAACAACAAGGCTGGCTGGACGAAATAGAGGCAAATGATGCTTTATCCTTGCTCAAAGATGCAGATAAGCGGCAACTCGCCGCTATTATCGCTAGCAGCAGCCATTTACACAGAATGGCCAACCGCTTTGCATCTGATATACCAGACATCATCACTGGCAAGGCAGAAGATATCTTTTTTAATGCGCAGGAAAATTGGAAGCTAGCTTGGAGTAGCTCTCCTTCTGATGAAGCGCTAGCCAGTGCGGTTCGACAATTTCGCAACCGCTGTCATTTTGTTATTGCCCTGTCCGAGCTATGGGGCCAGATGGATATTACAAACGCCTGCACAAAACTGTCTGAATGTGCTGAAATCGGCTTGCAGGGCGTGGTAAATTATTTGACGAACAGCCAGGCAGCACCAGACCCAGCAGCAAGGACTAGCTGGGTGATCTTGGGTTTGGGTAAGCTGGGAGCAAAGGAGCTAAATTATTCCTCTGATATAGACTTGATTGTTTTGCATCAATTTAGCCCAGATAGCACAGCAGCAACGACAGACAAGCAAAGCAAGTATTTCATCTCGCTGACACGAAGATTAGCTAAAATACTTTCAGAGGATACAAAAGACGGATTTGGCTGGCGCGTTGATTTTCGTTTGCGTCCAGACCCAGCCGCCACTCCCCTTAGCCTCTCTTTTTCAGCCGCGGTTAGCTATTACGAATCCACCGCCCGCTCATGGGAGCGTGCAGCCTTTATTCGTGCCCGTCCAGTTGCTGGAAACTTGGCACTAGGTGAGCAGTTTTTGGCTTCTATTTCTGCTTTTATCTGGCGACGCAAATTTGATTATACAGTGATAGATGATTTACAAGTCTGGCTACGCCATCTGCCCGCACCCGAAGGCTATTTCGGCTTTGACGTGAAGCTTGGCCAGTTTGGTATCAGGCATATTGAATTGCTGGTTCATATCCTGCAATTGCTGGGCGGGGGACGACATCCAGAACTTCAAACTCATAATACTAGCGCAGCCCTCGAACGTCTGGCTGCGCTTAACTGGCTTGAGCTAGATCAGGCACAGACCCTACAAACGCATTATTTTCAATGGCGGGAAATTGAACATCGGCTGCAATATCTGCGTGATACACAAACCCACAAATTACCGCGTGATAGCAGCGCGATGTCGGATTTTGCTGCCTTTTGCGGGTTTAGTAATGCAGAAAAGCTGATAAAAGCTATTCAAGGCCTGCAAGACAGCATAAAGCAAGCTGCGCATCATCCTATTTTAGACCAGATGGTAGCGCGCGCCTCAGATAGACAAGAGACAACACCCCAGATGCTGGTCAGTGCCGGCGATCATCAGCTATCGCTGGATTGGCTTACCTCGCTTGGGTTTGCCCGCCCGCATGATATCCGTGATATTATTGACGGGTGGAGCAGCGGGCGCACCCCAGCCACCAGAGGTGAGCGCGCACGCCATTATCTGTTCCGCCTGCTACCTGAGCTCATCACCAGCCTATCCAAAGCTGGTGAGCCAGACGCAGCTTTTGCGCGTTTTGCCGATTTTGTTGCCGCGCTGCCTGCGGGGGCACAAGCCTTTTCCTTATTGTGCCAGCACCCGCAACTTGCCAGTCTAATAACTGGAATTCTGGTCAAAGCCCCTGCACTGACAAATGCGATTAGCCGGCGTACAGATATATTAGATATTTTGCTGGAGCCGCGCTTTTTCACCCCTCTCGAAGATTTCGATACGCTGGCAGAAAACTGCCCTGTCATGGGCGCAGACGAACCGGCAGAATTGTATCTAGACAGGTTAAAAAGATGGGCCCATGAAGCCCGTTTCAGAGCTAATGTGCATCTGCTAGAAAAACTTCAGCCCCTTGAAGAGGTATCTGCCCACCTCTCTTGCATTGCTGAGCTTTGTGTTCAAGCGGTTGCCGATGCTGCCCGACAAGATTTTGAAGCCCGTAATGGCCGTATTACAGGCAGCACAATGCACATAATTGCCCTTGGCAGGCTGGGGTGCCAAACCCTAACTAGCCGCTCGGATATCGATCTTTTATTTGTCTATGATGGCGAGGGGGATAGGGTATCAGATGGGGCGCGCCAACTTGGACTTTCAGCCTATTATATAAGGCTAACCCAGCTTATCATAAGCTGGCTGACCGTTGCTAGCCGTGAGGGCAGCCTGTATGAGGTAGATACGCGCCTGCGCCCAGATGGAAAATCAGGGCCTGCCGCCACCCATATAAGCCGCCTGAAAGGCTATTATGAGAAGGAAGCTTGGCCATGGGAGCATATCGCCTTTACTAAAGCTAGGCTTATCTATTCATCAAGTGATGAAGCCGCAAAACTAGCTGAAACGGAAATCCAGCATATCAAAACTCAGCTGCCAAAAAAAATCGAATTGGCAGGCGATATTATGAAAATGCGGGATAAATTAGCAACAGAAACGGCAGCTGGTAAGAAAGCCGGGCTGAATTTGAAAAAACGGCGTGGCGGCTTTCTGGATATCGAATTTCTGGCGATGCTAAAATGGGCTGAGATACGCGCAGATATTGTCTTGGATAACAGCGTTTCTCCCTCTGCCCCACTAGCGGTTTTAAAGGCGTGCCAAACCCGACAGCCCGGCCCCGAGCTAGCCGCTTGTATCAAGGCAGTTGCCGAGCTTGAGGACATACAGGCTTTTAGCCAAATTTGCTTGCCGCGCTATGGTGATGCGCCCAAGCAAGATGGTCCCTCCCCTTCCTATCAGGCGCTAGCAGAAACAAGCGGATATACCAATTTGAACGCGTTATTAACGGCCATTGAAAGCAGCTGTACGCGCATAGAAAACACACTGTTAGAGTGTTTAAAAAGCTCTTGAATCCAATGGCTTTATTCCCAAATTGGGCAAAATAACTTAACTTTATTTCAGATGCGACTCACATAGGGCGTTTTTTGACGATCATCTTCAATTATTTTGGGATAGTGCCAAAGGTGAAAGCATCCATTTGGTGCTTATAATCTATTTTCCAAAATTGTTGAATTAAGGCTGGCTAGATTTAACCAATAACACAGGCAGATTGCCTGTTTATCCAGCATTGAGGAGAGGTTGCATGTTACGGTCGCTGATTGCAAGCTGGCCTCTGTTTTTTGGCCTTTTCCTGATTATGATCGGCAATGGATTACTGGTTTTTATGCTTGGGGTGCGCGCCAGCAATGCAGGCTTTGGCACCTTTATTTCCAGTATTATGATGGGCGGCTATTTCCTTGGCTTTTTTGGTGGCTCGCAAATTGTGCCTAAAATGCTGTCAACGGTTGGCCATATCCGCACTTTTGGCGCGTTATCCGCTATCGCTTCTGCAGCAGTGCTTGTGCATCTGCTAAAAATAGATCCCATTTTATGGACAGTGATGCGGGTATTTACCGGCTTTGCTTATGCTGGCATGTATATCGTCGTGGAAAGCTGGCTGAACGCCAAAGCAACGAATGAGACACGCGGCCAGATGCTGTCTATTTATATGATTATCACCATGGGCGGGCTTGGGCTTGGCCAGATAACAGGTGGTTTTGATGATGGTACGGCTATCAACTTGTTTCTGCTGGCCTCTATTCTGGTTTCAATTGCAGTGGTGCCTATTCTGATTTCAGCTGCGCCTGCCCCTGAATTTGCAGAACCTGAAAGTGTGTCATTACGCCGTCTTTATAGCATCTCACCACTAGCCATGTTGGGTATGGGACTGCAAGGTATGACCGCCTCTATGACCTTTGGACTGGGCGCAATTTATGCAACCGCCATTGGCTTAACCTCCGTTCAGAGCGCTCTTTTTGTAGCCTCTGTAACCATAGGGAATATGCTGTTGCAATATCCAGTTGGCAGATTATCGGACATCTTTGACCGGCGGCAAATTATTATGATGGTGTCTCTTGTCGCAGGTCTAGCGGCTTTTGCTGCTAGCTTGATGGGACCAGCCAACTATTGGTTTTTAATTCTGCTAACCGCCCTTTATGGCGGCTTTAGCCTGACAATCTATTCTTTATGTATCGCCCATGCGAATGATTATCTAACGCCAAACCAGATGGTAGGCACTGCCTCTACGCTGATCACAGTAAATGGGATTGGCGCCATCATTGGCCCGCCGGTGGCAGGGGCGCTGATGGATATTGCTGGCACGCAAGTATATTTCTGGATCATTGCGCTTGTCCACGCGGTTCTGGTTGGCCTTGCACTGCTCAGGATGAGTGTCCGCGCCGCTGTTCCCGTGCAGGCACAAGGCCCATTTGTGGCTGTTCCTGAGGTAGGAACAGCTGTTGCTGCTACCTTGAATCCAGAAGCGGCGTGGGATGAGGAGGCTGATGATACAGACCTACAAAGTCCGCTATTTGAAGATAACCCCTATCTGCAGATGCCATCATCTTCACAAGACTAAATCTGCCTTGTTGGTTAATGCATTTGGCTCATACCTATAGCCAGCGCATTTGAACAAGTAGAAATAAGCGAACCTTTTCTGCTATTCTATCTCTGACAAACCAAAATTTTTACTAATTTAGATTCTGGTTTAGGTTCTGGTTAAGCTAGAGATGGGTATTTTGAGATGCTTAAATCCCAAAAATATAGATTTTCGGTGATAGCTTCGGCTTGGGTTGTTTTGGTTATGCTTGCGTTTACATCCCCCTTGACGCTAGCAGCTACGGACCAGAACCTAGATGAGCTGAAAAAATTAACAGTAACCAGTATCTGGGATGCAGATTCCTTGCGTGCAGGTGATTTGCGCTTGCGCCTGCATGGCATTGATGCACCAGAGTTAAAACAACACTGCCTGAACGAGGCCAAACGGTCTTATAATTGCGGACAGATGGCAAGGGATTTTCTGCGTTCCTTTATTGAAATAGGTGCACAAATCGAATGTCAGCATCTAGATACAGACCGCTATCGCCGCCTGATTGTACGCTGTTTTCATCATGGACAGGATATCGCCGCCCAACTAGTCCGTGCGGGCTGGGCGCTTGCTTATCGTCGTTATGCAAAAGAATATATCACTGCAGAAAAACAGGCAGCGGCCGCAAAGCACGGCATCTGGCAAGGCAGCTTCACGCGCCCTGAAATTTGGCGGCGACAACAACGTCAAAAATAGTAATAAATGCCCTAAAGCAATCCAAGTTCTCGTAATTCTGAGGCGAGTTCTGTGGGCATTGGCTCGCTATCGGATGTTTGCGGTAAATCTTCGGGGGCATCTGCAACCTCTAGATACCGCCAGCCTTGAAAAATACGCACACGGCGCGGCCAAATTGGTATCAGTTTTGGCTCTAGAACAATCCCGCAGGCAGGGCGTCCATCTTCGCGCTTAACCTCGATCATATCGGCAATAGGCTGGCGCACCATCATCTGACCTTTAATAATCCAGTAGATACATCCACCATCTAGCAGCTCATCGGCGCGGCGCGGCCAGTTGCGAGTAGGATGAATGATAGGGCGCCCCTGAGCCACCGCTCTGTAATGCCAGCTACGAAGATTATCGATAGAAATCGACCCGACAGATAATTTTTTTAAATGAACGCTCATGTAAAAATAACTAGTCTGTCCTCTAGCGAACGGCAAGCCTATTTTAAAAGTTAGAACAAAGCATATCTATCTTAACCTTTAAAGAAGATATAAAGCCGCCAGCCCTAAAAAGACGAGAAACCCGATAACATCTGTGATGGTGGTAATAAATACAGACGAGGCGACGGCCGGATCGACGCCTGATTTTACCAGTAAGAGCGGTATCAACGTACCAAACAGCGCCGCCACAATCAGATTGATAAACATCGCAACAGCCAATAATAGCGCGATATCCGCCTGACCAAACCAAATATAGGATAAGAGCGCAGTAACACCGGCAAATAACACTCCGTTTATAACCCCCACATAAAGCTCTCTCAAGCCGAAGGTAACCGCTAATTTAGGGCTAAATTCACGCATCGCAATCGCCCGCACCGCTACAGTAATGGTTTGTGTTCCGGCATTTCCACCCATTGAGGCGACAATCGGCATCAGCACGGCTAATGCAACGATTTTCTCAATCGTATTTTCAAAAAACCCGATCACGATAGAAGCTGCAATCGCGGTCAGCAGATTAACAAATAACCAAGGTGTCCGCCCGCGCAATGTTTCCAGAACCGAGGTACGAATAGAAGCATCAGACACCCCTGCCAGTGCCATCAAATCTTCTTCTGCTTCCTCATCAATAACATCAATAATATCATCTAATGTGATAATGCCTGCTAGCCTGCCTTCATTATCCACCACCCCCGTGGTGACCATGCCATAGCGGCGAAATAGCAATGCCACTTCTTCTTGGTCCATGGTCACTGGAAGAGACCTTATATCGGTATCCATAATTTCAGATATGCGGCGCGGACGCTGGGCACATAACAGCTTATTCAGACGCACCTCCCCTACTGGGTGACCGGCTGTATCAGTGACCATAATCAGGTAAAAATCATCATTATCTAATTCAGTGGAACGCAAATAATCAATCGTCTGGCCAACTGTCCAGAAGGGCGGAACAACCACCATTTCACGCTGCATCAGACGACCCGCAGAATCTTCTGGATAGGACAGGCTTTGCTCTACTAGCACCCTATCGCGTGCCGGCAAGGCTGCGAGCGCATCATCAAGTTCTTCTGGCTCCAACTCTTCTGCGATGGTAACCACATCGTCCGAATCCAGCTCTGGCAAAGAGGCAGCCAACACATCTGGCTCCAGCATTTCAACCACATCTTCACGCACATCCTCGTCCAAATATGGCAGAATTTCTGGGTCAAACTCATTGCCATATTGGCTGACTAAAATCTGAATCTCATCTATTGAAATACGCTCCAGCAAATCTGCTTTATCTGCTGGGTGTAATGGGTCCATTAGCATACGTAAGCGCCGCCATTGCTGGCTGGCAAAACAGTCCCGGATAGCCGCTTCTACCTTTGGTGTTAGGCCATACATGGAGGCAACTTCTGGGGCGGGCTTTTCAGGAACACCTCTATCAGCGTTTTCTGGCAGGTCAACCATTTGCACCCTCCGTAAAGCTGAAACCAAATATTGGCAAAAGATAAAATACTGCTTGCGCGCACGCGAAGTATAACACAGATAGACGTTGAAAACAAACCCGCCAGAGGGGTCTGAGTGTTCTTGGTAATAAAATTACAAAAACTGTATTTGTATTTTTATGATCAAAAAAAAACCTGATTTTTTTGTCTATTATTCCACCCCTCTAGGCTGCCATATAGGCATGCACCCCAACCGCCAGACGGTCAATTTCGGACGCTGGAATATCTTTATGCAGCACCAGACGAAACCCTTTTTTTGCTGGGCTGATAATAATATTTTTGACCCGCAGATACGCTGGCAAATCAGCAACCTTATCCGCTGGCAAATACATATAAATCATATTGGTATCCACTTGCTGCAGATTGATATCTACCCCATCAATAGCACCCAGTTTATCCGCTAATTGACGCGCATTATCATGGTCTTCTTTGAGGCGTTCAACATTATGGAAAAGTGCATATTGTCCGGCCGCCGCCAGCACACCAGCTTGCCGCATACCGCCGCCCAACATCTTGCGCCAGCGCCGCGCCTTGCGGATAAATTCATCGCTCCCGCAAAGCAGAGAGCCAGCAGGTGCACCAAGCCCCTTGGAAAGGCATAGCGAGACAGAATCGCATCCCTTAGAGATGTGCGCAGCAGGCTGCTGGCTTGCAATCGCTGCGTTCATTAAGCGCGCGCCATCCAAATGAGTAGATAGGCCGTTTTGATGCGCAGTATCACATAAATCCGTTAGATGATCTGCTGGCTGAACTTGCCCATTCACCGTATTTTCAAGGCATAGTAGGCGGCTGATGGGGTGATGACTATCATCAGGTTTAATTGCCGCTAGCATATCTGCTTTATTTATCTGACCATGTTCATTTACCGGCAGGGTGCAGGGAACCACACTGCCAAGTGCGGCCGCACCGCCAGCTTCATAAAAATAGCTGTGATAATGGTCGCCTGTAATATATTCATCGCCCCTTCCAGCATGGGTAAGAATAGCTATTAAATTAGCTTGTGTTCCTGATGAGACAAATAGGCCAGCTTGCTTGCCCAGCAAATCAGCACCTTGCGCTTCTAGCTGGTTGATGGTGGCATCTTCGCCATATACATCATCACCTACTTCCGCCTCATACATGGCCTTGCGCATGGGTGCATCTGGCTTTGTTACCGTATCGCTACGAAAATCAAGCAATAATTTATCTGACATAAAACTATTCTCCGCATCGTTCGGAATTATAGGATTTAGCATGCGCCTAGTGTGAAAAACTAGACTATATTTGTCTATCACTTTGTATGAAAGAGAGCAGAAAAGGAACAGGCCAAAATAGAACAGGCCAAAATGAAACAGGCCAAAATAGAACAGGCAGGAAAAATCCTGCCTGTTCGAATTTCATGTTTTGAGGTTACGTTTACTTAGATACGCGGGTGAACTCAGGATAAGAGTCCATACCTAATTCAGAGTTATCTAAACCTACCAACTCTTCTTCCTCGCTTACTCTGATACCCATTATAAGGTTCAGAATTGTCCAGCCAATGAAGGAGACGATAAAGGTAAACAGACCCACCACAACAATACCTGTGATTTGCGCCCCGATAGTTGCGTCACTATTGGTGATAACCACGGCTAAGGTACCCCAGATACCTGCGATTAGGTGAACTGGGATAGCCCCAACGACATCATCAATCTTCAGCTTGTCTAACAACGGTACAGCAAACACGACAATCACACCGCCAATACCACCGATTAGCGTTGCCGCACCCAGCGTTGGGGTTAGAGGCTCAGCTGTGATAGATACCAGACCTGCTAGCGCGCCGTTTAATACCATCGTCAAATCGATTTTCTTGTACAGGATTTGTGTCAGGACAAGTGCGGTCAGCGCACCGCCTGCCGCGGCGGCATTTGTGTTAGCAAAGATACGTGATACGTCCGCAACATCGCCTATTGTACCCATAGCAAGCTGTGAGCCGCCATTAAAGCCAAACCAGCCAAGCCAAAGAATAAACGTACCCAAGGTTGCGAGTGGCAGATTTGCACCAGGCATCGGAATTACCCGGCCTTGTACATATTTACCCAAACGCGGACCAAGTACCAATGCACCAGCTAGAGCTGCCCAGCCGCCTACAGAATGCACGACTGTTGAGCCAGCGAAATCTAGGAAGCCAAGCTCATCAAGGAAACCGCCGCCCCACTTCCAGCTTGCCTGTAGCGGGTAAATAAGTGCGGTCAGCACAAAGGTGAATATCAGGAATGGCCATAACTTGATACGTTCTGCAACTGTACCTGAGACAATAGATGCGGTCGCCGCACAGAACATTAGCTGAAAGAAATAATCCGAAGCAGTAGAAGCATAAGCAATATCATCTGCTGCTTCTGCGGCCACACCAACCGGCTCCATTACGGCCAATGCTGGGAACAAAGCAGAAAAATACCCTTCAATGGCCCAATCGCCCAGCGGATACATCAGATTGTAACCGACCAGATAATACCCAATAGCTGCAATAGAAAATAGCGCGATGTTCTTGGTTAGCTGTGTGGTGGTGTTCTTGGCACGAACCAGACCTGCTTCCAGCATACAAAAGCCGCAAGCCATGAACATTACCAAAAAGCCGCCTACCAAAAACAGCAATGAGTTAAGAATGAAAATCCCATGTTCGGGAACTTCTTGCGCAAAAGCGGGGCTGGCAATCGCCAATGTTGCACCCGCTATAAGCGTGGATTTAATGAGGGAACCTATCATTTTAATTACTCCTTATGAATGCGCCACGCTTTACAGCGCTTCTGCCCCTGTTTCACCTGTCCGAATGCGTAAGGCATCCTTAAGATCCATTGAGAAGACTTTACCGTCTCCGATTTTGCCTGATTCAGCTGTTTTTTGAATTGTCGCGATAACTTCTGATGCCTTTTTGGTATCCACCGCTAATTCAATTTTAATCTTCGGCATAAAATTGACGACATATTCAGCGCCACGATAAATTTCGCTTTTGCCTTTTTGTCGGCCATAGCCTTGAACCTCGCTAACTGTCATGCCAGAAACACCGATAGCCCCAAGAGCTTCATACACAGCCTCAAGTTTACCTGGCTGGATGATCGCAATGATATATTTCATGTTAACCTCGTAAGTTTTTCAGATTTTACGCGGCCTGCTTATCCCTTAAGTCAGGTGCAGAGGAGGCAAACCGTTGATATTTTAATACCGAAAAGAGGTTGATAAATATTGTGCTTAATATTATCTATAGTGATGCATTTTTTGCATCACCATGCCAAATGAGGTGTTTTCAGCATGCGTCATCTTACCCATTTGAAATATATTGATGTTGTGGCACGTGAGGGGTCTATTCGCAAAGCTGCTGAAAAACTCAACATCACCTCCACAGCACTCAATAGGCGGATATTGTCGTTAGAAGAAGAAGTGGGCACAAGTTTGTTTGAGCGCTTACCTTCGGGCGTGCGGCTCAATACAGCTGGTGAGTTATTTATCCAGCATATCCGCTATCAGATGACTGATTTATCGCGGGTACTGTCGCAAATCGCAGACCTATCTGGGATCAGGCGCGGTCATGTCAGGCTAGGTACGGGTCAAGAACTAGTTGCAAGCTTCCTTCCCGAACAGATAGGTCTGTATCGGGGACAATTTAATTCTGTTAGTTTTGAGATTGCCACCGCCAACCCAAGCGATTCTTTGCGCGCACTTCGTGAATTTGAAATTGACATTGCAATGCTGTTTGACGCGGTTATTCCATCAGATGTTCAAATCGTTGCCACAGTTGAACAGCGCGTGCATGCTTTTATGCATGAAACCCATCCTCTTGCTGAAAAAACAAGCTTGCGCCTGCAAGATTGCTTGAACACAAAAGTAATGTTGCCGCAAGCAAATGGGGGGTTACGCACGCTTCTAGAGGTCGGACAATTGCAAGCTAATCTGCAACTTGACGAGGCCGTCACAGCGGATGATTTTAACATGATGTTTAACTATGCCGCCCATGAATCAATAATCGGTTTCCATATACCGCTTGGGTTTTTACAATCAGGTGCGGCACCAAAAGGGTTGGTTTTTATTCCGTTGGATGAGCGCGATGTGGGCACAGGTCTGGTTCACCTTGTTCAGGCTAAGGGGCGTGTGCTGCCTGTTGCCGCAGCCAAGTTCCTAGACCAATTGCTGCAAAGCATTAATGAACGATTCCCAGACGAAACACGATAAGCGGAAACACGATAAGCAGAAACAAGATAAGCGGAAACAAGATGTTCTGATCGGCATTAGAAGATGTCTTATTAAAAAAGGAGAGGCAGGGTATCCTAGCCTCTCCTTTTATTTAAGTTTTTTAGCGTGTACGCTAACTCTGCCTATCAGAGGGGTGTTTTGAAAGGCGCATCGATGCTGCTCATGCGGCAATCAGCGCCCACCCTCAGGCCATGATTTGGAATTATGATTAGCAGAGAGGCTGCTCTCCACAACACATCCAAAACCCTAATTGATCTGCAAAGCTAGTCTGTTCACTAGACATATGATCACCTCCTCTACTATCTGTTAAAACGATGCTTAATACGCTCTAGACACCGAGCCAAGCTGTCAAGCCTGTGTGAAGGCTTTTTCCACTTTCGGATAATCCATTATAAACAAAAAACGTTCAGACAAAATATTTGATGATTCGTTAACGATCAGATACATAAGTTTTATGAGATTAGTTAAAGCTTATATTATCAGTTTCAAAGAAGATGAAGAGCGTCGTGCTCTGCTAGTTGAGCGTTTTTCAAATACTGGACTTGAAATTGTTTTTGTTGATGCGGTGCGTGGCTCAGCTCTTGATGAGCAAGAAAAAGCCCCCTTTCGCCAAAACAGACGCCAGCTAAAATCACCCTATATTCTCAAAGACAATGTGGTAGGGTGCGCATTGAGCCATTACAAGGCTTGGCAGATGTTAATCGATAGCGGTGATGGCTATGGATTTGTGTTTGAAGATGATGCGATGCCGCTGTCAGATAATATTGCCACTGCCCTTACACGGCTTACGGATATGGCTGGCCAGCTAGATATCGTTAGCCTGGCGAACCGCAGACCTAAATTGAAGCGGGAAAAGGTTGCCACTTGCACTGAAGATACAGCCCTCTATGCCCTGCGCGGAAATGATATTGGCGCCGAGGCTTACTTTATTAATAGTGACGCCGCACAAAGGCTGCTAAATCATCGCAATAGATATGAATATGAAGTCGATTTTTTAATCCATCACTGGTGGATGCATGACTGTCAAATTCTGCATTTGATGCCGCCCCTATTCGCTGAAGATGGCCGCTCCTCCAGTATTGGGTATACTGAAACTGCAATCTGGGAAAAAGATAGCCTTATGCACAAAATTTCGCGGCGTGCTTTCAGGCTGATGGATTCGTTTCAAAAGCGATATCGGTTTTCTGGATACTTAAACAATATCCGCAACCGCGTCTCTTCTTCTTGATGGCGCTTTTGTCTGTCTAATTATTATTAATAATCTCACTCTCCAAATAAGCAACTTGTCAGAAGACGTGCTTTTTAATAGGGTTTCGCGGTTTGTTATTTTTGAAAGCGAGAAATTAATTTATGTCTAGCCCTTCTTGTGACGTGCTGTTTGTTGGCAATGCTATTATGGATGTTATCGCGCCATGCGATGATGCCTTTTTAGAAAATAACCAAATCGAGAAAGGTGGCATGAACCTCATTGATGAGCCGCGCGCCCTCACTCTTTATGATGCGATGCAGGACAAAACCCAGCAATCAGGCGGATCGGCTGCAAATAGCGCATATGGTCTGGCTGCACTTGGCGGAAAGGCAGCCTTTGCAGGGCAAGTCTGCAATGATGCGCTCGGCGATGCTTTTATTGCGGATCTAGTCGCTGGCGGTGTGTCTTTTGTTGGCCAACAACAAAAAGGCGGGCTTGCCACCGCCCGTTCAATGATTTTTGTAACACCAGACAGCGTGCGTTCCATGAACACCTATCTTGGCACGTCATTAAATTTGACCGCCAATCATATTCCGGCCAATACAGGGGCTAGCGTCATCTATCTTGAAGGCTATTTGTTTGACGCCCCAGAAGGGCCAGAAATTTTCAAAAGAGCCGCAGAGATCGCAACGCAAAATGATGCCCAGCTTGCCTTGTCTTTATCTGACCCGTGGTGTGTGGAACGCCATCACGAGCAGTTTTCTGACTTTATTCGTGAACATGTATCTATCCTATTTAGCAATGAAGAGGAAGTTACCACGCTTACCGGAAGTGACAGAATATCTGCACAGCAGGAGATGTCTGCACAACTAGATGAGCTTATCATCACTCTAGGTGCAGATGGTGCGGTTATCTGCTGTGAGGATGCGCAAGTATCCGTGCCAGCCATGCCAGAAGGCGCAGTTATTGACACTACAGGGGCAGGTGATTTATTTGCAGCTGGCTATCTATACGGACGGGCTACTGGCGCATCTGCTTTACAATCAGCAGAGCTTGCTAGCTTATGTGCAGGCGAGGTTATCTGCCACTATGGTGCGCGTCCAGAAAAACCAATTGCAGCCTTTATTGAACAGGCTGTTTAAGCCCTAGCGACTCTTCTTATTTTGGCAACTTTTCTTGCTTTAACAGATAGGGTGCAACATAACGGGCATATTTGGCTGGTTTGACCATATCCAAATCGACCATGACAAACGAGTCTAGGCACATTGAAAATTCAGCATCCACGTTAAAGGCAGAAAAGCTAACCCCGCCATAATCACATAACTCAGAATATTGCTTATAAAGGGTTGGCACACGCACCTGCATATGGCTTAACTGTTCGCGTAAATTAACAAAATCCCCCTCTGGATCATCGCCATCCATCAGCTTTTCAATTTCAAGCATAGCGCTTGCTAAAAGTTTGAAGGGAGCCTTTGGTGTAGCCAAAAACTGGCATTCAGAATAGTAATTTTGATAATACCAAACCAGCATATCGCGGGCGCGTGGCGGCAAGCTAGCTGACAAAGATACAGGGCCGAACAAATAGCGCACTTCAGGATGGCGCACAATATAAGCGCCAATACCCTGCCATAAATAATCTAGACTACGCTTGCCCCAGAAACGCGGCTGCACAAAACTACGCCCAAGCTCAAGCCCAGCTTCCATCACCGCGTTAATATTGTCATTTATCTCCTTATCTGCATCATTATGAAACTGAAACAGACTAGCTGAATAAAGCTTTTGTGGCAGGCTGGATAGATGGTGCTGACTGGCCTGTTGAAAGCCTGTTTCTTGTTTGCACCATTTCCACACCTCACCTAAACGGTAAGCCCCAGCAATTTCCAACAAGGCATCATCCCAGACAATGATATGGCGATAATACATATCATAACGGTCTGTATCCTTTTTGCGTCCGGTGCCCTCGCCCACTGCACGAAACGCTTCTTCACGCAAACGTCCTAACTCATCTAACACCACACTATCCATTTGCGGGGTAAACAACAAAATTCGTTTGCCATCTGAGGTACTGCCCAGCTCTTCTGCTAACTCTAACTCGCGGCGAAGGGCTTGCCGGTCGCGCGGATGTATAAGGCTTTCTTTGGTTGCAAATACAGGGCGTTTATTTTTGGGCAATTGATAGAGATGTTTGCGCAGTAATTTTACCTTTTGCCGGCGGGATAAAGGCAGGGTAGTAAACTGATCAGGCGTTATTACAGGGGAGGTAAAAAACTGAAATCGCCCAGAATAACGTATCATCTCAGAAGGCAGTAACAACATAGAAGCCATCGAGCTTAACCACCCGATAGTGTAAAACAGCCCAGAGTTGCGCGCCCGTATATAGATAGGCATCACAGGCAAATTAAGCCGTTCTGCAAAGCGCAGAAAACCAGCATCCCAGAGCTTATCTTGAATACCGCTTGGCGACAGGCGCGACACCTCACCAGCGGGAAAGAAAATAACCACCTGCTCTGCCTCCAACGCGCAGGCGATATTGGCTAAGTCCTGTTTCCGGCTATCGCCCTTCATATTGTCGACAGGCAGCAACAAAGGAGCTAGCGGCGTAACACTGGATAGAAGCTGATTGGCAACGATTTTTACATCCCGGCGCACAAGCGACACCAGATGCAGCAGGCTCATCCCATCCAAAGCGCCAAGCGGATGATTAGCGAAAATGATTACCCCACCTCTAGCAGGGATATTTTCAATATCTCGCGCATTGAAATGATAGCGAAAACCAAGCTCATCAAAGGCCTTTTCAATAAACTCAAAGGATTGAAGGTGGCTATTTTCGAGCAGAAACTTGTTAATCCTATCTTGCCGGATAATAAGGCGAAGTAGCCAGCTGACAAATTGTTGAAACCAGCTTGGCCATTTCAAGAACGGGGTATAATGCTTCTTCAAAGCGGCATCGACATCAATGGCAAGGTTTGGGGACTCTTTGCCATGCAAAATTTCAGCTTGGTTGGCGTGTTTATCATCGATAGGCGGATAGCTTTTCATGCGCGTTATCTCCTCACCCATTGATATTTCTGGCTCGCACTGACCAACAGCCTCTTAGTCCAATTTTATGAAGCCCTTGTGTTCCAATATTCCGCGCCATAGCTATGCAGAATTTCAGCGCCTTTTTTTATATCTTGCAAAGCAGTGAAGCGCACAAACCGAATATCATCATCATCAATTTCCCATTCAGCGTTTGGCACATCGCTATGATTATAAATCATGCCATAGCCCAGAACACATAAATAATCGCCTTCTTCATCTGGGCTAGTAAATAAATAATCCTGCAATCTATTGGCCTCGGCCACATCATCATCATCGATTACGATATAAGGGCAAAGCTCTATAATTTCGCCTTTGGCAATTTTGCGTGTAGCAAACACGCCATGCCCATGAATATCTGAATCGGCTACGATGATAGGGAACTTCTTTTCCATCTTGTAACTTTCTTTAAGCTATGGCGCGCAAAGATTACGATTTTATTACTATGTTTATTTGGCAAATCTAACGCATTTGCAAAATGTCAGCGCGCGTTACTGTGCCGGGCTATGCGCAGGTATTTGATTATTGGTCAGGAACCGATGCCATGCAGCTTCTGGAAGGGACTTAGCAACACGCATCAGCACATAGACAAATAACATTGCATATAATGTGCGCCCCACTAGCACAATGAACAGATTAGGGCCCATCAGCATCACCACTGAGGTATCCTCAAAAACCGAATGCAAAAGATTAAGGAAGCTAAGCACGCCAAACACATCTTTTCGCGGAATATCTCCAGTGGCGACTTCTTTTATCAGCAAGCCGCCACCAAACCCTAAGCCTAAGGTAACGCCTACTACCGCGATCGTTGCGGCTTTGTCGCCAACGCCCATAAATTTCAAAAACGGGTTCAGCGCAAGGCGAATCAAGCGCTCCACCCCTATGATACGCAAAAACTCAAGGAAAAAGAGCAAGACAATAATGACCAGCTGAACAAAGATTAGCCCCTTAATCTGGTCACCCCCCCAATCAATAAGGCTTGTGCTTTGGGTGAATTGGGGCAGGGTGACAAACGCCTCTGCGGCCAGCCAGCCAGTTGCTTGCAAAAAGTGATGCAGCAGAAAACAGAATAGAAAACCGCCCCCTACCCGCACAAATAACGACATGCGCATCCGCACACCTGCCTTGCGGCAAATCAACACTTCGACTGGCAGGGAATGGGCAAATAAAATAAAGCTAGCAGCAATACTAGCCTGTGCAACCGTCATAGTTTCAAGCGAAGGTAAACCTGCGAGCACAATCAGCCCCGCATAAGGGTTGGTCAGCATGGCGGTGGTTAGCACAATAGCCATATCTGCTGGCAAGCCGATCACAGACATTAAGGGCGACATGACCGCAGTGAGCAGATCTACAATCCCCAGCTCTTGCAGGATTTTCACTATGATCAATGTGGGTATCATGATTTTGAAAAGCTCAACCGAGACATCAACGATATCTCTGCCTACCTTTTTCACATTCATCATTTTATTCCCCCTTATGCCGCAATGGCGCGCGCATCAAAACAGGCACGAAAGCCAACGTAAAACACCTCGCACAGTCGCAAGGCTGTATAGAAAATAGATCATATAATGAAAAAGAAGGAAGATTAAAATGTAAATTGAAAGATTAATTCCACTGGTCACTAATATAGTGTCATGACGCAGACTAGAAATGTTTCTGAGCGAGGTAGTCGCAAACACCAGAAGTTTGCTTTTTGAAACGCCAAGGTTATCAAACTGCGCCCACATCTGCTTTATCGAAAGATTATTTGCACATTTGATGCGTAAATTTCAAATAAATTACAAATTTGGTGAAAAAATAAGAAAATCTTCGCATTAAAACACTTGCTCAACCTCGGGTGTTAAACTACCTTGAAGGTCTAAACTTTATAGGTTTCGGAGGAAATTATGACTAAAATTAATCGTCGTTCGTTTGTAAAGGGCGCAGCTATTGGGGCGGTTGCCGCACCTCTTGCTACTCCTGCCCTTGCTCAGGAACGTATTGAAATGGCCATTGTTGCAACTTGGGGCCGGGATTTCCCGGGTCTGGGCACAGGGGCTCAGCGTTATGCACAAACCATTCAAGATCTGTCTGGTGGTCGTATTCAAGTTAGCTATTATGCAGCTGGTGAACGTGTTGGCGCTTTTGATAGCTTTGATGAAGTGGCTTCAGGCAACGCACAAGGCTATCACGCAGCAGATTACTACTGGAAAGGCCGTCACCCAGGTTGGGGTTACTTCACAGCTGTTCCATTTGGCCTGACATACAGTGAAATGAATGCTTGGATCCGTCATGGCGGCGGTCAGGAGCTTTGGGACGAGCTAGCAGGTGAATTTGGCCTGAAATGTATCATGGCTGGTTCAACAGGCACGCAAGCTGGTGGCTGGTTCAACAAGGAAATCAACTCAGCTGACGACTTTAAAGGTCTGAAGATGCGTATTCCTGGTCTGGGCGGTGATGTTATCGGTAAGCTTGGTGGTTCACCAGTAACCGTACCTGGTGGTCAGATTTATGAAAACCTTGTTTCAGGCGCGATTGACGCAACTGAGTGGGTTGGCGCATGGAACGATGAGATTATGAAGTTCTATGAAGCCGCTAAATTCTACTACACAGCTGGTATGCATGAGCCGGGCTCAATGATCGCAGCTGGTTTCAACCAGAAGTTCTGGGCAGACCTGTCTGACATGGACAGAGCGATTATTTCTGCTGCTGCAACATCTGAGAATGAGCTAATGATGTCTGAATATAACGGTAAGTCTGGTGCGGCGTTCAAGCGTCTGACAACTGACCATGGTGTTCAGGTGCGTTCATTCAATGATGATGTTTGGGATGCAATGGCTGAAGCTGCTGATGAAGTGTTTGAAGAAGCCCGCGCACATTCTGATCTCGCGAACAAAATTCACGAGAGCTTCTTGAATGCACGTGCAGAAATCGGTGGTTGGCTAGGTACTTCAACAGGTGAGTATCTGACACAGCGTAACCGTATCTACGACGTGTAAAAACACCACGATAAAATTATTGGGCGGCTGCTATATATTTGCAGTCGCCCAGCATTGTGGAGCACTAAATAAATTATGCTTAGTAACTTTTCTTTTCGTCAGTTTATCAATTATTTAGCTCTCGCAAGCGCGTTTAGTGGCGCCGCGTACGTTTTTAATAATTTCATTACATTTGTTTTTGATATGCCCGGCCTATTCGGCACTTTGTCTTTGATAGGTTTTGATCTTGAAGCCCCTGAAACATCTGGTGCTATGGCAGCTATTGTCGGGATCTTGCAATCTTCTTTATATCTTATCGCAATCGTTTTTCCGTTCTTTGTATTACGCCGGCAATCGGTTGGCGTGCGCGAGATAGCAGCCCTAGATAGAGGTGCTGAGGCTATCGTTACCGCTGCTTTCTGGTCGGTGCTGCTTGTAGGTATCGCCGATGCCGCTATTTCGTTTGTGCGCATTGAAAATATGTTGCCGTCAATTGTAGGGGCTGATCTAGCCCTATCGCTCGGTAAGCCAGCTTTCCGCGGCGTTTATGTACATGTGCCGCTTATTGCGGTCGGCGCGCTGATCGCGTTCTTCCGCAGAGGCATTGATTTTATCTGGCTAGCTGCCCTGATTGTTTTCGCTGAATTGCTGATTGTTATTACCCGCTTTATTTTCTCCTATGAACAAGCCTTTATGGGCGACTTAGTCCGCTTTTGGTATGCAGCTCTATTCTTGTTTGCAAGTGCTTACACCCTTATCCATGACGGGCATGTGCGTGTGGATGTGCTATATGCGAGCTTTCAGAAAAAAGTAAAAGCAAAGATTAATATATGGGGTACATTGCTGCTTGGCGGTCCGCTTTGCTGGATTGTGCTGACCAGAGGATTGTGGAATGACACTTCTGCATTCAATCTGGCTTTGCTTAATTTTGAGGTCACACAGCAGGGCTTCGGTATGTATGTGAAATATATCATGTCAGGTTTCTTGATTGTTTTTGCATTATCAATGTTGTTTCAATTTTCGAGTTTTTTAGTGGCGCAGTTAAACGTTCTGGAACAGGACGATAACGCATCAGAAAACGTCCCAGAAAACGTCAAGGGTTAAGGGCGATAAACAGATGGAACTTTATTTTCTTCTTCTGCTATTTATTTTGATGATGCTTGCACTGGGAATGGGCTTTCCAGTAGCGTTTGCCCTACCCGGCTCTGCTATTTTGTCTATTGGCCTTGCTGGTTTGTTTGGCTGGGTTTTCTTTGGAGACGTGAAGATATTCTTTGCTCAAGATGGCCCTGCTGAATGGCTATCGGCCGGGGTGATGAATTTCAGGGCGATATTCTATGATTTTGAGCGTGATACGCTTATCGCGATCCCTCTTTTTATCTTTATGGGCATTATGCTTCAACGCTCGCGTATTGCCGAAGATTTGCTGATGACGATGGCGGGGCTGTTTGGGCCAGTGCCGGGCGGTCTTGGTATTTCAGTTGTATTTGTCGGCGCTCTTTTAGCCGCAACCACAGGTATTGTGGGCGCAACCGTGGTGGCGATGGGGCTGATATCTCTGCCGTCAATGATGCGTAACAAATATTCGCCCTCTCTTGCTACAGGAACAATCTGTGCCTCCGGAACATTGGGACAAATTATTCCGCCTTCGATTGTGCTGATTATTCTAGCTGATCAGCTTGGTTCTGCTTCGGACCAAGCCTCTGCTATGCGCCAGTCTGCCTATAAAGCGGCTACTGGCGAGTTTACGATGCCATCTGCTTTTGATGTAACCTCCACGTCAGCAGGGGATATGTTCTTAGGCGCATTCCTGCCCGGGATGGTTTTGGTATGCGTATATTTTGCGTATATTTTGATAACTGCCCTTATCCGCCCAAGCATGGCACCTGCTGTGCCAAATCCGTCTGGATATACAAAAGAATTTTTGGTCAAGGTGATGTTCTCACTGGTACCCCCGCTGGTACTTATCTTCCTTGTTCTTGGCTCAATCATTATGGGTATTGCTACCGTCAATCAGGCGGGTGCTATCGGCGCTATCGGTGCAACCATTATGGCTGGCTACAAGCTCTATGAAGACAAAAAGGGCGCGTTAAACCCAACTATTCTTGCGATTGCATCCATTGCAGTGATTTTCACGCTCCTTTCGATGTTTGATCTGAATATCAAGAATTTGGCTGTTACGCAGAATCATGTACCTGTAATTCTAGCAATCATAGCCTCAGCCGCGATGATTGCGGCTATCGCATGGTCTTGCTACCGGACATATAAGGTCGATAATACCTTAAATGAGGTGATGATCGAGACCGCAAAAACAACCTCTATGGTGTTTATCATTCTACTTGGTGCGGCCATGCTTACCGCTGCCTTTAGAGGGTTTGGCGGCGAGCATTATGTGAAAGACTTCCTGCAAAGCCTTCCAGGTGGCTTCTGGACACAGTTTATCGTTGTAATGGCGGTGATTTTTATCCTTGGCTTCTTTCTTGATTTTATCGAGATTGCTGTTGTTGTAGTGCCAATTATTGCCCCTATTCTGCTAGCCGACCCTAGTGCTAACATTACCGCTGTTTGGCTAGGGGTAATGATCGGGGTAAATATTCAAACAAGCTTCCTTACACCGCCTTTCGGCTTTGCCCTGTTTTATTTGCGCGGCGTTGCATCATCAGCAGTTAAAACGATTTCGATTTATCGCGGCGTTGTGCCCTTCATTATCCTACAGCTGATTGCGCTTGGTATTGTTGGTGCCTTCCCGCCGCTGGTAAACTATTTGCCGAACCGGTTCTATTTGTCGTCGTTTAATGCACCGCCGCCAATGAACCCGCGCCTGCAATCTTGTGTGGAAAGCTATCTGGCGGAAACATTTGTAGAAGATAAAGTAGCTATCACAGCATCAATTTCGAAGCTCAATACGCTTGACCTTAACAACCTGCCAGAAAAACTTGCCGGCAGCATCACTGCTTCTGCAGCAGCCGCGGCATCCGTATTCTCGCGCCTTGAAGCGATTGACGCCGCGCAAGCTGTGCTAGATGAAGCTACCCTTTCTTATGCTTCACTGCATACCAAAGTACGTGTTCTGCAACGTGAGATTGGTAAGTTAGAGGGTCAGCAAAAGCGTAATAAGAGTGATAAGCAGACCACAGATGATGAGAATGAAATTGCGGCCATCACCATGAAGATGGAACAGGTGGATACCGATATAGCTGCGCTTGAAGCCCAAATTCCAGAAAACTGGAAAACTGTATCTGCGGAATATCAAAAACATCTAAAGGCGCTTGCCAAAGAACAACGTGGGTATCGCCGTGCTATGGATGATAGCTATAATGGTATAGAAGAAGCCATGAGCGTTATTGGCTCAGGTAGCGGCGTTGTTGCTTTCCAGCCTGTTTTAGAAGAATTGATGGCAACTGTTAAGTCACTAGATGGCAAGCCGCAAGAACAGGCCATTAAAGATGCCTCTAAAATGCTGGGTGATGTGGCAGGCTCAAGCGAGGTTAAATCCTTACTAAGCAAGGCTCGCCGCGCTTACAAAAAGGATCAGGATGACAAAGCGGACAAGCTGATGGCAGAGGCTAGAGATTTAGTAGCTGCAGAGATTAGCTGGCGCGAAAGTGCAACACGCGATGTTCTGCCAGTTCTAGCCAGCTATCAGCAGGAAACAGCAGATAATGTTGGGCTTCGTGGACAAGAAAGACTTCCTGAATTTTTGGTACCACGCATCTCACGTTGCCGTTCTGTACATAAAGATATCTCGCTGAATTACTAAAAAACTTTAGGAATTTAGCGTGATAATCTTCTACCCATAGCGCATAAGATATGACCCTGAAACCCACACTAAAGATTAAACGGGATTTCACCCGCATAGATGCGGGTAAGATAGACGTCTTATCGGGTCTTTCAGTTGGGTGGATATCTGATGCGCTTGACCGCTCAGCTGCCCTGCCAGCCCACATATCACCAATTACCAGAAACACTGTCTTTACAGGTTCTGCGCTAACGGTCGCAACAAAAGCAAATGATAATCTAGCTATTTATGCCGCCCTATCTATTGCTAAAGCAGGTGATGTGCTTGTTATTGCTATAGACCCTGAGGATATTTCTTCTACACCCTGCTCTCTCTGCGGAGATATTCTTGCCGGCTTTGCCAAAAATGCCGGCATCTCAGCTATTGTCACCAACGGGATGGTACGTGACCGCATTGGCCTTGATGCGGTTGGGCTACCTGTTTTTGCTGCTGGATTGACGCCAAATGCCCCTTTTAAAGAAGGGCCGGGTAGTTGCGGCCTTCCGGTAAAAATTGGCAGAAAAATCATTTCTTCGGGAGATATTATATGCGGGGATGATGACGGGGTTATTCATGTCGCGCAGGCAGATTTTGCCGCGACGTTAGATGGATTAAAGACTGTTGCTGCTAAAGAAGAGGCAATGGATGCTGCATTAAAGGCCGGGTATCGCCAGCCAGATTGGCTAGAAGAGCGGCTTGCAGAAGATGATATAGACTTTATCGAAGCGCCTGATTTGCCTACTTTAAAAAGCAGTTAATCATAGTGACAACAAGTTTCTTTTCTTCTTCCATAATATCGTCAACAATTTTAGCGTTATTTTCTTGGGTGGGGTTATAGATAACACCCTTTTTCTTATCCACCGACAACCAGCCATACTTCTTTAGATTCTGTACGCGCCTGCGTACTGTCTCAAACGGCATTCCAGTGGTCATCGCAATAGAACTTATCGTAAGCTTTTTTTCCACCTCAATATCGGCATTTTGTGGCTCTAACGCATAGTGCCACGCATCAAAACATTCATCGTAAGTTGAAATTTGTTTTTCCTGCTTGTTAACCGAAGCTAAAAAATGGTGCCAGCAAACAATTTGAATAATTTGCCCATCAAGCGGGTGGCCCATAATCTCGTTAATGCGCTTAGTACGCATGATATTAAACTGTTGAAAATCTGGCCAAAAGCTTGCGAATTTTTCCCCGAGCATTTTTTGTACTGATAAACCATTATTCATAATATTAGCCCTGTTACCTGCCCTGTTACCTGAGCTATTCCTAATATTTAACTAAGAATTAACCAAAATTGCACGGCCTAATGCACAAATTGGGTTAGGCAGAAATTGATTCAGAGATTATCTTGCCGTTAAACCTCTATAATCAAGACCAATATTTTTTCAAAATACTGCAAATATTATCAAGAAATTTTCCTATGTTCCATTTTTACCCCTCTGTAAATAAAGATAAAAAAGAGATGCAGCAGAACAGCCATTTGATTGAAGTCAAAACAGGGCATAAATGGCTTATTCAGAGAAAAAACACTATCCTTGGAAATGCACATTATTTCATCAAACGCACGCAAACTGGCTATGATCCAGCTTATATTATGCTTTCTGAAAAGGGTGTGCGGATGCGTTTTTGCTTCCCAGCGGAATAAATCCCGTCCCTATCTTTCCATCCAGCTTGCTACCAAAATGCCAATGCTATTGGTTTGCCCAGCCATTATGCTATAACAAAGCAACCCTATTTTTGCTGACCCTAAGTTAGATAAAGGCAGCCCAAACAAATGAGCATTTCGCCGACAGCCCCTGACTGGCAGGCTATTGCTAGCCCCTCAGAGTACAGCCATGCAGCAGATATCATGCGCAGCCATGCAGAGGCAGTCATCCATAAACGCGCTGGCGAAGCTGTCTTTATTACCGAACATAAGCCTGTCTACACTGCTGGAACGTCCGCTAAGGATGATGAGCTGCTCAATCATAACCGCTTTGATGTGGTAAAGACTGGGCGCGGGGGGCAGTGGACGTATCACGGGCCGGGACAGCTGATTTTATGGCCTGTATTGGATTTAAATAATCGCAAGCGCGATATTCGCGCCTATATCTATCATCTCGAAGGCTGGATGTCAGACCTGCTCTCAAGCTTTGGGGTAGAGGCGGTAAGACGAGAAGGCTTTCCCGGGTTGTGGGTTGCGCGCAAAGATATCCACCTGCCTGATAAAATGGATAAAATTGTGGCGGTGGGCGTGCGCGTATCACGCTGGGTCACCATGCATGGGCTAGCGTTAAATATCGACCCTGATTTACACCATTTTGATGGTATTATACCCTGCGGAGTACGTGATGGCGGGGTAACGAGCCTTGCTGACCTTGGGATTATTGCAAGCCGTGCTGAGGTAGAGATGGCCGCACAAGAAAGCTTTCCACGCTGGTTTGGTGCTGATAGCAATATGGGCCTTAGCCATCCTTTAGGTTAGTTGTCCTCCATAGAGGGCAGGCATAGTTTATTAACTCTAATACATCTCTTGAAGCTCTAAGAGTGGCAAGACAGCCTTTATCGCGGCTGCTGCCTGTTCTTGCAGATAATCTTTATCAGATGAATAGCCAGACAACCCTTCTGAAGGGCCTTGATAATGCAGAATGCGGTTACGCATCCCCCTTAATCGGTCAAGGGCGCGTCGCTCACCTGCCCTCAGCATAGACAAGCCGAACCCCTCCTCTTCGGCCTCTTCTTCATCAAAGACAGTCTCTGCCCCTTCATGCGCAAGCACATCTACCAGTGCAGCCGCCATGATAATCACAGACAAGTAATGCCCTGTGCGTGCAGCACCCACCAATTCATCTATCAAGGCTTGGGTATGTGGACCAACATCCAGCTTGCCCGGAATAGCAATTAAGGCCTCAAATTCGCGTAAAGCTGGCCCTACCACCCGCTATTCCTCATCCTCTGGTTTAAGAGATATGATAACATCATCTACATTCAAATTATCGCCAATTTTGGCCGATATTTCCTGTACTGTTCCCCTTATCTGCGCAGACAGCGTATTTTCCATCTTCATCGCTTCTATAACCGCAACATTCTGGCCAGCTTCAATAATATCGCCCTCTGCAACCATCAAGCGGGTTAGCAAGCCTGGCATTGGCGCACAAACCTTATCCTGTCCAGCCCCTTGTTGGGGCGGCGGCATATATTGTAACAGGTTGGCGGCACGGGCAGGGTAAATTTCTACCATTAGGCTATCTGCCCCTGAATAAAGCCGGTAATGATGATTTTCTGGCGTAATTTGTATCGCCATCGGGTTTTCGTTTACCGTACCGTCAAACAGAATACCTGTGCGCTGCAACGGCTGGTCTAATGTACCCGTAACATAAACTGTTTCATCGCCTATGGTGATACGCTCACCACCGGCTTCATGACGCCAGCTTGCCATAATAGGTGTTTCGTCAATTTCACGGCAAAGCAGAACAAATTCAGTTTCAGCAACACCACTATCTTGCAAGCGCGCTTGCGCACGCCCATGAAAAGCAGTTGCCAGTGCCATCAGATAGTGCGCTCTATTGCCGGTTGGGATGAAGGGGGCAAATGCATCACCATATTTTTCGGCAATAAAACCAGTAGTGATATGGCCCGCCCTGAAATCTGCATCATCCAGAATCGCAGATAAAAACTGCCGATTGGTTGCCACACCAGCGATTTGATAATGATCAAGCGCGAGGCGCAAACTGTCGATAGCCTCTGCTCTGGTGGGGGCACTAGCGATTAGCTTGGCAATCATCGGATCATAGAACATTGAGATCATGCCACCTTCAACTACCCCTGAATCGGTGCGAATGCCTTTGCCACGTGGCTCACTATAGCGGCGAAGCTGGCCTGTAGAAGGCAGGAATCCTCTGGCCGAATCTTCGGCATAAAGCCGGGCTTCGATAGACCAGCCATTAGCCTTGATATCAGATTGCTTCAACGTCAATGCCTTGCCAGCAGCGATGTTTATCATCTGCTCAACCAAGTCCAAACCATAGACCTGTTCAGTTACTGGATGTTCTACTTGCAGGCGCGTATTCATCTCTAGGAAATAAAAATCCTGATCTGCGCCAACAATAAATTCAACCGTACCAGCAGAGACATAATCTACTGCCCTAGCCAATTCCACCGCCTGCTCTCCCATCGCGCGGCGTATATCATCACTAATAAAGCTAGAAGGGGCTTCTTCAATAACCTTTTGATGGCGGCGCTGAACCGAGCATTCCCGCTCCCCTAAATAGATAACATTGCCATGGCTATCGCCTAGCACCTGAATTTCAATATGGCGCGGAGAGACAACAAATTTCTCAATAAAGACACGATCATCGCCAAAGGCATTAGCAGCCTCTGTCATCGCAGAACGCATAGCATCAGCTATCTCTGCTTCGCTATGCACCACGCGCATACCTTTACCGCCGCCACCAGCAGAAGCCTTCACCATCACCGGATAACCAATATCAGCCGCAGCCTTCATCGCTTCATCAACATCGCTAATGGCGCCGTCTGTACCAGGAACACAAGATACACCAGCAGCAGCAGCCAGCGCCTTAGACTCGATTTTATCACCCATCACGCTAATGGCGCGCACATCTGGGCCAATAAACTGCAACCCTGCCTTCTTTACAGCTTCAACAAAACCCGCATTTTCAGACAGAAACCCATATCCTGGATGGATAGCTTCTGCCCTGCAATCCAACGCGGCTTGGATAATTACATCCCCTAGAAGATAGCTCTCCGCTGAAGGTGGTGCGCCAATATGTACCGCCTCATCCGCCATTTGCACATGCGGGGCAACCGCATCCGCATCCGAGTATACAGCAACCGTTTTTATATTCATCTTTTGTGCAGTAGCCATAATCCGACAAGCTATTTCGCCGCGGTTAGCAATAAGAATTTTTTTGAACATATCTATACCAATTGAAATATCTGATTAAAGAAAACCCGCTCTAAAGAGGCAAATTGTCATGCTTACGCGGTGGATTGGTTAATTCCTTATCTTGAAGCATGTTCAGCGCACGGATAATACGCCTACGGCTATTGCGTGGCATAATAATATCGTCCAAATACCCCCGACTGGCTGCTACAAACGGGTTAGCAAATTTCTCACGGTAATCATCTGTTGCTTTTTTCAAAGCATTAGCATCTTTGGCTGCCTCTCGGAAAATAATCCGCGCCGCCCCTTCTGGACCCATCACCGCAATTTCAGCAGACGGCCACGCATAATTGACATCCCCGCGCAAATGTTTAGAAGCCATAACATCATAGGCGCCGCCATAGGCTTTGCGCGTAATCAGTGTAATCTTTGGCACCGTAGCTTCGGCATAAGCAAATAAAAGCTTTGCGCCATGGTTAATAATACCGCCAGCTTCTTGGGCCATGCCTGGCATAAATCCAGGCACATCTACCAGCGTTACAATAGGAATGTTAAACGCGTCACAAAAACGCACAAAGCGCGCTGCTTTGCGGGAGGCGTTTATATCCAAACATCCGGCAAGTACCAGCGGCTGGTTCGCCACAATGCCAACGCTTCTACCTTCCATACGCGCAAAACAGCAAATAATGTTCGATGCAAAATCTTTATGAATCTCAAAGAAATCCTGCTCATCCACCATTTCAGAGATAACAGCGCGCATATCATAAGGCATATTCGCGTTATCTGGGATAATCGTATCTAATACTGGCGAGGCTCTGTCAGCGGAATCATTACATGTCAGAACAGGGGCTTCTTCGCGGTTGGATAGCGGAAGGAAGCTCAATAAGCGTCTGGTTTCCATCAACATATCTAAATCACTTGCAAAAGATCCATGCGCCACACCAGAGGTTTTAGTATGCTGGCTGGCACCGCCTAACTCTTCGGCAGTCAACTCTTCATGGGTTACGGTTTTCACCACATCTGGGCCAGTTACAAACATGTAAGATGAGCCTTCAACCATAAAGATAAAGTCGGTAATCGCAGGTGAATAAACCGCCCCACCAGCACATGGCCCCATCACCAACGAAATTTGCGGCACTACCCCAGAGGCTAGCACATTACGCTGAAACACTTCTGCATAACCACCTAATGAGGCGACCCCCTCTTGAATACGTGCGCCGCCTGAATCATTCAGTCCAATGACCGGCACGCCAACTTTCAAAGCCTGATCCATAATTTTACAGATTTTCGCGGCATGGGTTTCAGATAATGACCCGCCAAGTACCGTAAAATCCTGGCTGTATACAAAGACAGGCCGCCCACAAATATGCCCAAAACCAGTGATGACGCCATCGCCAGGAACTTTATTTTCTTCCATCCCGAAATCTGTGCAGCGATGCTCGACAAACATGTCCCATTCTTCAAATGAACCTTCATCCAACAGTACCAAAAGCCGCTCTCTAGCTGTCAGCTTATGCTTCTCATGCTGCTTTTCCACCCGAGCTTCACCGCCGCCCTTACGCGCACCCTCACGGCGTCTCTCCAGCTCTTCTAGTACCGGTTTCATTTCGCAAACTCCCTCGCCTCTATTCTGAAAAAAAATTTAAAAACCTTTAAATTTTACAGCCCTTATAGCATCACAAGAAAACGTTCTAAATCTCTCAATTCCTGCTCAATTTGTTTTTGCCTAGCTTCTGCTTCGCTATCCCGTCCACATGTTTCATTTTGATGGAGCTCTTCAAGAAAGGCAAATCTGAATAGAGTTTCTGCATCAATTTCACGCTCAAAAAAAGCCAGTCCTAAAATAAAGGAGCCAGAAAGCGTGACAGCACGATATAAAGCGCCCAATTTCCAATCTGATAGGGGGGCAAGTTGCATTGCAGCCCCTTGCAACAGTGCATTAGGTTGGCGTGCTGGCATCAGACCAGCGGTTACTAAAATCTCTGCCTCAAATTTCTTCCCAGCCCATGAAACCCATGGTGACCAAAGCTCATTTTGGCGGCTATCAAGCGCGCTATCTTCAGGCCCAGCGCGGTAATGCAGCACATCATTACCTGCATAGTCACATAGCTCTTTGCGCAAGGTATCTTGCTGCGTCATCACCCTGTCTATGACCGTTACAGAAAGAGAAAAAAACGGCATCTCATCTGGCTTTATCTCGTCACCCGCCCCTGCCCATTCGTCAGCTACTGCCTTAGCTAGCGCTGCTGATGGCAAAGTTACAACGGTCTTTGCAGGCGTGCGCAGCGCCCGCCCATCTAGCGCGATGCCAAACCCTGCTTCCAAAGTCTCGATGCTCACATCTTTATAAAATCGTTTCATCTACCCTATCCATTGGCCCTAGCTTGGGCGTGAGAAATGTTGCTGGATAAGAGGGGGCAGCTCTGCATAGCTCTCCAATATTGCTATTGCGCCCCTTTCCCGCAGCAAATCTGGACTATGATAACCCCAAGATACGCCAATAAACCCAATACCAGCATTCGCCGCGCAGCCTGCATCAATTTCAGTATCGCCTACGAGCAGGGTATCTTCTTTATCTACCCCAAGCTGGCGCATTGCCTCTAATGCCATATCTGGCGCCGGCTTTACCATACAATCATCTGCTGTCAGCGATACATCAAGTAAAGGTTCTAGCCCATGCCGTTCTATGAGGCTTTTCAGGCCGGTGCGGCTTTTATTAGTGATAATGCCTGTTAGATATCCTGCACTAGATAGCGCTTGCAAGACACGAGACGCCCCATCAAAGAGGGGATCTAATGGCGGATTGCCGCTTAGATATTCAGCACGGGATAAGCTGCGATAACAATCTGCTAAAACAGCGGCTTTTTCGCTGTTCCCATCTACATAATCTAGTGCTGAATGATTAACCCCGTGACCAATATTACCGCGTATTTTCTGGCTATCTGGTATTGGCAGGCCGCAATCGGCGCAAGCTTGCTGCATAAGCCGGATAATAGTTGTTGCGCTGTCACATAACGTGCCATCAAAATCAAATAATACTAGTCGTAATGGCGTATCCATTCTTTTTTTAAAACCCTCTTATACCTTGATTTAAATTACTCTATCCTGCCCAGCGAATCCAAAACAGGGAAAATTAGTTGCAGCTGGCAAGCGAAGTCCGGCCATCTGAACTGAGCTTGATAAATGTACCGGTAGCGGCGCAAAAATTTCTACACCTTCCGGTAGTTTAAGTCCCCAAGCATGTAAGTGCAGCTTTTTATCAAAGCCGCCAATATGCGCCGCCGCACCGCCATATTTTCCATCCCCCAAAATCGGTGTGCCAAGGTGAGCCGCATGTGCACGTAGCTGGTGTGTACGGCCAGTCCGCGGGCTAAATCCAACAAGGCTTACCACCCCTGCACTGTCAAAACAGATGAAATCGGTTATCGCTTGCTGGCCTTCACTATCATCAACAATCATTTTTTCTAGCCCCTTGCCCCCAGATTTTCGGAGGCCAGCCGATATAACACCAGAGGCAGGCAACCTGCCAACCACCAAAGCAAGATAGAATTTTTGGATGCTATGGTTACGAAAAGCTGCGGTTAAGTTGCGCGCAGCATGGTGACCGTCAGCAACTAGCAGCACTCCAGATGTATCTTTATCAATCCGGTGCACCAACTTATACTCACGGCTTGGAAAACCTGCATTAAGTAGACCATCAACGTGCTTATGCGTTTGCGTACCACCCTGCACAGCAAGCCCTGATGGCTTATTCAAAGCGCGCCATTCAGATGTCTGTTTCAATGTCATCTGCTCTATTTGCTTGGCAGCATTCTCGCTATTCATCACAGGCTTTTTAGGCTGGGCTGGCACCCCTTCCTGCCTTTCTGCAAAGGACAAGAAATAAGGCGCAACGCTTACGACTTGATCAGCAACAAGGCGGTGCCCAGATTTTGCCTTCTGCCCGTCAATGCGCACCTGACCACTGCGCAAGGCCTTTTCGATAACACCCTGCCCCATAGGCCCAGCAACGCGGCGTAAGAACCTGTCAAGGCGAACGCCTGCCTCGGCTTCTGTAACGCTGAATTCCTTCATGCCGAACCCAGAGCTGTGCGTAGTAGCCAGAATCCAATAGCAAAGCCAGCAATCGATAGCAGTAAAGAAGCCACAATATAGGCGGCTGCCCCAGCAAAATCGCCGCGCAACCAAAAGCCATACCCATCAAGAGTGAAAGTTGAAAAGGTGGTTAGTCCGCCTAAAAATCCTACCGCCAGAAAGCCGCGCAAAGGCTCTGAGATTTGTGCAGAGCCAGCCATATAGGCTGCTAGCATTCCCATCAGCAAACACCCTGCCGCATTAACTGCTAACGTAGCCATCCAGCCTGCTGTACCAAGCCGTTCTGCCAATAACACGCCCACGCCATAACGTGCCATCGCCCCTACTGCGCCGCCAGCGCCAACTGATAAAAACATGCCTAACATGGCTAATTTCTAAGCTATTTAACGCCAAATATCCAGCCTTCACGCGCCGCCGCATCAAAAGCTGTCCAGATAGCTGGATCTGCGGCTAACTTTCTTAATGCGGCCGCCGATATAGCCGCATCCGCTTCATCAAAGTCAGGGCCGCCTGCGCTAAAATCAGAGGCTAGGCCTTTGGAGTTAAAATAGGAGAGCGCTTTGTTTAACACCTCCAGCTTGCCATGATTTCCGCTTACCGCACGAATACCTGCAAGAGCAAAATAATAGCTTGGAAAAATTTCTACCAAAGTCAGGTTTTTAGCGTTAGCACGGTGATTATCAAATGGCCAAATTTCTGCTTTATTTGCAAGATGATGTAACAGGCGCATTCCAGCCAGAGACCCTGTTCCCACCCCAGCCGGCCCGACACAATTAAATGTTGGGCTAGGCGATTTAATAGCTTTGGCCGCTTGTTCAGTTTGCCGGCGGCGAGAATAAAATTTGGCCCCTCGCCGGCCAGATGGCGCATTATAATATGCCCCTAACTCTGGGTGATCCCAAATAGCGCCGCCATAAAGATGCGCCTCACCTTGGTTAATTTCCTCAATCAACTGCCAAAGTGCAGGCGCTTCTTGCGGGCTATTCGCAAATCCGGGAAAATAACCGCAATTAGCACCCTCCATATCATAGACAGGATAGGCAAAGGCAAAATCAATTCCAGCCAGAACGCGCCGCTTAGTGCTAATTTCCTGCAACCAACATGCTATATCATAGCGGCTCCAGCGTTTATTATTTGGCGGCTTGACGCGCATCGGCGCACTATCACCCGCCTCTGCCATGAACACTGCCAAACCTGCCTGATAGGGGCCGCGCGCACCTGACCAGTCGATGCCCACAAAACAGTCAAATTTACGCATCATTCCTCTGTTCCAGCCCCATCACGCAAACGATTCCAATAAGCAAGGCGTTTTTTTATCTCACGCTCAAATCCGCGTTCAGCAGGCTGATAAAAAGACAGACGATCAAGGCTTTCAGGAAAACAATTCTGGCCAGAAAACCCTTCTTGCGTGTCATGGTCATAAACATAGCCCTTGCCATAATCCAAATCTTTCATCAACTGTGTTGGGGCATTTAAGATATGTTTTGGCGGCATCAAATGACCCGCATCACGGGCTGTCTTTTGTGCTATTTTCCAAGCTTTATAAGCTGCATTCGATTTTGGGGATGTGGCTAGGAAAATCACTAATTCAGCAATAGCTAAGTCACCTTCAGGACTACCAAGACGCTCATAAGATTGCCAAGCAGCAATCGCTCTTCCCACGGCGTCTGGCGCGGCAAGCCCAATATCCTCCGAGGCGAAGCGGGTTAGGCGGCGCAAAATATACTGCGCATCCTCGCCTGCTAACATCATTCGCGCCAACCAATAGAGCGCCGCATCACAATCTGATGCACGCAGCGATTTATGTAATGCAGAGATAAGGTTAAAATGCTCATCGCCTGTTTTGTCATAATTTAGCGCGCGCTTTGACAATAGCTGGCCAAGGCTAGCTGCGTCCATTTCTGGTGTATCTTTATCGGTAAGCTCATCAATCGTTTCTATTAAATTAATCAGATAACGACCATCGCCAGCTGCCATCGCCACTAGCGCTTGATGGGCTGCCTTATCTAGGGGTAATCTGCGCCTTAGGTGATTTTCTGCCCGCGTAATCAACTGGCCTAATGCGGTATCATCCAACGCGTTCAACACAAGAACCTGAACCCGTGATAACAGTGCGGAATTTAGCGAGAAAGAAGGATTTTCTGTAGTAGCCCCTATGAGCCTTATCATTCCTTCTTCAATAGCGGGAAGCAATGCATCCTGCTGGGCTTTATTAAAGCGGTGAATTTCATCAACAAACAATAAGGTACGCTTGCCAGCTTCAAAATCAGGGCGGGCATCACTGAAAATACGCCGTAATTCAGCAACCCCGTCAAACACCGCAGATAGCGGCCGGAAAGTTTGGCCAGCTTCCACACCGATGATACGGGCAATCGTCGTTTTTCCTGTGCCGGGTGGCCCCCACAATATAAGCGAGCCAGAGGCACTGAGGCGCTGGGCCAATTTCTGGGTAATCTCGTGCTGACCGACAACATCCTGCAAGCATGATGGGCGCATCGCTTCAGCCAAAGGTGAGGTTGAGAAAAGGGAAGCTGTTGTCATGGGATTATCATGCCAGCAATCATCTATCTAACCAACACTCAAATATAACAATTAAGCTAGCCAATAAAAAAGGGCCTGCCGTAGCACGCCCTTTCATACCATATTTCAAGAAAGTCATTTAGGCGCTGGCAGCAACCGCTTGACCTTCTTCTGTCTCTCTGATTTCAACAGGGCCTGAATCCTGACCACGTGCGTCTTCATCCCGGTCCACTAGCTCAATCACAGCCATTGGCGCCGCATCACCATAACGGAAGCCAGCCTTCATTACACGGGTATAGCCGCCCTTGCGCTCTGCATAACGTACGCCAAGCACCTCAAACAGCTTGGCTGTCATTGCATCATCACGAAGCTGGGCATAGGCCATGCGCCTTGCATGCAAATCGCCGCGTTTACCAAGTGTGATTAGCTTTTCTACTACTGGGCGCAAAGCTTTAGCTTTTGGCAAAGTTGTGATTATCTGCTCATGCTTGATAAGGGCTTGTGCCATGTTACGAAACAGCATTTGTCTGTGCTGTGACGTTCTGTTTAATTTTCTGCCAGCCATACGATGCCGCATATTCGTCTCCATCTATACCGCTTTGATGCGGCCTTATCCCATAAGGGTTAAAATTTACCTACCTTAGAAAGGCTCATCTAAGCGTTTCACCAAATCTTCGATATTCTCTGGTGGCCAGCTTTCGATATCCATACCCAACTCAAGGTTCATAATTTTAAGAACCTCTTTAATCTCGTTCAATGATTTACGCCCGAAATTAGGTGTGCGCAACATTTCAGATTCTGTTTTTTGCACCAGATCGCCGATATAAACGATATTATCGTTTTTCAGGCAGTTTGCTGAACGAACTGATAGCTCAAGCTCATCGACCTTACGCAGCAGATTTCTGTTGAACGGGAAGGGGTCAACGCCCTGTTCTGGTGTTTCAATGGTTGGCTCATCAAAATTAATGAAGGGCTGCAACTGGTCTTGCAGAATACGCGCAGCATAAGCGATTGAGTCTTCTGGCGAGATAGAGCCATCTGTTTCGATGGTCAGCAGCAATTTATCATAATCTGTTATCTGACCAACACGTTCATTCTCAACCTTATAGGCAACTTGGCGAATAGGGCTGTAAATCGCATCTACAGGGATAAGGCCAATTGGCGCATCTTCCGACCGGTTCTGAGTAGCTGGCACGTAGCCTTTACCTGAATCAACGGTTAGTTCCATAGCCAAAGAGCCGCCCTTATCCAAATGGCACAGCACATGGTCAGGGTTCATAATTTCAACACCAGCAGCTTCGCTGATCATGCCAGCAGTTACTACAGCAGGCCCATCTGCTTGCAAGCGTAGCTTCTTTTCTCCCTCAACAGACATCGCAACTGAAATGCCTTTAACATTCAGCACGAGGTCCGTTACGTCTTCTCTGACACCGGCAACAGAAGAAAATTCATGCACAACGCCCTGAATCTGGATTGCTTTTACCGCCGCACCTTGCAACGAGGACAAAAGAACACGGCGAAGTGCATTGCCCAAAGTCGTGCCAAATCCGCGCTCTAGTGGCCCAAGTGAGACAACCGCCTGACGCTCGTTATACTCAGACGAGGTCACAGCGATTTTTTCCGGCTTTTGTAATTCCTGCCAATTTCGTTCAATCATCGACAAAGTTCCTTTTTGTCATTCATGTAAGGGAGAGGGCGTAACCCTTTCTCCCTGTTTTGGGATAAATAGCGAGTATTTTAAGCTATTAAACCCGGCGGCGCTTTCTAGGGCGGCAGCCATTATGCGGTATTGGGGTAACATCACGGATAGACGTGACGGTAAATCCAATCGCCTGCAATGCACGAAGTGCAGATTCGCGCCCAGACCCTGGCCCCTGTACTTCAACATCTACTGACTTCACGCCATGTTCAGATGCCTTTTTACCTGCATCCTCTGCTGCCATTTGTGCTGCAAAAGGTGTTGATTTACGCGACCCTTTGAAACCCATCGTGCCAGCTGATGACCAAGCAATAGTATTGCCTTGAACATCAGAAATGGTGATCATGGTGTTGTTAAAAGTAGAATTAACATGCGCGATACCATTGGTAATGTTTTTACGCTCGCGGCGGCGCACTCGTGCTTGTGTAGGTTGCTTTGCCATTTGTCCTGCTCTTATGCGTTGTTATTTTTTCTTACCAGCAATCGCTTTTGCCGGACCCTTGCGTGTGCGTGCATTTGTATGTGTACGCTGACCACGAACCGGCAGATTGCGACGATGACGCAGACCGCGCAAGCAGCCCAAATCCAGATAGCGCTTGATGTCCATAGACGTTTTCCGGCGCAAATCCCCTTCTACCAGATAATCTGCATCGATAATATCGCGCAGCTTATCCAGCTCGTCCTCAGTCAATTCGTTGATACGGCGCTCAGCGACAATCCCTGCTTTACCACAGATAGATTGGGCGCTTGTTGTGCCGATCCCATGAATATAGGTTAGGGCGATTTCGACCCGTTTTTTAGTTGGTATATTTACACCAGCAATTCGTGCCACTGGCCTCTCCTTTTTTATGTTAGCAGCAAAAGCTGCGTCTCACATTTCAAATCTTGTTTCGAACGGCACCTTATAAAAGTTCCGCATTATATAATGTTACCTGACAAGGTCAAGCAACGCTATCTAGGCAAGAAGCAATCTGGCTGCTTACCTCTTCAACTGTTTGCATACCATCTATCGATACAAGCTGTCCTTTATCCTTATAGTAAGGCAGAACAGGGGCAGTATTTTCATGATAGACTTTCAAACGCGCTTTCAAAACTTCTGCATTATCATCGCTTCTAGCACCGCCTGTCTCTGCGGCACGCTTTTCAATACGCGCAAATAAAGCTGTTTCATCAACGGCTATTTCAATAACGCTATCTAGCGAGATGCCTTTATCAGCAAACATAGCATCCAGCGCTTGAGCCTGAGCAACCGTACGCGGAAAGCCATCTAAGATAACGCCGCCTGCGCAATCAGCACCTTCCATACGCTCAGCAATCATACCGATCATAATATCATCTGAAACAAGCTCGCCTGCATCCATAATTGCCTTGGCCTGCATCCCTAACTCAGAACCAGCCGCAATCGCAGAGCGGAGCATATCCCCTGTAGAAAGCTGAACCAAACCCCGCTCACGAACCAGAATTTCAGCTTGTGTGCCTTTACCTGCACCAGGAGGTCCAAAAAGAATGATATTCATCGATTTCGTCCCCTAAGCTTGGATTTCTTAATCAGGCCTTCATATTGATGCGCTAACATATGAGACTGAACCTGCGATACTGTGTCTAGAGTCACCGTTACCACAATCAGCAATGATGTGCCGCCAAAATAAAACGGTATTGCATAAGAGCTGATTAAAATTTCCGGCAGGATACACACTGCTGAGAGATAAGCTGCCCCTAATACGGTCAAACGGGTAAGAACATAATCCAGATAATCGGCTGTCGGCTGGCCAGGGCGAATACCCGGCACATACCCACCATTCCGGCGCAAATTATCAGCTGTATCTTCAGGATTGAACACAATCGCGGTATAAAAGAAAGCAAAGAAAACAATCAGGCCAATATAAATAGCCAGATATAGAGGCTGGCCGCGACCAAGTAGCGCGTTAAGCGTGACTAGCCATTCTGCACCGCCATCCTGACCACCTGATAGATTGATAATGGATACAGGCATCAACAACAAAGAGGAGGCGAAGATGGGCGGAATAACACCCGGCACATTAATCTTTAACGGCAGATGCTGGGCTTCGCCACCAAACACTTTAGCCCCATGCTGACGCTTTGGGTATTGGATAAGGATTTTGCGCAAAGACCGCTCAATAAAGACAATAAAAGCGATGACAGCAACCGCCATAAAGAACACGGCAACAATCAAAAAGGCAGATAATGCACCAGTTCGGCCTAGTTCTAGCGTCCCCACAAGGGCAGATGGCACTTCAGCGATAATACCGCTGAAGATAATCAATGAAATACCATTGCCAACACCGCGGCTTGTGATTTGCTCACCCAGCCACATTAAGAAAAGCGTACCACCAACAAGCGTTACAACTGTTGTCAGACGGAAAAACAGGCCGGGATCTTGCACGATTGTGCCAGAAGCTTCAAGAGCGGCAGCAATGCCATATCCCTGAACAGATGCCAGCAATACCGTCAGATACCGTGTATATTGATTAATTTGCTTGCGCCCAGCTTCACCATCTTTTTTCATCGCTTCTAATGAAGGCACAACAGCGGTCATCAGCTGCATGATAATGGCGGCTGTAATATAGGGCATGATATTCAGAGCGAAAATGGTCATCCGGCCAAGAGCGCCGCCAGAGAACATATCAAACATGCCGAGGATACCAGTAGATTGCTGGCTAAACACATCAGCGAGCGCGACAGGATCAATCCCGGGCAACGGAATAAAAGTACCGAGGCGATAGATAATCAGCGCGCCAATAGTAAAGAGCAGACGACGTCTAAGGTCATCTGCCTTCCCTAATGCACCGAGGCCAAAGCCCTGATTTGCGGTTGTTGTCTGCGCCATTGCCGTTCTCTGATACCCTGCTCTTTAATTTATTCGCTTGCGGGTGCTGGTAGCACGATTTTACCGCCAGCTTTCTCAACCGCTTCAATTGCTGACTTTGAAGCACCAGCAGCATGAAGCTCAACCTTTGCTTTCAACTCACCCTTAGCAAGGATGCGAACGCCGTCACGCGCCTTAGAAATAACGCCAGCTTCGACCAGCACAGCTGCATCAACAGGCTTCTTGCTATCAAGCTTGCCAGCATCAACGGCGCTCTGGATACGGCCGATATTTACCTCTACATAATTTTTGCGGAAAATGTTGGTAAAGCCGCGCTTAGGCAGACGTCTATGGATAGGCATTTGACCGCCTTCAAAGCCCTTTATCGCCACACCTGAACGTGCCTTCTGGCCTTTATGACCTGCACCAGAGGTTTTGCCGCGACCTGAGCCTATACCCCGGCCTACACGCTTGCGATTACGGGTTGCCCCATCATTTTCTCTAATTTCGTTCAGTTTCATCTTCAAAAGGCTCCTGCCCTAACAATCCTGATATCGGCGACTTCTTAGATGCAAAGCTCTAGGCTTCACCTTCTACTTTCACCAGATGTTTTACTTTATTAATCATTCCGCGGACAGCTGGTGTATCTTCTAGCTCACGCACACGGCCTATTTTATTCAGCCCAAGCCCAATAAGGGTTTTGCGCTGAGAGCCCTCACGCCCGATAGGGCTGCGTGTCTGTACGACGGTTACTGTATTCTTGGCCATTTCGGTCACCCTTTATACGTCTTTAAGAAGCAGCAGCCTGCTCTGATGTCTTACCCAGAATTTCGGCAACTTTACGGCCACGCTTTGACGCAACAGAACGTGGTGCCTGAATCTTCTTCAGCGCAACAAAAGTCGCTTTAATCATATTGTGCGGGTTAGATGTGCCAATAGACTTACCAACAATATCCTGAATGCCCAGCGCTTCGAACACAGCACGCATTGGACCACCAGCAATAATACCAGTACCCGCAGGAGCAGAGCGAAGCTGAACCCGGCCAGCACCATAACGCCCTAAAATATCATGATGGAGTGTGCGTCCATCACGAAGCGGGATGCGCACCATATCACGCTTGGCATTATCAGTGGCCTTGCGGATAGCTTCTGGTACTTCTTTTGCTTTACCTGTGCCAAAACCAACACGGCCTTTGCCATCACCGACCACGACAAGCGCAGCAAAACCAAACCGGCGACCACCTTTAACCACTTTGGCAACCCGGTTAATACCAACAAGCTTTTCGATTAGCTCTGGTTCATCTCTGAGAGAGGCCTGATCCGCTCTATCGTTATTGCGTGCCATTCCTATGCTCCTTTAAAACTCAAGACCAGCTTCACGCGCTGCATCTGCAAGCGCCTTCACCCGGCCATGATATCTAAAACCGCCTCTATCAAAGACGACTAATTTTAACCCTTTTT
>JADHLI010000014.1 GCA_016780775.1 Alphaproteobacteria bacterium | reverse complement strand
GTGGCGGGTTTCCGGGCGCGCAATCTGGCACACTGACTATGATGGCCGCAGGTCCTGAGGCCGCCCTTACTGCTAGTCGCCCAATAATGGAAGCTGTTTCATCTACCATTCATATTGTTGGGGATGCCGCCCCAAAGGGGCAAATGATCAAGGCTTGTCTGCAATCTATTATAGGGTCTATTTTCTCGGCGACCTTCGAAGCCGCTTCGCTCGCTGCAAAGGCCGGTATAGATGGGGAAACCTTATTTAAGGTGGTCTCTACTTCTGGGGCTGGGTGCGGGGTAGCGCGCACCGCACTTGAAAATATTATTGACCGTAAATTTGCAGGGACAGGCAGCCATATTTCAACGATGCACAAGGATTTGACGATTTGTTTATCGATGGCAGAACAGCTGGGTGTGCCGCTGCATACAGCGTCCACAGCGATGCAGTTATTCCATGCTGGGAAATCAAAATATCCAGATGGGGATAATTGGGTGGTAACGCGTGTGCTAGAGGAAATTGTCGGCGCTGAACTCCATCGCTAGCTGATAGTTAAACTGGCTGATAGTTAAACTGGCCGATACATAAAAGAGACCATATTAAAGGGGGATAGGGGCAAATGAAATTAGGGGTGATTTGTGACGGCATTAGCCGCGATTTTGAACATGCGCTGAAAGTTATGGATGAATTTGGTCTGGAATATGCCGAGCTGCAATTTATCTGGGATCATGAAATTGGGGATCATGATGCCAGCGATATGGCCAAAATTAAAGAGTTGTTAAAACAGTATCAGAAACCTGTTTCCTGTCTTTCTCGTCATATTTTTGCTGGTCTCACCACGGGCAATCGGCCGGGCGATCCAGATCATACCCGCCATATGGAAGCGTTAAAGCGGGTAATAGATATGGCACATCAGCTATCCTCGCCTTTGGTTCGCATTATGACCTCTAAAAAAGAACAAATTTTATGGGGGATGAACGGAGCAGAACAATGGAATGTTGCCAAAGGGGCATGGGATACATTGCCGCCCCTTATCGCGCCCGCCATAGAGCTTGCCAGAGCGGAAGGCGTCACGCTTGTGGTTGAAACGGGCAATGGCACGATGGTAAATTCTAACTATACAGCCGTGAAGCTGATAGATGCGTTAGATGCCAAAGATGTGTTACAGGTATTATGGGATCCAGCTAATAATTGCTGGTGCCATGAACGCGCATGGCCAGATGGCTTTGCGGCCGTAAAGGATGGCTATCTGGGGCATGTCCATATCAAGGATGTGCAAGTGGACACCCCAAAAGCCACGCTGGAAGTTCGGCCTATGGGAGAGGGGCAATTAGCAGAAATGTTTGCCCCTATCGCACAAGGGCTAAGAGATATGCCTTATGCCGGGGTAGTGTCTTTTGAGAGCGTCTATCATCCGGGCAACGGTAATTTTGAAGAAGGGTTTCGCGGCAATATAGAGCGTTTCAAAACCCTCTTTTCTTGAAGCTTTTTGGGTGCATAAAATAGTAGTTTGAAAGGAAGCTGGAGCTATGCAAACGCTCTTTGATTTAACAGGTAAAACGGCGCTGATAACGGGCGCTTGGCGGGGTATCGGTTTCGCGTTGGCTGGCGGGCTAGCAGCAGCAGGCGCGAAAATTCTGATTAATGGACGCGGTCAGGATAAAACGGCGCGTGCAGTAGCTGCATTGCGCGAAGCGGGCTACACAGCATCAGAACTTGTCTTTGATGTCGCTGATAATGAGGCGAGTATCGCGGCCATAGATGGCTATGAGGCTAGCCATGGCCCGATAGATATTATCATTAATAATGCCGGTATTCAGCATCGCTCTAGTTTGATGGATTTTGATGCCGCTGACTTTGACAGGGTGCTTGCTACCAACACACAAGGCGTCTTTCATGTGTCGCGGGCGGCAGCGCGGCATATGGCAAAACGCGGACAGGGCAAGATCATTAATATTGCGTCTATCATGAGCAAGATGGCGCGTCATCATGTCAGCGCTTATATCACCTCAAAGGCTGCTGTTGCTGGGCTGACACGGGCGATGACCTCAGAATGGGCAGAACATGGCATTAACTGTAATGCGATCGGCCCCGGCTATATCTCTACAGAACTAACCCAAAGCCTGTTTACAGATCAGGCCTTTAGCCAGTGGCTAACAGATAATACGCCAGCTGGCCGGTGGGGAGAGGTTCAAGATCTGGTGGGCACAGCTATCTATTTAGCTGCGCCTGCTTCTGATTTTGTGCATGGCCAGATTATCTATGTAGATGGCGGGATGACCACCACGGTCTGAGGGCTATTTTTTATTTAATCAGATGTTGGCATTCCGGAACAGGGGTTAACACGGCACCTTTTTCAAAGAAATGCACCAGATTATCAACGGTTAGATCGCCCATAGCTTGCCGCGTTTCAACCGTTGCAGAACCGATATGCGGGGTTAGCACCACGTTTGGCATATTAAACAGAGCTTCTGGTACTTGTGGTTCTTTGTCAAACACGTCCAAGCCCGCATAGCCAAGCGTGCCTTTTTGCAAGGCGTTCACCAGAGCCGCCTCATCAACCACGCTGCCCCTTGCCACATTAACAAGACAGCCTTTCGGCCCAAGGGCTTCTAATATTTCTTGATTAACCAGATGCTTGGTTGCTGCACCGCCCGGTGTAATAGCAATAAGCGCTTGCACATCGCGCGCCATATCATTGAGTTTTGCATAATAGCGATGCGGGCTATCGCTGCGCTCTGAGCGCGCATGATAGGAAATCTTGCAACCAAAGGCTTCTAGTTTTTTTGCAATCGTCTGGCCAATGCGCCCATATCCCAAAATGCCAACAGACATTCCATCAATGGTGCGGTTTAGCGGGGCATTGCCCTTATTTACCCAATCGCCTGCCAGAATATAGTTATGATTGACGATCAGTTGGCGATAACAGGCCATCAACAGCATGACCGCAGTGGTAGCGACCTCATCGTTTAGGACGTTCGGTGTATGGGTAACAATAATACCGCGGCTAGCCGCTTCGCCTACGTCAATTGCATCATACCCAACCCCATAACAAGAGATAACTTTTAGCTGGCTAAGCCCGGTCAGCAACGGCGCAGGCACCCCGTCATGTCCCGTGGTGGCGACAGCCTCAATTGCCTCGCCTTTTTCAGCGATAAAGCTGTTTATGTCTGTTATTTCAGTGAAAGTATGGCAGACAAAAGAAGCGTCAAACGCTGCTGCCATACGCGGGGTTATGTCGCCAATAATGAGCAATTCAGGTTTCATTCTTGTTTCTACTTTCTTTTTTGGAAGGGCTTAAAAAAGGGTGTTTCCCCCAGAAGTTAATTTCCCCCAGAAGTTAATTTCCCCCAGAAGTTAATTTCCCCCAGAGGTTATTTTTCTCTAGAGGTTATTATGGCGGAGCAGCTCAAGATAAATCGCAGAATGGTCAGTATCTGCACCATCCATTTCATTTACCAAGGCTGTGTAACGCTCTTGGATTTGTTCGGTCAGGGGCAAGCTCAGGCTATGATGGCCGGCCTCTTCAAGCGCATTATTTATATCTTTAAGCTGGAATTTGGTTAGACCGCCGGGTGTAAAATTACCAGTGGTCATCCGTTCTCCATGTTGCTGCAGGATAACGGAGTCTGCAAAACCGCCCTTTAACGCATCGCGAATGGCCGCAGGGTCTGCACCGCCCTTTTCAGCGAGCAACATCGCTTCGGCTACAACGCCAATGGTCACGGCTACAATCGTCTGATTCGCAAGTTTGGAAAGCTGGCCAGAGCCATCTGGGCCAACACGAACGGCCCTTCCCATTGGCGCAAAAACAGCCTCAGCTTTATCAAATATTTCAGGATTGCCGCCAACCATAATCGCCAATGTTGCCGCTTCTGCGCCTTTGGTGCCACCCGATACGGGCGCGTCTAAATGACTGCGGCCAATTTTGCGCATTTCTTCTGCATGCTCGCGCGCTTCGCTGGCTTTGATAGAGCTCATATCTATCAGGCAGGCGCCTTCTTTCATCTGCAGGGCAAGGCCTTGCGTGAAAAACATATCTCGCACGGTTGGCCCATCGCTTAGCATGGTAATGACATAATCAGCCCCTTCAACCGCTTCGGCCGGGCTTTGGGCTATCTGTGCGCCATCCACGGCTAGCGCTTCTGCCTTGCTAATGGTGCGGTTCCACGCGCTAAGGGTATATCCTGCCTGTAGCATATTGCGCGCCATATGGTTGCCCATCAGGCCAATGCCCAGAAAGGCAATGTGCGGTTTATCATTCATTTTGGTGTAACTCCTCTAATTGGCAGGCCTAATAAGTTGCCCGGCCACCAGAAATATCAAAAACACTTGCTGTCGTGAAGCTGTTTTCAGCACTTAATAGCCACGCCACCATCGAAGCAATCTCATCGGTTAGGACAAAGCGTCCGCGCGGAATTTTAGACAGCATATAATCAATATGTTGCTGGGTTATTTGTTCTAGAATACGGGTTTGTGCTGCTGCGGGGGTGATGCAATTTACCGCAATATCATAGGTTGCCATTTCCTTGCCAAGCGTTTTTGTCAGCCCGATTACCCCCGCTTTCGAAGCAGAATATGCCCCTGCATTAGGGTTGCCTTCTTTACCTGCTACAGAGGCAACATTTACAATTCGCCCATAATTTTGGGCCTTCATTGTGGGCAATACCGCCTGATTGACATAAAAAGTGCCATTCAGATTGATATCGATAACTTGGCACCAATCTTCGGCAGTATAATCAAGGGTTGGTACCGCAGGGCCAGCAATACCAGCAGAGTTCAGCAATTGGGTGATGCGGCTATGATGTTTTGTGCTCGCAGCCATTGCCGCGGCTACGGATTGGGGGTCGGAAATATCAACCTGAATAGTGGCAACAGGCTTATTAAAAGCAGTCTTTGCTGCTTCTAACGCTTCACTATCACGGTCCCAGAGAATAATTTCTGCACCATTTTCGGCTAATCGCTGTGCGCAAACAAGCCCGATACCCATTGCCCCACCAGTAATGATGGCAACCTCTTTTGACATATCATATTTGGCGTACATCTGTCCTTGCCTCCCTCTGCTAGATAATGGCTTCTCTGCTTAGTCTTGACCGACGTGCTGGCGTTGCTTGCCTAGCCCATCAATCCACACATCCATTACATCGCCTTCACGTAAATAGACAGGCTCAGGCTTGATGCCCATGCCAACACCTGGCGGCGTACCGGTAGAGATGACATCACCTGGCTGCAAGGTCATTAATTGTGAGAGGTGCGAGATACATTCCGCAACGCTGAAGATCATGGTCGAGCTATTGCCAGTTTGCATCCGCTTACCATTTACATCCAAACTCATATCCAAATTTTGGGGGTCAGCAATTTCATCTGCGGTTACCAGCCACGGGCCGATAGGGCCAAAGGTGTCGCAGGATTTGCCCTTTGTCCACTGGCCGGTTAGCTTTGCTTGAAAATGGCGCTCGGATACATCGTTAGAGACAAAATAGCCGGCGACATAATCTAGGGCGTCTTCTACAGAAACATACTTAGCTGCTTTTCCGATGACCACACCTAGCTCTACTTCCCAATCCGTTTGGGTTGAGCCGCGCGGTAACATTACCGTATCATTTGCGCCTACCACAGCTGAAGTGGCTTTCATAAATAAGATAGGATGTTCTGGTATGTCAGAGCCGGTTTCAGCAGCATGATCAGAATAGTTCAACCCGATACACATAAATTTGCCAATGCCGCCAACACATGCCCCCAGCCTTTCCTGACTGCTTACCACCGGCAAGCTAGATAGATCGACAGCGCGAATTGCGTCCAAACCAGCAGGCGAAAGCGTCGCGCCATTAATATCATCCACATGGCCGGATAGGTCGCGAATCTGCCAATCTGCATCTAGAATGCCGGGTTTTTCTGCGCCTAAAGCGCCAAATCTAACAAGTTTCATTTTTCTACAACTCCTTTATTGCAAGTACTTCAAGCCAAGCACTTTATTCCTAGTGTTTTATTCTGGGTATTTTATTCTGGGTGTTTTGTTCCTAGTGATTATCGCGAGGTATCCCTTTGGTTCGCGCTATAGACTGATAGTTTGGCGCGTCTCTCAACACCATGCCTTCTGAGAAAGGCATTACCATTTCCCGGAAATATTGCTGCCAAGGAGACTGGCTTTCTGGTGATGGATAACCGCCTGCCTCTTGCAGCTCTTTTTTGCGGGCTTCCATCTCTTCATCACTTATCAAGATATCGGCAGTAAAATCATTCATATCAATGCGCACCCTATCGCCAGAACGCAACAGAGCAAGGCCGCCGCCATCGGCCGCCTCAGGTGAGGCATTCAAGATAGAAGGGGAGCCAGAGGTGCCAGACTGCCGGCCATCGCCAATACATGGAAGCTCTGAGACCCCTTGTTTTATCAGATAGGCAGGTGGGCGCATATTTACCACCTCAGCACCGCCCGGATAGCCCTTTGGCCCCGCCCCGCGCATCACTAAAATAGAATGCGCATCCATCTTTAAACTTTCATCATCAATTTTATGGTGGAAATCTTCTGGCCCATCAAAAACAAAAGCTGTGCCTTCAAAGGCGTTTGGATCATCAGGGTTTGATAGATAGCGACCTGAAAATTCGGTGCTGATCACGCTGGTTTTCATGATGGCACTATCGAATAAATTGCCCTTCAAATTGATAAAGCCAGCATCTGTTTTCAGCGGGTTATCTACCGTTTTAATCACCTTATCATTTTTGATCTTTGCGGTTTCACAATTGCTACCCATAGACACGCCATTTGCCGTAATCGCGTTCGGATGTGGCAGTAAATTATGACGCATCAATTCAGCCACCACAGCTGGAACGCCGCCAGCGCGGTGGTAGTCTTCTCCTAAATATTCCCCAGCTGGCTGCAGATTTACCAGCAGCGGAATTTTATGCCCAATGGCCTGCCAGTCATCATTATTTAGGCTGACACCCAAATGCCGCGCCACAGCATTTAGATGGATAGGCGCGTTAGTGGAACCGCCAATAGCAGAGTTTATAACAATCGCATTCTCAAAGGCTTCGCGGGTCATGATATCTGATGGTTTCAAATCTTCCCAGACCATATCCACAATCCGTGCGCCTGTCTCATAAGATATCTGGCCACGCTCACGATACGGGGCAGGAATAGCAGCGGAACCAGGCAATTGCATGCCTAGGGCTTCGGCTAGCGAATTCATGGTTGTGGCCGTGCCCATTGTATTGCAATAGCCGGTAGATGGGGTTGATGATGTGACCAGATCCAAAAAGCCATCATCGTCAATCTCGCCTGCGGCCATCATTTGACGTGCCTTCCAAACAATAGTGCCAGAGCCAGTGCGCTCGCCATCATGCCAGCCATTTAGCATCGGCCCAACAGATAGTGCAATTGCCGGAATATCCACCGTAGAGGCCGCCATTAACAAAGCAGGTGTGGTTTTATCGCAGCCGATCATCAGCACCACGCCATCTATTGGATAGCCATACAAGGTTTCTACAAGGCTAAGATAGGCAAGGTTTCTGTCCAACATTGCGGTGGGGCGTTTGCCTGTTTCCTGAATCGGATGCACCGGAATTTCCATTGGCACACCGCCCGCAGCAATAATGCCATCCCGCACCCGCTTTGCCAGCTCTAGGTGATGCCGGTTGCAAGGGGATAGATCAGAGCCGGTCTGCGCGATACCAATAATAGGCTTGCCTGAGCGCAGCTCATCGCGTGTCAGACCATAATTCAAATAGCGTTCTGTATATAACGCCGTCATTTCAGCATCATTTGGGTTGTTAAACCACATGCGAGAGCGAAGTTGTTCGGGCGTAATTTTTTTATCGGTCATCTTCTAATCTTCCTACTTTTAATTCTATTTGGCCTTTTGGTCTTTAACCCTGATTTGGCATAAAAACAAAATGCGCGTCGTTCTGCCGCGATAGCGCTGTATCGCTAATCTGGTAAAGATATTGGCAGATTTACACCATGATATCAGCAATCTGTCTTTATATTTTTTATGTTATTTTATTTTTCTTTTTGATTTCCTGTTCGCGTTCCTCAATATAATGACAGCATCACATCAAAAAAAACCAGTTAAAAATGATGTGGTTATAAATGATTGCTTATAAATGATAGTGGGAGAAGAGGGATGCGAGTTCTGATTATGGGCGCAGCAGGGATGGTTGGCCAGAAACTGCTTAGCAGATTGCAAAATGCGGATACAGGTCTTGGAAATATTTCCAAAATCTACCTGCATGATATGGTGCCCGCAAATACTGCATCTTGGTCCGGGGCTAGCGAAGTGTTGGTCGGCAATATTGCTGAGGCTGCAGAAATGCAAAAGCTGGCAGATCTGAAGCCAGATGTTATTTTTCACCTCGCTTCTATTGTTTCTGGTGAGGCAGAGCTAGAATTCAGCAAAGGCTGGCAGGTCAATATGGCGGGTTCTTGGGCGTTTTTAGAATCGCTGCGCCAGCATCACGATGATAGCGGCGGCACATATGTGCCGAAAATCATCTTTACCTCTTCGATAGCGGTGTTTGGCCCGCCTTTCCCAGATAAAATTTCGGATGAATTTTTATGTGCGCCGCAAACTTCCTATGGGGCACAAAAAGCCATTGTTGAAATGCTGATAGCTGATTACAGCCGCAAGGGGTATATTGAGGGTATATCTATTCGCCTGCCGACCATCTGCGTGCGTCCGGGCAAGCCTAATCTGGCAGCATCTTCCTTCTTTTCTGGCATTATCAGAGAACCGCTAAACGGCGTTGAAGCGATACTACCTGTTAGCGATGACGTGCGCCACTGGCATGCCTCGCCGCGTTCAGCAGCCCGCTTTTTAACCCATGCGGCTTCGCTTGACCTGTCTCAGCTTGGCAGTAGACGCTCTTTAAATATGCCGGGCGTTTCCTGCACGGTTGCCGAGCAGATAGAAGCGTTGCGTAATGTTGCAGGCAGTGATGTGGTGGCGCTGATTAAACCGCAGCTAGAAGAACGGATTGTGAAAATTGTTGCTGGTTGGCCACGCAATTTTGATACCGCCCGGGCGCACGCTCTCGGCTTTGAAAGTGAGGCAAGTTTTGAAGAGATTATCAAAATCTATCTAGAAGATGATTTGCCTAAACCCTAGTCTGGCTCAAAAAAGCTGACAGCTAATTCTGGCTAATTTATGCGGTAATGCGCAAGCGTATCCTTGCGTATTTCTATGCCGAGGCCGGGCGCATCATTAATCTGCACAAAGCCGTCCTGCATCTGAATCGGGTGGCGGGTCAGCTCGCGCCGAAATGGATGAGAGGATTGGTCATATTCAAGAATAGGCTGGCGGGCAAATAAGGAGTGATGCGTATTAGGAAGGGCGGCTATTAGGTGAAGCGATGCCGCTTGCGCTACCGCGCTGCCCCAGACATGCGGATTTATCTCTACACCTTTGGCTTGCGCAAGGGCGGTGATGTGGCGTGCTGCGGTAAAGCCCCCGCAAGAGCCGATATCAGGCTGGGCGATATCAACGCATGCCCCCTCGAACAGGGCATTAAATCCATATAAACTATGCTCATTTTCTCCGCCCGCTATGGCCATGGGTAGACGGCGCCGCAAATCTGCATAGCCTTCGTAATCTTCTGGGGCTACGGGCTCTTCATACCAGCGAAGATGCATATCTGCCAAAGCCTGCCCTAGATATAGCGCCTCACTGCGGCCATAGGCGTGATTACTGTCTACCATCAGCGTAATCTCAGCAGGGTCAATAGCCTTTTGAATGGCTTGCATCACACAGATATCATCCCTGACGCCAAAGCCCAGCTTCACCTTCATATATCGAAAGCCGTTTTGCGCATGCATTTGTGCTTCTTCTGCCAGACGTTCTGCCTCGCCTTGCCCTTTGATGCGGTAAAAACCTGTCGCATAGGGCTCAACTTGCCGGCGATGCGCGCCGCCCAATAATTGCCAGACAGGCTGCTTATAGGCTTGCCCAGCAATATCCCATAAAGCGATGTCGATACCGCTTATCGCTGCCATTACGGCACCTTTGCGGCCGAAATCGCGCGAGCGGTTATACATATTAAACCAATGCTTTTCAGTGCTTAACGGGTTGCGGCCTATCAGCATTGGCGCAAAGCAACTCTCGGTGGCGGTAGCTGCAATTTGCGGGGTCTCTAAACCCTGACAAAACGCCTCTCCCCAGCCCGTAAGACCAGTATCTGTTGTTACTTCTATTAATGTTGCTGAACGTGTCGAAACCCAGCCTTGCGAGAATGCAAAGGGCGTTTCTAGGGGGGAGGACAAGATATGCGCACGGATGTTGGTAATCTTCATTATTAGGTCTCTTTTTACAGGTCTTTTTTTTAGGTCTTTGGGTGCATGGCCTTGAATTATTTTTAGTGTGACGAAACTTCAGCTAAGAGGAAAGCCTGATTGATTTCCAATCAGAATTCGAGCTTTCTACGGGCAAAGCACCTAAATCTTATCAACTGCAATTATAGCGCGTCCTCCACTCAAATAATCCAGAATCATAGAGATCGCACTTAGTTTAGGTGCAATTTTTCAGCGTTAATTTAAGAGATTACGATGAATAACGAAAAATATTCGATATTGAAAGGTTAATTTTTTCTGGACATTTGTAAAAGAATATCCTTCACTTTGTTTTGTTAGCAAGGGGGGAACGTTTCGCTTCGCGAAGATAATAATCACGCCCTCCTTATTATTTTAACGTAACGGAGGAACGTGATGAAATTCACAAAAATAGCAATGGGCGCTGCAGTTGCTGCAAGTTTGCTTGCGGGTCCAGCTTTGGCTGGCTCACACGGCGGCAAAACAACGCTGCGGATTCAAACACACTATGCGATGGACCACCCCACTGGCATGATTTATCAGGAATGGGAAAATGATGTTGAGACGATGTCGAATGGTACACTCGACATAGAAATGTTTTGGGCATCTTCAGTTGTCGGCTCAGTAGAGACTTTTGATGCTGCTGCAAATGGCATACTAGACTGTGACATGACAGGTGGCTCTTATCAGACAGGCAAAAACCCTGCATTCCAGTTTGTTGGTGATATCATGGGTGGTTATGACACACCATATCAGCAGCTAAGTTGGCTGTATTATGGTGGTGGTTACGATGCTGCACAGGAACTTTATAATGCGTATGGTATGCAACTTATCGGCTGGTCAGTATATGGACAGGAAAGCCTGTCTTCATCCAAGCCTCTAAGAGGTTTCGAAGATCTAAAAGACTGGAAATTCCGCTCACCTCCAGGTTTGGAGACAGAAATTTTTGCAGGTCTAGGCGCGTCACCGATTGTGATGGACTTCACCGAAATCTTCACTGCGCTGGAAACCGGTATCATTGATGGTGCCGATGCTTCTGGTTTGAACAACAATGTTGGTTTGGGACTATATGACCTCGTAAGCCATGCGACCTATCCTGGCTTTCACTCAATGCCATCCGATCACTTGGCTTGTAACAAAGCAGTTTGGGATGGTTTAACCGAATCACAGCGTCGTATCATTGATACAGCAATGCAAAAAGTATCTCTTCATGCTGCCTTATCAAATGAAAAGAAGAACGCAGAAGCTGCTGCTATGTTATCAGCAAAAGGCGTGAAGCTTTATGACTGGTCAACTGAAGACCGTGCAAAGTTTCGCCAGATCGCGCAAGAGGCGTGGAATGGTTGGGCTGCAAAAACACCAGAGGCCGCAGCCTTGGTTAAGAGCCACCGCGAATATCTAGGCCAACTTGGTTTGACTTCAAACTAAAGTATGGTGTTAAAATAAGGCTAAATCTAAATGAGAGAGCAAAAACCTTTTTGCTCTCTCGTTTTCAAAATGCTTGCAAGAATAAATTTCTTTAATTGATTCTCTAGTTTATTTTTAGGGGTAAAATAATGAACGACAACAGCGTTTGGCTAGGACGATTCCGGCAGCCAGTAAGGCAGATAGCAATAGTATCGGGATGCCTAACCTTGTTTGTTTTCGCTATCCTGGTTTTTAACAAAGCATTTTTAGATAGTGGTGTGGGCGTGCATGAGATGTTGCGCCCCGAGGGCGGTGTTTTAGCGCGAACTTTTATGCTTCTGTTGGCCTTTTCACTTTTGATAGTCGGCATTTATCTGTCAGATAATAAGGGAGCTATCGAACCTGAAAAATCTGGGTTTTTTGATGTTGTTTCTTTGGTAACCTCTCGAATTGCAATGATGTCAATTATTTTCATCGAAATTGCGATGCTTTATGAAGTTATATCACGCTATGTGTTTGCTAGCCCTACGCTTTGGGCAAATGAAATGACGTTATGGATTGCCTCTATTTTGTTCTTGATGGCAGGTCTTTATGCGATGCAACAGCGTAGCCATATACGAATTTTTATTATTTATGAAATGTTTCCGCGTTGGGCCAAAAAGCTCGCTGATTCGGTCTCTGTTTTGCTTATAACAATTTTTACATTCTGCCTTATTTGGGGTGCATTCGATGAGGCTGTGGATAAATTTGAGCGGTTTGAGAGGTTTGGCACAGCATGGGACCCGCCGATACCTGCAACAGTTAAGCCGGCAATTCTGATCATCATCACGATGGTATGTATTCAGGCGATTTCCAACCTCATAGCAGATTGGAACAAAGAGGATGTAAAACATACGCCTGCGGATGAGATTGATCAGACAGAGATTGAGAATATCCGCAAAACGCTTGAGGAGCGGAAGTAAATGGTTGATGTAGGTACCCTTAGCCTTATCCTCTTGGGGGGGATGTTTGTATTATTGGCGATTGGCATGCCACTTGGTTTTGCCTCAGCGTTTCTAGCTGTTGTTGCTTTGGTGTTAAAATTTGGCCCTGATTTGATGTTTATGGATTTTGGTCGTGGGCCGTTTTCCGTGCTTAGTCAGGCAGTCTACCGGCAGATGACGAATTACGTTCTGATATCGGTGCCCTTATTTATTTTTATGGCGGCGTTATTGGAGAGATCGGGCATTGCGCGCGATATGTATTCCTCGCTAAATATCTGGCTTAACCGGACACGCGGCGGTATCGCGATTGTGACCTCTATCATGGCCGTGATTATGGCTGCGATGTCAGGGATTATCGGCGGTGAGGTGGTTTTGCTTGGCTTGATTGCTCTGCCACAAATGTTGCGTCTGGGCTATAATCAGAACCTAGCCATTGGTACGATTTGTGCCTCAGGCTCGCTAGGGACAATGATCCCACCCTCTATCGTTTTGATTTTCTATGGTCTGATTACAGAGACCTCTATTAAGGCGCTATTTACGGCTTCATTCTTGCCGGGCTTTATGTTGGCCTCTTTCTTCATCATCTATATTATGGTCATCACGAGGCTTCGCCCTCAGGATGCCCCTCTGCCAGAACCCGATCCGAGCGATCCGCCAACTTCTGAGAAATCTTTGATGTTCCTTGGTTTCCTTGCCCGTTTTGGCCTTTGGATTACTGGCGTTCTGTTCTTGCGGGCAGTGTTCTTCACCCTTACAGGTGAGAATATTATCCAAGAAGGGGTAGACCCTATCTTCCTCGGCATGGTCTCGGATATGCCATATATTGGCGCGGCGTTTTTCATCTGCCTTGCCATTATGTATCTGGTAGTTGGCAAAGAGCGCACGCAAAATGGTTGGGAAATGGGTAAGGGCCTGATAGCGCCAACTATTGTTATTGGCGTGGTACTTGGCTCAATCTATGGCGGCATTACGGGTATTACCGAAGCGGCGGGTATGGGCGTTATTGCGGTGTTTGTTATTGGTCTTATTCGGCGCGAAATGACGTTTGAGATTGTCTGGGATTCGGTGATGCGAACCCTGAAATCAACGGGCACGATTATTTGGGTCACCATCGGTGCGGCGGCACTTGCTGCGGCCTATACGCTTGTAGGGGGGCCAACCTATGTGGCGAACCTAATCGTTGGGTATGACCTGCCAGCAATGGGCGTTATCTTGTTTATGATGCTGATCTTCCTCATCATGGGTATGTTTATGGATTGGGTAGGTATTGTGCTGTTGATTATGCCTGTGTTCCTGCCGATTGTGCGGAAACTGCCTATCGAAGATATTGGCTTCCTTGGCTCGATTGAGCCGCGCTATATTGCGGTATGGTTTGGGGTTGTCTTCTGTATGAATATGCAGGTGTCCTTCTTATCTCCACCATTTGGCCCCGCTGCGTTCTATCTGAAATCAGTGGCCCCGCCACATATCTCTTTGACAGATATTTTCAGAGGCTTCTTGCCCTTTATCGGCATCCAGCTTCTAGCGCTATCTGTTCTGTTGATTTGGCCAGAAATTGTAACCGTATTCTTGGGGTAATACGCAAGACTAAGGTTACGTTGTTAAACATACCTTCTCCCACCTGCGGTATCGCCTGCAGGTGGGTTTTTTTATCTTGTCATTTCAGGGCGGCTGTTTTCTACTCAATCCATAGGACATCGCGATGGGAGGGGTAGTGAAATTGCTATCTGATACGCAAAAAGAGCTCTTTGAAAAGCAAGGCTATCTGGTGGTAGAGAATGTCTTTGATCAAGAAACCATCCTTGACCCTGTGCGGGCAGAATATCAGGTATTGCTGGCAAGCTTGGTGGATGACTGGATAGCGCAAGGCCGTATTGATAAAAAGCTGAAAGATGCTGATTTCTTTGCCCAGCTAGAGGCTTGTTATGATGCGGGTTGTGACTGGTTTCAGCCGATGGATATTTCGCTTCCCGGTGAGCGTATCTGTGCCGATACGCCGATGCATTTTGGTCCAGCTGTTTTTGCCCTTCTGACCGCACCAAAACTCCTAGATATTGTTGAAACTCTGATAGGACCGGAAATTACGTCCAACCCTATTCAGCATGTGCGCCTGAAACCCCCTGCCCGCAAGCTGTATGATGATGAGGTACGCGCCCATATCGCCCATACAGACTGGCATCAGGATAGGGGGGTTGCCCATGATGAGGCAGATCACACAGATATGGTCACTATTTGGTGTGCGATAACAGATGCAACATTGGAAAATGGCTGCCTGCAAGTCCTGCCTAAAAAAGCAGATCAAGGGCTGTTGCCGCATTGCCCTAAAAGCCAGACCGCTATAGCAGAAGGCTTTATTGATATGGATAGGGTTGTGCCCTTGCCGGTCAAATCTGGGGGCATTGTGATTCTAGACCCGCTAACAGCCCATGCATCGCTGGAAAACCATACAGATTCATTTAGATGGTCTTTTGATATTCGTTTTAATCGAACTGGTCAGCCAACGGGGCGTGGGCATTTCCCCGAATTTGTTGCACGTAGCAAAGCTGACCCTGAGGGTGTGTTAACCGACTGGCAGGCATGGCGGCATAGCTGGGAGCAGGCACGCAGCAGGCTATCCACAGCGCCGCATATTCCCATCCATCGCTGGCAATCAGATGCCCCTTTCTGCGCCTAATGTGCCCTAGCGTGGTCGTTTGCTAAATGTTTTTGGCTAAGCGGTGATGTCTCACATGACCAGAAGAAGCATGTCCTTAGCGGCGGGTAAAAACCCCGCCAAGAAAATGAAAGACCCAGTAAGAAAATGAAAAAGACAAACCTATGAACCTCAGCCGCTTGCTAGCAGAATATGCTAAAAATAAACCCCTGCGCATAGGTCTTATTGGGGCGGGGAAGTTTGGCTCTATGGTTTTAGCCCAAGCTCAGCATATTAAAGGATTGCATGTTGCTGCAGTTGCAGATTTGAATTTGGACAAGGCTAAGACAGCCTTTGCAAGAGTAGGGTGGGATACAAAAACCTGTTTTTCTGCGAGCGCTAAAGAGGCTATAGCAGCGAGGAAAACATGGCTTACTGACGATGTTTCTGCGTTGTGCAACTTTTCCGAAATTGATTGTATTATTGAGGCGACGGGTCACCCGTTATTTGGTGTACGTCATGCCTTACAGGCGATCGAAAGTGGCAAGCATGTAATAATGGTAAATGTGGAGGCCGATATTCTATGCGGCCCTTATATTGCTAAAAAGGCATCTGAGCGCGGCGTCATTTATTCGATGGCGTATGGCGACCAGCCAGCTGCAATTTGCGAATTAGTGGACTGGGTACATAGTAATGGTTTTGAGCTGGTTGCCGCAGGTAAGGGGATGAATTTTCAACCTGAATATCGCTATTCTACGCCGGATACAGTATGGGGCTATTTCGGCTGGTCAGAGGCAGAGGTCGCGGAAGGTGATTTTAATCCAAAGATGTATAACTCTTTTACTGATGGCACAAAGGCAGCTATCGAGATGGCTGCAGTGGCTAATGCAACAGGCCTTGATTGCCCCGATACAGGCCTAGCTTTTCATCCCGCAGGCTTGCATGATTTAGCGTCTGTTTTCAGGCCAGCCAGCGAGGGGGGTAGGCTTGCAAAATCGGGGCTGGTTGAAATTGCCGCTAGTCAGGAACCAGATGGGCGCGAGGTGATAAATAATATCCGTTTTGGAATGTTTGTTACCTTCAAGGCCCCGAATGCCTATACAAGAAATTGCTTTCAGCAATATGGGCTTCTAACTGACCCCTCTGGTTGGTATGGCTCCATGTGGCGGCCTTTTCATATGATCGGGCTGGAGACCAATACCAGCGTGCTCTCTGCTGTTTTGCGGCACGAGCCAACCGGCTGTTCGCGCTACTGGCGCGGCGATGCAGTGGCGACTGCCAAGCGCGATTTAAAAGCAGGCGAAATGCTGGATGGTGAGGGCGGGTATTGTGTATGGGCAAATGCTCTGCCAGCTAGAATATCCCATAGCATAGATGCGCTTCCGATAGGGCTTGCACATAACGTAAAACTAAAACATCCTATAAAAAAAGACAGCGCTGTGACCATCAGCGATGTCGAGCTTGAGGATGTAGAAGATATCATAAGTTATCGTAAAGAGATGACAGCTCTATTAGCGGGCTAGTTTCTTTCGATAGGTACATACACATAATTTTAAAGAAAGTAGTTCCGCAATGGCTGATTTTATTCGTCTAGACCCAGCAGATAATGTTGTTACTGCCACGCAAACTCTTGAGGCTGGTGTGGATATTGAAGGGGTTGCGACCACTGGGCTTATCCCGCGCAATCATAAAATTGCTGCTGCCCCTATCGCCAAAGGAGAGGCAGTTCGCAAATATGCCCAAATCATTGGCTATGCTTGTGAAGATATTGCTGCAGGAAGCCATATCCATACACATAATGTTGAGTTTCGTAATACTGATTTAGATTATGAATTTGCCACTGATTTGCGCCCGATTGCGCAGGTATCTCGGGATAAAATAGATACCTTCATGGGCTATCGTCGCCCTTCTGGTCAGGTGGGAACACGCAATTATATTGGTATCTTGACCTCTGTGAACTGCTCTGCCACCGCTGCGCGTATGATAGCGTCTGCATTTGGGCCTGAGGAGATGGCAAAATATCCGAATGTAGATGGTGTGACGGCATTTGTGCATGGCACAGGCTGCGGCATGGCTGGGCAAGGAGACGGGTTTGAGGCTTTGCAGCGGGTGATGTGGGGCTATGCGCGAAATCCAAACCATGCGGGTATTTTAATGGTAGGTTTAGGCTGTGAGATGAACCAAATTGACTGGCTCTTAGAAGCTTATGGCCTGAAACAGGGGCCTCTTTTTAAGGCGATGAATATTCAGGACAGCTTTGGTCTAGCAAAAACAGTTGAAGCGGGTATTGCTATGGTGCGCGAAATGTTACCAGAGGCGAATAAATGCGAGCGTGAGCCTTGCCCTGTATCTGAATTAACCGTTGCTTTGCAATGTGGCGGCTCTGATGCCCTATCTGGTATCACCGCAAATCCGGCTCTTGGCTATGCGTGTGATTTATTGGTGGCACAGGGCGGCACAGGCGTTTTGGCAGAAACACCTGAGATTTATGGCGCAGAGCATTTGCTGACGAGGCGTGCAGCAGATAAAGCAACCGGCGAGAGATTGGTTGGACTGATACGCTGGTGGGAAGACTATACAGAGCGCAATAAAGGCTCGATGGATAACAACCCTAGTCCGGGTAATAAAAAAGGTGGGCTCACCACAATTTTAGAAAAATCCCTTGGTGCGGCTGCGAAGGGTGGAACAACCCCGCTAACCGGCGTTTATAAATATGCAGAACCGGTGAATAAGAAGGGTTTTGCTTTCATGGATTCGCCTGGCTATGACCCAGCTTCGGTAACAGGGCAAATTGCCAGCGGCTGTAATCTGGTGGCTTTTACCACTGGCCGCGGCTCTGCCTTTGGCTCTAAACCTTCGCCTTGTATAAAGATAGCTACCAATACAGAAATGTATGAAAGGCTGATAGAGGATATGGATATCAATGCTGGTGCCATGCTAACAGAAGGCCAGAGTTTAGAAGAAAAAGGGCAGGAGATTTATCAGCTATTGCTGGATGTTGCTTCTGGTAAGCAATCAAAATCAGAGGCGCAAGGTTTGGGCGACTATGAGTTTGTTCCGTGGCAAATTGGCGCCACCATGTAAGGGTTTAAAAAACCCCAGAAGGACAGCATCGCAATTTGCAACGGGGGAGTTGAAAAAATGGACATAGATAAAAAGCCAGAGTTTGAATGTCTGACAACCACGCAGGCTAATTTTTATAACGAGCAAGGGTATCTGTTGCTGGAAAACCATCTGGATATGTCTGTTATTGAAGCGTTGCGTGGTGAGATAGCGCGTATTGAGCACACTGCCTATGGCATGACCGAATCAGATGAAAAGCTTGATATGGAAGATAGCCACAGACCAGACGAGCCGCGTATTCGGCGTATTAAATTGCCGCATACGCAATCTGATATTGTGCGCGATCTGATGTATTCAGATGCGATCTTAGCCCCAATACGCGATTTAATCGGCGCGCATATTCGCCTGCATACAACAAAATTGAATATGAAATCTGCGGGCTATGGCGCCCCAATAGACTGGCATCAAGATTTTGCATTCTACCCGCATACTAATGATGATGTGCTGGCATTAGCAGTGATTATCGATGATATGCGCACTGAAAATGGCCCCTTAAAGGTGTTCGCTGGCTCTCATAAAGGTCCCATTTATGACCATCATGTAGAGGGTGTTTTTGCAGGTGGCCTGTCTCTTGAAGATAATGGTTTAGACCCAGATAAGGCAGTTGAATTAAATGGGCCTGCCGGTTCAGTTTCAATTCATCATGGCCGGATTGTGCATGGGTCTGCTGAGAATATTTCAGACCGCCCGCGCCGCTTGTTATTTATTGAAATGATGGCAGCAGACGCCTTTCCTATTATGGGCGGCATGACCAAATTTAACGATATCGAAGAATATAATCAGCGGATGTTGTGCGGTGAACCGACTATTGCCCCGCGCGTATCTGCAACCCCTGTTCGTATTCCGCAACCACAACCAGCGCAGCAGGGCTCCATCTATGAAATTCAAAAGCAGCTAAAGCAGGCTGGTATTTAAGTCAAAAATTTTACAGATAGTGCCTTTCTTTCAATAAGGGCTATCTAGCTGCTGTCGGCCCAAAGCGGTTTGGCAAGAAAGAGCGTGGGTAATAATGGCAATTGCTGGCCAATATCAGGATAATGTGCGCTTTGGTATTTTATTGATGCTTGGCGCTTATGCGTTGTTTTCTTTCATTGATGCGGGCGCAAAATGGCTCGCTCTTTTGGGTCTTCATTCAGCGCAATTAGCCTTTATGCGATATATTGGGCATTTTGCTATTTCTACCGCGCTGGTCGGCAGGGGCGGCTTTACCCTGTCCCGTTACACTAGCCCGCATTTAAAGTTGGTCATGTTACGCGGGGCATTGCTGATGGGCTCCACCGTTTTTAATTTCTTTGCTATTCGCTGGCTGCCCCTAACCCTAACGTCCACTATTCTTTTTTCAGCCCCTATTTTTATCTGTTTGCTTTCATGGCCATTGCTGGGCGAGCGGGTAGGTATCTATCGGTGGTCAGCAATTATGATTGGTTTTGCTGGGGTGGCTATTGCCATTCGCCCGTTCGATGAAAGTTTTCACATCGCTGTATTTCTTTCTTTAAGTGGGGCTTTTTGTTTTTCGCTTTATTCGATTTTAACGCGTCATCTCTCTGGTTTGGTCAGCACCGATGTCCTGCAATTTCACTCTGGGATGGTAGGGAGTGTCTGTTTGCTGCCATTTGCAATTTATTTCTGGCAAGCACCTGCCAGTCTTTTTGAATGGGCCATTTTGATATCGCTAGGGTTTTTTGGCTGGGCTGGACATCAGGTTTTAACCATTGCACATAATTATGCCCCAGCTAGCGTGCTGAGCCCGTTTGGCTATTCCTTTATTCTGTTTTTGACCGGCTGGAGCTATCTGGTGTTTGAACATCTGCCAGATAGATGGACTATTATTGGCGCGCTGGTTATTGTTAGTTCTGGGATGATTATTTGGTTTCGTGAACTCTCGCTCAGCAAGGCGCGATAGGGCGGCTTTGGTCAGCAGCGATTATGGTGCTTTGAAGGTCAGCGACGCCCAAAGTGATTCCCATACCGCCTGATGTGGATTTTCTTCTGGTTGGATAGCACGAATAGTTACATGGTCGATGAGATATTCATGCCCCTTAACAGGGGTTAGATAGATATACCCCTGCCCATCAGAAAAGGTTTTTTGCTGGGAGATTTTCCCATCTCTGCCCTTATCAAAGATAGTAATCTTTGCATTGGCTAGCGGCGCAGACTGATAATATAGGCGGATAGGAAGGGGGCTATCTGTTGTCATCAAACCGCTCTCCAAGACAAACTCAACCTCTAATCCGGCCAGCCGATCTTGAACGCCTTTTCCGCCGCCGCCGCGAAGCAGGATAGTTTTTGCAAAGCGGCTATAGATCTCGGTGAAGTACTTGTCTGGCAGCCCGCGCTGACCATGCTGATCCAGCAATTTTTCATGCCCCTTCTCCTGCACAAATTCAGCAAATTTATCAAAGTTTTTATAGAGCATTTTTTCGGGCAGGCTCTGATAGATCAGAATATTCTGGCCATCTTCCGGCGCAGCGGTCTGGATAGCAGGCAAGTCGCCAAGGCGGCCAGTGACAGGCGCCGTTGCAGTGCGGGTTAAAAAGGCAAGCTTCGCGATAGTGCGGGGGCGATAACGCAGCGCATCCCCAATGAAATTCTGGCCAAGGCGAATGTCAATTTGCACGGGTTTTTGCCGCTCCCCATGATAGGTTTTCGGGGCTAGCCATACTTCATGTGCCAGCGCAGCATAGGTGAAGAGTAAAGCGCTAGACATAAGGCTATAGACGAGAGTTTTGCGGATAAGTTGGCGGGGCTTGTCTCTAGCTATTTTCACAAAATTAGACCTTTAAAATATACCGTTCTGAGGATAGGGTTCACAAAGATAAGTTTCTGTCAAAATCTCTTCGCCTGTTATAAAATAATGGTTCTTTATATGCTCGCGCACACCCTTAGCTTTGTTAAAATTTATACCTCTTTTGCGCTATGCTGTCTTGCGTTATGCTGTCTGGCGCTAATCGCTGGCGGCTCAAGCCTGTCACACGCCCATGAAATTAGACCCTCTTTGATGGAATTTGAGGTTTTACAAACACCGCCCGCCTCATTGGATGTAACGCTGGATATGACAGCGGAAATATTTTTGTCTGGCATGGATGTTGGTGCCCTTACCGATACAGATGACAGCGATAAGTCTGATGAATATGACCAAATCCGGGCTATGAGCGCAGTTGATCTAGCACAGCAGGTACGCGCGAATTGGCCACGGCTAGCCGCGCAAATCTTTGTTGAAAATGGCGGGGCTAGAGTGCCGCTTAGCTTGCGCGATGTCACCGTTGAAACAGGTCTTGAAGAAAGTCAGGCAAGGCAAACAACGATACGATTTACCGCCGCCCCTCTTAAGGGGGATAAAGACGTTATTCTGTATTGGGCATCTGCGCTCGGCCCGTTGATTGTGCGCCAAGCGTCAAGCGACACATCCTCGGAGCCTTTATATGCTGCCTATCTCGCCCCTGGTAAGAAGAGCGATGTGATAAGCCTAAGCAGCCCTGTACAGGTCTCCATGCTGGATGTGGTGCGCCGCTATGTGCATTCGGGCTTTGTGCATATAATTCCGCGTGGTCTTGATCATATTTTGTTCGTCTTAGGGCTGTTTTTGTTTAGCCTATCTGGCCGTGTTCTCCTTTATCAGATTAGTTTATTTACCCTTGCGCATACGATTACTCTTGCGTTGTCTAGTTTGGGGATTGTGCGCATTTCTGGTCAAATTGTGGAACCGCTTATCGCGCTTTCTATCGCCTATGTTGCGGTGGAAACGATTTGGGCAAAGGGCCGTTTCAGCTGGCAACGGGGCTTATTAATTACAGGTTTTGGCCTATTACATGGGCTTGGATTTGCCTCTGTCTTAGCTGATTTTGGCTTGCCTACCGCACAGTTTTTGCCGGCCCTTATCAGCTTTAATATTGGGGTTGAAATAGGTCAGCTTGCCATTGTTGCCCCGCTATATCTGGTGTTTTTATGGCAGCGCCCCTCAGCGCGTTTTTACCGGCGTGTAATTCAAATTCCAGCTTCTATTGCCATTGCGGCCACAGGGTTTTACTGGACAGCAGAGCGTTTGGGATGGGTGGATTTCTGATCTGTCCTAAAGCAACATTTTGGTATCGCCGTCAATCGATAAGGCTTGGCCGCTTATCATTTTGCCGCGCGGGCTCGCCAGAAACAGGATCTGGTCTGCTAGATGTTGGGCTGTTACATAATCCTTCATCGAGGAAAAAGAAAACGCTGCGGCTTCTATTTCAGCAAACGGTACGCCGAGCTGCTGGGATTTGGCTTCCATCACGCGGCGCTGCCTCTCACCTGCAACTAGCCCGGGTAGTATCGCATTGACCCTGATATTATCCTCTCCTAATTCTATCGACAGGGATTTGGTCAAGCCGATAACGCCCCATTTCGCGGCGGCGTAAGGGGTGCGCAAGGCAAAGCCATATTTGCCTGCGGCAGACGATAAATTGACAATGGATGGATTACTACTTTCCCGTAGATAGCTAAGCGCAGCTTTGACACAATAAAATTGCCCATTAAGACAAATATCAAGGCAGCTTTGCCATGCCGCATCATCAATATCTTCGATCTTCGCCGTAGGCCCAGCAATGCCAGCATTATTTACAAGGCAGTCAAGTCCACCCATTTGTGCCGCCGCACTATGGATAACGCCCTGAATAGCGCCACTGTCAGACACATCACAAAGATAGGTATGGATGTTGGGATATTTTTGCGCCAGCGCATTCAGACTGGCCTCATCCACATCACAGGTGGCAATTTCTGCGCCCTCCGTCAGGAAACTTTCCACAATAGCAAGGCCAATGCCACTAGCCCCCGCACTGACAAAAACGCGTAAGCCCTGAAGCGCTAAATCCATCTCATCTCTCTTCTAGTAGCTGGTCTGTTAAACTATCGCTAAAGTCTGTTCTGATAATTTTGTAAAGTCAAACCCTTGACAGTTCTCTTGGCGCATCTTCCACTGTAACAAGTGGTTATCAAGATAGGGTTTTTTAAAAAGATGTCTGTTGTTGCAATAATCGGCTCTGGGCTAATCGGCAGGGCATGGGCGCTTGTATTTGCCAGAGCAGGTTGGCAGGTAAAGATGTATGATATTAGTGCAGAATTGCTGGCAGGATTACCGGAAAAACTGCAGGAAGAAAGCCAAATTTTGGTGCGCCATAAGCTGGCAGAGAATGCAGATACACTGGTAAACGCTATCGCCTATAGTAATGATTTACAGGAAGCCTTAAGCGGGGCTGACTTTGTGCAGGAAAATGGCCCAGAAAGGCTGGATGCCAAAATAGATATTTTTGCTGAACTTGACAGGCTTGTACCGCTAGATGTGCCGATAGCCTCTTCGACCTCTTCGATTGTCGCCTCGCTCTTTTCTGAACAGCTTGCTGGGCGGGAACGCGTTCTGATTGGCCATCCAGTGAATCCGCCGCATTTGGTGCCGCTGGTAGAGGTATGTGGCGCGTCTTGGACAAAGGAAGCGGTTTTAATAAAGGCCTATGATATATATGCATCTATTGGTCAGGTGCCGGTGCGTGTGCATAAAGAAATAGATGGGTTTGTGCTGAACCGTTTGCAGGGCGCATTATTGGCCGAAGCGCTAAAGCTGGTAGGTGAGGGTATTATTTCGGTAGAAGATTTAGACAAAACAGTTAAAGACGGGCTTGGTTTGCGTTGGGCATTTATGGGCCCATTTGAGACAATTGAGCTCAATGCGCCTGAAGGGGCCGAAGACTATTTTTCCCGCTATGGCCCGGTATTTGCCAAGATGGCAAAAACCCCCGCTGGCGCAGATGTGTTTGATAAGGGCTGGACACAAAAAATAACAGAAAACTGGGAAGGGCGCTTGCCAGCATCAGATATTGTTGGCCGATCAAACTGGCGTAATGAGCGACTAGCTGCCTTGACTTATCATAAGAATGAACAAGATAAGAATTAAAATTTCTGGGTGAGGAACGAAGAAAATGGCAAACAAAGTTATTATTACTTGTGCGGTAACCGGGGCTATTCACACCCCTTCCATGTCTCCCTATTTGCCCGTTACGCCGCAAGAAATTGCAGATGCCGCTATTGGCGCGGCTGAGGCAGGGGCGGCGTGTGTACATGTGCACGCAAGAGACCCGGAAACTGGCCGTCCTGACCAGTCACCTGAAGCGTTCGCACCGATTTTGCAACGCGTGAAACAGGCTAGTAATGCTGTGGTTAATATCACGACAGGTGGGGCGCCAACCATGAGCGTGCAAGAAAGAGTGCGTCCAGCAGAAACCTTTCGCCCAGAAGTGGCCTCTCTAAATATGGGGTCGATGAATTTCGGCTTATATCCAATGCTAGAGCGCTTCAAGGAATTTAACCATGATTGGGAAGAGCCCTATCTGGCCAACTCTACTAGCCTAATTTTCAAAAATACCTTTGAAGATATTGAATATATCTTGACCACATGTGCGGAAAATCAAACGCGATTTGAGATCGAATGTTATGATATTGGACATCTCTACACGCTTGCCCATTTTGCGGATAGAGGCATCGTAAAACCGCCCTTTTTTGTGCAATCTGTTTTTGGAATTCTAGGCGGCATCGGCACCCATGAAGAAGATGTTATCCATATGAAGCGCACCGCAGATAGGCTGTTTGGTTCTGACTATCGCTGGTCTGTGTTGGGGGCTGGCCGGCATCAGATGCGTATCGCCGCTATGGCAGCAGGCATGGGCGGCAATGTGCGTGTTGGTCTAGAAGACAGCCTTTGGGGCGGGCCAAAACAGCTGGCAAAATCAAATGCTGAGCAGGTGACGCGTGTTCGCGGTCTTATCGAAGGAATGGGGCTGGAAATTGCCAGCCCAGATGAGGCGCGTGAGATGTTGCAGCTAAAAGGTGCGGACAGGGTCGGCTTCTAGTTAGCTTTTGTCAGCATTGTTGAAATCATAGCGGAACGTACAACAGCTGGCACCGCCCATAATGGTTTGCTCACGGTCAAGTTTAACCCCTTCATCAAACCCTTCTATTAACGCCAAATCGCGGTTACATGATAAAACCGCCCCGTATTCTTCCATCCCTAGCGCTTTGTACATCTCTGCATAGCGGCACCGCGTGACATTAAAATCCAGCTGTTCCTCAGTATGGCTCAGAATATCTATTTCCAATGCGCCATCCTGACGCCAGAAAGATAAGGTTTCAAGGAAAGCGTCTGAGCTGGTACCGTATTCTTTTGCTAAAGCCGCCCCTTGATCATGCGCGATTTTAATAACTGTATCGCGGATAACCGCCAGTACTTCCTCACGCCCAAAAGCTTTCGATAGCGCGTCTATCAGGGGCGCCATAAGCCGCGCTTCGGTTTCTCTGCGTGCCAGCACACCAATAGTCTTGTTTAGCTGGTCAACTGGCATGTGTTTTTCATTATCTTTTTCCATAGGGATAATCTTAGCTAGGCACTAGGCTTGTTTCAATAGCTAGCTTTTAAATTAAACGAGCCGTGCTGATGAAATTATCCCGGCTGCTTGCCTTTATTTTTTGCGCCCCCTGTCTTAGCATGAGGATCTAAAGTGGCATTTAGCCAGACTCAAGGCTGGCGTTTCAGAAATAAGAGTTTGGCCAAGATAGGTGTGAAAGAAATGGATTTTACCCTTGAAGCAGAATTTGAAGCTCTGCGGATAAAGACAAAAGCGTTCATTGCTGAAAATGTGCTACCGCTTGAAGCAGATGCGGCGAATTATGATGCACATGAAAATATCGCTCTTCCTGTCCTAGAAAAAGTAAGGCTTAAGGCAAAAGAGGCAGGTTTGTGGGCGCCGCAAGCCCCTATCATGCGCGGCGGTATGGGTTTGCCTGTGCGCGGCTGGGCAGCTTTATATGAAGAAGCTAACCGGTCTATATTTGGGCCGGCGGTGTTGAATTGTGCCGCCCCTGATGATGGCAATATCAATCTGCTATCTAAAATTGGGACGAAGGCGCAACAGGATTGGTTCCTACAGCCGCTTATTGATGGGGAGGTGCGCTCTAGCTTTGCTATGACAGAACCGGCACCTGGTAGCGGCTCTGACCCCTCTATGATGCTTACTACGGCTACACTTAAGGGGGATAAATGGGTTATCAATGGGCGTAAATGGTATATTACCGGCGCCGAAGAAGCTGCGCATTTTATTCTGGTTGCGCGCACGTCCGATGATACACGAAAGGGCCTGACGGCCTTTCTATTTCATAAAGACCAGCCCGGCTGGCACATAGAACGACGCATTCCGATTATGGGCCCCGAAGAGCATGGCGGGCATTGTGAACTGGTTTTTGATGGGCTGGAAATTTCAGATGAAAACAGATTGTTGGAAATTGGTGATGGGCTGAAGGTAACACAAATTCGTCTAGGGCCAGCCCGTCTAACACATTGTATGCGCTGGCTGGGGCTGGCCAAGCGGTGTATGGAAATAGCCGCAGAATATACCGCCCACCGGCACGGATTTGGTGTGCGGCTAGCAGATAGGGAATCTGTGCAAATTATGATGGGCGAGCTAGCCCATGACATACAAATCGGCCGATTACTGGTGATGCATGCGGCATGGTGCCTTGATCAAGGCAGTTTTGCGCGCAAAGAAATTTCCTCAGCAAAAATTCATGTCGCTAATACCTTGCATAAGGTTGTGGATACCGCCATCCAGTTAAATGGTGCGCGCGGCTATTCCAAAGATACGCCGCTAGAATGGATTTATCGCTATGCCCGTCAGGCACGTCTGGTAGATGGTGCAGATGAGGTACATAAGATGGTGCTGGCACGGCATTATGACACACAAGGCAGCGATTATTGGCATTGGGGTGCCTGATGTGTTGCTAGACGTGCCGTTCAGTCCTGAAAAACTCAGCCGATATCTGGCAGATAAGGTTGAGGCAAAGCAGGTTTCAATAACAGATATCTATGCGCTTTCTGGAGGCGCTATTCAGGAAAACTGGTCTCTAAACCTACAGATTGATGGCGGAAAATATGACGGGGTACAAAAATGGGTATTACGTAAAGATGCCCCTTCTTGTGTGAGTGTTTCCAATAGCAGGGTGATGGAATTTGCCATACTCTCGCATGCTTTTGCTCATGGGGTGAGTACGCCAACGCCTATCTGTTTATGTGAGGATGAACAGGTAATTGGCAGCGCCTTTTTTATAATGGAGGCAATGGCAGGCCAAGCACAAGCGCATAAGCTCGCTCGCTTGCCAGCCTTTGCACATGGCTCTCCTGCACTTGCACGTCAGCTTGGCACAGAAATGGCGCGTCTGCATAAAAGTCTGCCCACAGCAGAATTAACCCAGCGCCTCGGCCAGCCAAAACCCAATCCACAAGCGCATATATTATCGCAAATGCGTGGCTATTTAGACCTGCTCGGCGCCTCTCAGCCAGTTCTAGAATTTGCGCTAAACTGGTTGGAAGACAGGATGGATATCTGGCAAACAGGGACAGAACCTGTTTTGTGTCACCGTGATTTCAGGGCCGGAAATTTTTTAATTGAAGCAGAAAAAATGACAGCGCTTCTAGATTGGGAGTTTGCTGGATTTAGTGATAGCCATGAAGATATTGGCTGGCTTTGCGCTAGATGCTGGCGTTTTGGCAATGACCATTTAAGCGTTGGCGGCTTAGCGCCTTTTGCCCCGTTTCGTGAAGCTTATGAAACGGCATCAGGGCAGACAATTAATCTATCTGCTTTGGGATGCTGGCAAGTGATGGCAGAGATAAGATGGGCGGTCATTGCCCTGCAACAGGCCCGCCGCAATGATAGTGGGCAAGAACCTGCCTTGCAATTGGCGCTATCTGGTCAGATGGTTGCAGAAATGGAATATCATATGCTTAGCCTGATAAACGAAATAGACGAAGATAGATGGCAGGATTTTAGAGCATGACAGGTGTGAAAAATAATAATAAGAACGCAGATGAGATGGCAACACTGGCTGGGCTAGCGGCGGCGATAGAAGCCGAATTTAACACCCACCTAGCTGATAATTTGCCGCCAGAGCAAAATTTCCGTAAATCCATGATGCGCCGTGCATTGAATATTTTACGGCAAAATCTAGAGAATGCAGATAGCCCAGAAGATAAGCTAGCCGTAGCAATGGGGCAAAGCTGTGCTGAACTTGCGGCAAACTTGCGCACTGGTCAGCAAATTTTTCCAGACAGCACAATGTTACAGAGCCATTTATTAGCGTATGTTAAAGCAAAGCTATCCATCACCAATCCAAAATTTTTAGCACAGCAAGAAGCAAGGCAGAAATAATGCGCGATTACCGGGAAGTAGCGACGCGTCTGCGGGCAATTTGTCAGGGTGAGCGCGATGAAATTGCTTTGATGGCAACCTTTTCTCAAGAGTTATTCGCAAGCTTTGACGGTTTTGACTGGGTGGGTTTTTACCGGGTTGTTTCCCCAAATATATTGAAAATTGGCCCCTATCAAGGCGGGCATGGTTGCCTTACCATCCCCTTTGATAAAGGGGTGTGCGGGGCAGCAGCACGCACCGCTACACCGCAGCTGGTTGCAGATGTAGAACAGTTTGATGGGCATATTGCCTGCGCCTCCAGCACGCGCTCGGAATTGGTGATACCGTTGATGGATAATGCTGGGGGTGTGCGTGCGGTGTTGGATATTGATTCTGATCAGCCGGACTTTTTCACGCCCGCAGATATAGAACCGCTAACAGCAATGATGGCTGATATCCTTACGCCTATTTATAACGCAGAAGCCTATCAAGGGGAGGGGGTATAATGCGCGCGCCGCAAACAGAAAAGCAGGAGACTGACGAGATGGCTTCAGATCATCTAAAAGATCAGTTTGTGGCTTGGTTTGTTATTGTTATGGCGGGGTATTATCTGCTTGACTATCTTCATGAAAAACGCAAAAGCTGACTTGTTTTTCACTAACAGACAGGTTCTATCCAAGACATGCTCAGCTTAAGCCTGCCTGAATTAGGCTTGTATCTATTCGCGCTTTTTTTGTTATTTATCACGCCGGGGCCTGTTTGGGTTGCGCTGATTGCGCGTGCATTAAAGGGCGGATTTTCTGGCGCTTGGCCGCTCGCGCTAGGGGTGGCAATAGGCGATATTTGCTGGCCAGTATTAGCGTTATTGTCGCTTGGCCAGATTGTTAGCTTGCATGGGGATATTTTATTCTGGCTTCGATATCTGGCGGTAGCGGTATTTGTGATAATGGGGATAGGATTATATTTTGCGCCTGTTCAAAAGTTAGAGGCAAATAGCCGTTTGACAGGTGAAGGCGCGTTTGCTGGATTTCTGGCTGGGTTGGCAGTCATTATTGGTAATCCCAAAGCGATGCTATTTTATATCGGCATCTTGCCTGGTTTTTTTGATGTCTCTAAAATAACCGCCGCTGATATTACCGTGATTGCGCTTAGCTCTGCGCTTGTTCCATTTGCGGGTAATTTAGGTCTTGGGGTGCTGGTGGGGCGTGCGCGTAGGCTTATCTCTTCCATTCACATGCGCAAACGCCTTAATCAGGCAAGCGGCATTGTCTTGATTTTGGTCGGGGTCGTCATTTTAAGTGCAGTCTAGAACCGCAGAGGTTTCAATTCTTTCTGTATCAATGCAAAGGAATATCTGAAACAACTTAAGAAAGAAAAACTATATATGAGAATCAAATGGATCAGCTAAAGGCAACGCTTGGCCCTATCTCTGGCACCTTGATGATGTTGAATATCGTGCTTGGGGCAAGCTTGTTCATTTTGCCCGGACTAGCCGCACAGCAAACCGGGCCCGCCTCGATAGTTTACTGGCTATTGGCGATTTTGCTTAGCCTTCCTTTGCTGGTCATTTCTTGTTTGTTGGCAGCCGAGCGCCCAAGCTCTGGCGGTGTTGCACATCTCGTTGGCGCCGCCTTTGGCAGACGATTTTTTGTTATGGCCTCCTATCTTTTTTTAGGGGCGGTGATGCTTGGCCTGCCCGCTATCGCGCTAAGTGCGGGCTATGCGTTGCAAGCAGGGTTTGGTCTGAATGCTGGTCTTAGCGCAGGTTTTATCATTACCCTTGCTGTGGCCGCAAATTTTCTGACACCAAAACGGGCTAGCCAGCTTGGCAGTACCGCCTCAATTTTATCGATATCCCTTCTTGCGGCTCTGATTATCTTTGGCTTTGTAGCGACCCCATCTTCGGGCTTGCTTTCGGTGGAAGAGGTGTTCTCGTCGCGCAGCTTCACCTCAGAGTTCAGTATAGGCCTCAGCGTCATTCCGCTTATCTTTTTTGCCTTTACCGGATGGGAAGTTGCGATATCGCTAGGCGGGGAGTTTAAAAAACCTAAACGAAACGTGCCTATAGCCATTGGCGCCTCTTTTATCATCGCCTCAATTTTATATCTTTTATGCGCAATGGTAGTGGTACATGCGGGGGTCTCAGCCTTCAATGAAGCGCCTTTTGTGGGCATGCTTGCCCCTGTCTTTGGCGTATTTTCAAGCCAGCTTATTGCGGGTTTTATTGCCGGGTTGTTAGCGGTCAATTTATTTGCCGCTATCTGGAGCGTATCACGGATGATTTTCTCGATAAGCGAACAGGGGTTTCTGCCTGCCTCGCTGAAGGTTTTATCGCGCGGCCTGCCGGCGCGTGCCCTGCTGTTATTTGGCAGTATCGGGCTGATAATGATTGGCGTGCATGAAGCCAGATTTATAGACATAGACACCATGTTTACATTGGCCAGTTTGAATTTTTTATGCCTGTATGGTCTGGTGGCTTTTGTAGGGTTATTGCAATTGAAAAGGCATTTCCAGCGCCTATTAGCGGCAATAGCGATAGCAAGCGTGGCCGCCATATTGTTGATGACACAATCTTTGCCTGCCCTTAGCTATCCGCTGTTTATCGCGTGTATAGGCTGGTTCGCTTTTTTCCGTACACAAAGGCAAAAATGGCGCTGGCTCTAGCATGTCCACAGGCGGGGATCACACCTAATATCCCCTACTTCCACACCTTCCCAATTTTTTAATATTGGCCGAAAAAACCTGTCTAGTTCTGGGTGATGGGGATAGCCAAGAGTATGAATGACCGCGCCTAAGGCGGCTTCTGCTGCCCGCTTATGCCCATCTCGCGCCTTTAGCATTAAGCCTAGTCCCAATTCGTGAAACGCAGCAGCAAATACGCCTTCTGCTCCGGTTTTAACGGTTATTTCGGTTCCATAACACTGGTTGACGGCTGAACAAGCTCGGTTTTGGCCAGCCATCATATGCGGTGCGGCAGCAATGGCACGGGTGATGCGCTGGCATGCTTGGCGCCGTATTTCTGGCAAGCTATCATCGCCTGTAAACAGAGCTAGGCCGCGCGCCCAATTTCCCAAAGGCGCACTATAGGCAGGCGCCCCGCACCCATCTATGCCATGCGTGAAGCTGAGAATATCGCGTCCTATCATCATTTCCAAAACGCCCAGAATATTTTGCTGGATGGGATGGCTTAGATGATGATAATCGGCTAGGGGCAGGCCTTCGAGATGGGCAAGGACGAGCATGCCTGAATGTTTGCCGCTGCAATTATTATGCGCACGAGTGGGATGCGCAAGGCTTCGTACCTGTTCTATTAGGATGTCTGTATCTAGTGACCAATGCGCCCCGCAAATCAAGGCTTCTTCGTCTATAGAAAATCGGTTTAATAGGCTGCGGGCGCATGTCACATGATGCGGCTCGCCATTATGGCTAGCGCAAATAAAGCTTATCTCTTCATCGCTGAAAATGTCTGCCTTGCCATCGCGCAACAGTTTTTCGATAAGGGGGATAGCCTGTAACGGTTTGATAGCGGAGCGCGGGAATATTTCTGCTTCCTCGTTGCCAAGCGCTAGGATAAGCCGGCCCTCTGCATCACATAGCACGATATCAACCAAATGCAGGGATTCACGCGCACCTGCCCGGCGCACCTCTATTTCTAGGGGGGTGCTTGAAATTAAGGGTAGGGAGATAAGTGGCTTTTGCATAAAAAACTCTATAACGATAAGCAAGAACGGCCGATACCAGATCGGCTTATGCCAGATTGGCTGATGCTCAATAATAGATCAACCGTGATTAATCACCCAAAAATCTTGCTTACTAGACCTTTTTTCGGACTTGACGGCTTCTTTCTTTTTCCCTTTACTAAGATTTGTGAATTCTGAATTCAAAAAATTAAACCGCTACTGGATTTCCTTTTACTATGCTTCAAATTGATGCCAAACCAGCCTTGATAGATCAGGTCTATGCGCAGATAAAGCAGGCTATCGTGACAGGCGATTTGCGCCCATCTGCCAGCCTTGCTCAAGAAGCGCTAGCAGCGGAATTGGGGGTTAGCCGGCAACCGGTAAGTCATGCATTAATTCTGTTGGAAAAAGATGGGCTTGTGGTTGAAAAAGGCCGTAAAGGCCGGATGGTTGCGCCATTAGACAATCATCAGCTGCTGAGTTTGTATCAGGTGCGTGCTGTGCTAGACGGGCTAGCTGCTGGTTTGTGTGCCAGCCAGCCAGCGCTGGGCGGCAAGATAAATTTTGATGATTTATTAGCGGCTGGAATTGCGGCTACAAAAAGCAAGGATGTCGCGCAGATGGTCGCTGCTGATATCGCTTTTCATACCGCCATTTACAAGCATTCTGGAAACCCTGAAATTTTTAATGCTGTGCAGGCAGGGTGGCCGCATATGGTTCGTGCCATGCATATTGTTCTTAGTGGTGCTGTCTTAGCGGAAGATATCTGGACAGAGCACCGACAGATTGCTGAGGCTATTCGTGATGTGGATGCAGATAACGCCCATAGATTAGCCACCAGCCATGCCCAGACCAGCGGCCAGCTAACCTTTGAAACTTTATTAACAGACCAGCCAAAATCAGCATGAAAAGTGGCTGTAACGTATTTTCAAACAGATTTGATAAAACACATTATTGGAGGAAGAAATGAAATTATCACAAGCGCAGCTAAAGCAGTTTGACGAGGAAGGCTATTTGTTTTTCCCTAGCATGTTTTCACCTGAAGAAGCCCAGCTTCTAAAGAGCGAGGCAGATAATGTTTATGCGATGGAGCGCGAAGAAGTCTGGCGCGAGACAAGCGGTGTTGCGCGTACCGCCTTTGCTGCCCATACCTATAATGAAGGTTTTCGCCGTCTCGGCGCCCATCCGCGCCTTATTGATCCTGTCTCGCAAGTGTTGGAGGGCGATTTATATATGCATCAGTTTAAGGTGAACGCCAAAGCGGCCTTTGACGGCGATGTATGGCAATGGCATCAAGATTATGGCACGTGGAAGCGGGATGATGAAATGCCCGAACCGCGCGCCATGAATATTGCGGTATTTCTGGATGATGTGACAGCGGCAAATGGCCCCCTGCTTTTTATTCCGGGCAGTCATAAGCAAGGCGTTGTCGAAGCAGGTCACGACCTTAGCACGACCAGCTATCCTTTGTGGACGCTTGATAATGATCTGGTTAAAAAGCTGGCAGATAGGGGCGGCTGTGTGGCGCCAACGGGCCCTGCGGGAAGCATGTTAATGTTCTCCTCCCTTCTTGTGCATGCTAGCCCGGCCAATATATCGCCATTTGATAGAACGATTGTTTATCTATCTCTTTGTCATGTAGATAACCATATCCGTGCCTTTAATCGTGCAGAATGGATTGCGCACCGTGATTTCACGCCTATCGAAGCAATGCCAGATGATTGTCTGGATGAGCTGGTAAAAGCCCAACTGGCCGCAGCAGAATAGGAAGAGCTGGATGTATCTTTATGATAAGTTGCTGGAACGCGCAGCCACCAGCCAGCCTGTCCGTGTTGGGCTTATTGGTGCCGGAAAATTCGGCTCGATGTTTTTATCGCAATTGCCCACAACCCCCGGTCTTAAGGTTGCGGCGATAGCTGATCTGCGCCCTGATAATGCGCGTGCCGCTTGCCGGGGGGCTGGTTGGCCGGAGGCGCTGGTTGAGGCGACTCATTTCACAGATGATGCTTTTGCGATGATGGCCTCTGGTGCGGTAGACGTGGTGGTCGAAGCGACCGGCCATCCGATAGCCGGTATCCGCCATGCCCAGCACGCTATTGCCAATGGGCTGCATATTGTGATGGTGAATGTAGAAGCTGATGTATTAGCAGGGGCAGCACTGGCTGAAAAAGCCCGTCAGGCGGGGTCTGTTTATTCCATGGCATATGGCGACCAGCCTGCATTGACGATAGAGATGGTAGATTGGGCACGAAGCACCGGATTTAACGTGGTGGCTGCGGGTAAAGGAACCAAATATCTGCCTATCTATCATGCCTCAACCCCCGATACTGTTTGGGATCATTATGGATTAACGGCCGCAGAGGCTGGCGCAGCAGGTATGAATAGCCAGATGTTTAACAGCTTTCTGGATGGCACGAAATCAGCTCTTGAAATGGCAGCAATTTCCAATGCAACAGGGCTTTCAGCCCCTGATGGCGGACTGAAATTTCCGGCAGCTGGCATGGATGATTTAGCGCATATCCTTCGGCCTAAAACAGCCGGCGGGTGTTTGGATGAAAGCGGTCAGGTAGAGGTTGTCTCTTCGCTTGAGCGCGATGGACGGCCTGTACATAAAGATTTGCGCTGGGGCGTTTATGTGGTTATCGAAGCCCCTAATGATTATGCAGCGGCCTGTTTTAAACAATATGGCATGAATACTGATGCAAGTGGACGCTATTCTGCAATGTATAAACCTTTTCACCTGATCGGGTTGGAGCTGAATATTTCTATTTTATCCGCAGCCCTGCTTGGCCAGCCAACGGGTATGACCAAAGCCTATAATAGTGATGTTATCGCGACCGCAAAAAAACCTTTGAAAGCGGGAGAGATGCTAGATGGGGAAGGCGGCTTTACGGTTTGGGGCCAGCTTTATCCAGCCCAAGCAGCGCGTGCCATTGACGGTGTCCCAATTGGCCTTGCCCATAATTTAAAACTAACCCGTGATGTTGGGGAAGGTGCGCCCGTGACGTGGAGCGATGTTACCGAACACCCCGATAGCGATATCTTGGCGTTGCGGGCATCAATGCAGATAGGCACTTAACAGCAGGCTAGCTTTGTTCAGCCATCTAAGTCAGGCAAAGCATATTTTTGGCGAAGGGCAGTTTCTATCGCCTTTGGAATATGTGTTTCTGGCGGGTTGGATAAAATCGCTGTAACTTTTTTGCGGGCGCGGCTATGGATATCTTCTGCCCCTGCCTGCGTCCATGTTTCAACTGGCAGGCGGCACGCCAATTCAGGATATAAAAAATCGCTATGCATACGCGCATATGTATCCGCATGGCCTAGAAAATGCCCTGCGCCTTTAGCGGTTTCATCTATTGCCGCGATCATCAAGGTATCCGTGCTAACCTCTATCGGGGCAAGGCTGCGCAATATCGCTCCGGCCATATCACTATCAATAACATAGCTTTCCAGTGCCGCTGCCATAAGCCCCGCATGCATCCCGCAAGCCTGAGTGATAAGATTAGCGCCAGCCTGTGCGGCCAATGTAATGTTCAGGCTTTTTTCAAACCCTGATTGCGCATCTGCTGTTTTTGCGTCTGTTGCGCCAGCAATAACCGAGTTAGGTAGCTGATAATAATTTGCCATTTGCGCGGTTGCAGCCATGATAAGCGCTTGCTCTCCAGACCCGCCAGACATTGCGCCAGTTCGCAGGTCTGTAACCATTGGGCGAGGGCCAAAAATGGCCTTTGCGTTCTCATCTATAAGCCATGCCATTACCAGACCGGCCAGCGTTTCAGCACAGGTTTGCGCCAGTGACCCCGCAAGGGGTACAGGGCTAGATGCGCCAAGCTGGCCAAAGGTATTACACTGCACAGGCAGGCCGAATTTTATTGCTTCTGCCATCACCTCAACAGCTTCTTCTGCTAGCCGTAGCGGCGGGGTTATATGATTTATGTTTAGCGATAAAAAGGGCTTTTCGCGAAACGCTTCTTCACTGCCCGCAAGGGTGAAACAAATATCTGCGATAGCCGCAACATCCTCTGCGGCGCTTACCGAAGTCATGATGTGTTTTGATGTGCCTTTCAGGCTGGTAAAGGCCGTTGCAATATCCATATCGCGCGGCGTCTCAATATCGCGTGCAACCACAGGTCGGCTAAAGAAATGAATATGCTCTAGCGCATCTGCCAGACGCGCTGCTTTAAACAGGTCTGATATGCCTGCCTCACGGAAGGTAGAACCATCTTCATCTAGAACCAAAGGGGCAGCCCCGCCTGTGCCGGTATAAACTTGTCCACTACCTAAATGCAGTTCCTGCCCAGCCTTGCGTCCATAAAGCGTAAGCGGCTTTGCAAAGGCAGAAAGCGCCTTACTTGTAAGGGTTGGCGGTATTTGCAAGCGCCCATCTTGGGTAAGAACAGCGCCCTCGTCACAGGCCTTTTCCGCTAGTCTATGCGGTGCACCAACCACACCTGTCTGCCATAAAATAGCCTTTGCGGCGGCATCTATCGCCGCCATATCGGCATCAGAAAGGATAGTTAAATACCCGCCTGCCAGTCCTCTTGTTTTTGGCTTGATAGGGGCGGGTGCCGCTTTGTTTTTTCGTCGACGTGACCTGTTTAGATTTTTATCTGTCATGATTTTTCACTGAGCTTATCTTTATATTTTCTAGCAATCTCATGTAATTTTGGCTGGGCTTTGATATCCCCATCTTTCACAAATTTCTCATGATATTCGATAAGCTTTTCGCGCTCATATAAGTAATTCACCATCAGGCCATAGGACTGCTTTTGTCCACGCGGCGAGAGATCTGCTCCTTCATGAATTTGATATAGGCTGGCACCATTGCCAAGATGAAACCGAGCCACGGGATCAACGGGCATATCATTTTCGCGCTTTGCCTGCAGCAGATAATAGGCTCCTAGGGCACGCACCTCTTCTGGATGGGCGGTTAAGAAAGCTTCTGCTGGTTGCATATCTGGCCCGTCTTGTATATTTTGGCGCGCCAGCCAACGGGCAAAATTAGGCACGGGTGACAGGGTGATGAAATGTTTCAATTTCGGACGTTCTTGGCTTAATTCTGCAACAACTGTTTTGATTAAAGAATGGCCGAAAGAGATGCCCGCTAACCCCTGCTGGCAGTTTGAGATAGAATAAAAAACAGCATATTCTATCTCTTTTTCTGGTGTAGGCTCGCGCCCGTCTGACAAAATATCCTGCACCGAAGAGGGCAATTCTGCACATAAAGCAACCTCAACAAAAATCAGCGGCTCTTCTGGCATGGAGGGATGGAAGAAAGCAAAGCAGCGCCTGTCTGGTGGGGCGAGGCGGCGGCGCAAATCATCCCAACTGCTGATTTCATGCACCGCTTCATAGGAGATAATCTTTTCCAAAATATGGGCAGGGCTGGTCCAGTCAATAGGGCGCAAAACCAAAAAGCCACGATTAAACCAGCTGATAAATAGCTCTCTTAAATCAATATCCAGAACACCTAATTCTGGGTTTTCTGCTAATAGCGATAGTAAATCCCGGCGCATGGATACCAGCTCAAAGGTGGCGCCAGGCACTTCATTTAGGCGGCGGAAAAAATCGCGCCGTCGCGGCTGTGCGGCATCAATAAAAGCACGGTAATTTGTTGTTTCTTTGCTCCGCTGATAGCGCTCAATACTGCTGCTTATGGCGGTAACATCGATATCCATTTCCGTTAGCAGGTAAATGAAAAATGCGCGTTTATCTTCTCTGTCCAGCCGGCGATAGTGATTCAGGATTTGCTCGGAAATGGCAATGCCTGATACCTCTCCTTTGGTGGATAGCAGCGCTTCACACAAACTGGTTAGTTTATCATCGCTTGCCTGATACCCCTCCAGCAGGTTTGAGGTGCGCTCAAATAGGCTATTTAAAAGACCTGAGAAGAAATTCATATCCGTATTGGCTCCAACCCCATTACCCTTCTATAGCAAACACTACCCCAGCCTAGTTTGGCAAGTGCTAGCTTGCTCAAATTCATATAGCAAAACAGCGAGCCAGTTAGGCAGATATTCAGGGAGAAAAAACTGCTTGATATGCGTTGCAAAGCCTGTTTTTCTGGGCTTGTTCACCGCCCTTTTCCACATTGGCCAGAGAATGCTGATAAAATGCTGATAAAAGGAGGCATAAAATGCCTGAAGGCCAGATGCATAATGCAAACGCGCTAACCCCAGCACAAGCCGCGCAATATTGGCGTGATGGGTATTTGTTTCCCCTAAATCTGATGTCTATCAAAGAGGCGGCTCGATGGCGGCACACCCTAGAAGACATGGAACAAAATTATGGGGAGGCTAAAATGCAGCGCACCCTTGGCACCTATAAGCGGATAAATGCGCAATGTGTGATGCCCTTTGCTTATGAGCTAGCAACCCAGCCACGCTTACTGGATATGATAGAAGCGATTTTGGGGCCAGACATTCTGATTTATGGGGCAGAGTTTTTTATTAAAGAGGCGCAGTCTGAGCAAATTGTGAGTATGCATCAGGATTTAACTTATTGGGGTCTGGGCGCGACCGATCATCTGGTCACTGCATGGATCGCCTTATCAGAGGTTAATGTTGAAAGCGGCTGTATGCAATTTGTAGCCGGATCGCATGCCAATCAGATTTTGCCGCATGAAGATACATTTGCAGATAATAATTTGCTCTCCAGAGGACAGGAAATTCAGGTTCAGGTCGCAGAAGAGGATAAGACCGATATTGTGCTTCGCCCGGGTCAGCTATCGTTGCATCATGGCCGGATGATCCATGGCTCCGGCCCAAATAGCTCAGAGGATAGGCGTATCGGCTTTGTGATTCGCTATGTCAGTCCAGAGGTCATGCAAGAAGTTGCTCAAAAGGACTATGCGATGCTGGTCAGGGGGGCGGATAGGGCGCGTCATTTCGTGCATTACACGCCGCCGCCATCTCTTTTTGCGCCGTCCCATCTTGCACTCTATGAAGAAATGCGGGAAGCACAGAGGCAAGCTATGATGGCAGGGGCAAGTAAATCCAGCACCCTTTATGACTGATTTATTTTTATAGCTTTACGTTTCTTTTGCAGGCGCGAACATCGAGGTAAAAGGGGTTTTAGCCCGCCGCTTCCACTTGCCTTGCGCAAGCGAGGTGTGAAAATCCATAATGGCCTGATTAAAGCTAATTGGGTCTTCTAAATTCAATAAATGACCAGATCGTTTGAACATAGTCAGGCCGGATAGCGGCATCTGGCGTTTTAGCCATAGGCTAGCATCAAGGCAAGGCTCGTCCTCATCACCGCAAAGGATCAGAGCGGGCACCTCAGAGGCCTTTAATTTGTCTGCGAAATCATGCAAGCTTGGTCTTTTGGCTTGAACTTCTGTTAGCGTATGGACAGCGCCTATTGCTGGATGTTCGCTAAGATGGTCTCGAAATTCCTGCCATGCCGCTTTATCCTTATCTAGAAGCTGAATACGGTTTGGTGCCATTGCCATTTCTGTAGCGGGCAGTTTGCCACTATTTTTTATGGCATCAGCACTTAGTATAGCATCTGAAATAAAAGCCTGTCTTGTTGGTGGATGGCTGCCAGAACCAATGCTGGCGCACACACAAGAAGCCAGTAAATCAGGGGCATGCAGGCTCATCAATAAAGTGATATAAGCGCCCATAGATAGGCCAACCACATCTACCTGTTTTAATCCTAAATGCTGGATAAGCGCGATAGCATCTTCAAGATTTTCCTGCCAGCCATAACGGGATGCGTCATCTGGTACGCAAGAGGGTGGGTAGCCGCGGGCAGAGAGGGCCAGACAGCGCCGCGACTGCAAGGGATGCTGGCTGAAAAAACTAATCTGATGCGCCCAAGAGCGGGTGTCGCCGCCAAACTCATGTAAAAATAACAGCGCGCTATCTGGGTTTCCAGACGCTTCTTGTCCCTCATCTAGATAATGCAAGCGCAGCTTATCGCGGCTAAAAAAAGGCATGAACATCTCCTGTCTTTAGCCGCATATTTGTTTATCGCGGCTTTGCTGAATTCCGCCTGCTGGCTTTATTAGGGCTTTATTAGGGCTTCAATATCGCCCCTCAGTAGCTAACCTATCAGTTAGAAATAGCCGTATCCCCTTGCCAGACCCCTTTTTCTTTCAGGCTATCGGCAACTTCGCGCGGCATATAATTTTCATCATGCTTGGCAAGCACAGAATCCGCCTTGAAAATATTACCCTCAAACGCGCCTTGCGCCACAACCCCCTGACCCTCTCTAAACAGATCAGGTAGCGCGCCCTCAAAGGTAACTTGGGTAACCCCTTCCCCGTCGCCTAGTGCAAAGCTGGCTTGTAGGCCGTCAATTTGAACAGAGTCAGCCTCAACGAGACCGCCAAGACGCAAACGCTGGCCATTTTTTTGAGCATCGGTAATTTCTGATGGGCTATAAAATAGCATGATATTGCTATTTAGGGCGTTTAAGACAAGATAGCCTGCTAAGCCCAGAATAAGGCCAGAAAATAAAACCAATATTAGTCGCCGGGATTTGCCGTTCATTTTCGTATCAGGAGCCTTTATACCGAAATCTTATTCTGCATGGAAACGTGACGTCCAATCTGCCAGTATATTTCGTGCTTTTACATTACCAGCATGGAGGTGATCATCATGGTTTTCCTTGCGGGCGGTTAGCTCTACCACATATCCGTTTGGGTCCCGAAAATAAATGGATGAAATAAAGCCATGATCAGAAATGCCCCTAGTTTCAATCTCTGCAGTTTTACCTTTTTCAAACATCTCATGCAGATGCTCCATGCTGACCTCTAAGGCTAGATGCAAATCGTAATCATGCTGGCGGGTAAAGGAGAATTCTTGCTCAGGCGCTTCAAAAAAAGCAATGTTAGAGCCATCATCTAGCTGATAAAAACTGTGCAGGACAAAGGTTTCCCGGCCTGTTTTAGTTTCTTTGATTTCTAGCGCACCAGCAAGGGGCAGACCCAAAAAATCTTCGTAAAAGGCTCTGGTTTCTTCGGAGTTCCGGCATCTAAATGCGGCATGGTGTAAGCCTTTAATCATATTTCTCTCCATCAAGGGGGGTGGGGGGACGGCCAAATATTATGAACCGCCTTATCATAACTATTTCCCTGTTTAAAATATCTCTTTACAGGTAAGGTTTTTCCAACGAACGTCAAGATAGGTCTTGCTAATTCTGCGGTTTTGCATGGGTATAGCGGTTCATAAAATAAGGGCTAAAGGGTTTAAGGAACAGATGCACCAAAAGATGAAGACAAAGCCGCGCCGTAGTTTACTTTTTATTCCGGCTAATCGGCCTGACAGGTTTGAAAAAGCGCTTGCGAGCGGGGCAGATATGGTCTGTCTTGAGCTAGAGGACGGGGTAGCGCGCGCTGAAAAAGAAATAGCCCGCGATAATATCGTAAGGTTTTTCAATGCACGCCCAAGCCTGCCTAACTACCCTGAAATTCTGGTGCGTATAAATGCCCCTGAAGAGCAGACAGGAAAAGCTGATTTAGACGCTGTTTTGCGTTTGGCGGTTAAACCAGCTGCGGTGATGATTCCCAAAGTTAGGCAAGCAGGTGAGGTGATAGAGCTGGATAAAAAGCTTGCCAACGCTGCCCCTGATCTGGCGCTGCATTTGCTGATTGAGACAGCAGAGGCACTGGAGAATGCGGGTGCTATTGCGGGCGCTAGCCAGCGCATAAAGATGCTGTTATTTGGCGGGGTAGATTTGGCAGCTGAGCTGCGGGCCACTACCGGATGGGAGGCGTTATTATATGCGCGTGGACGGGTTGCACATGCGGGGGCGTTAGCTGGGCTGGATCTCATGGATATGCCCTATCTTGCGATAGAGGATGAAAAAGGACTAGCAGAAGAAGCGATACGCGCCCGTGATATGGGCTTTGGCGGCAAAGCGGCCATTCACCCAAAGCAAATAGCCGCGATAAATAAGGCTTTTACCCCAACAGATGAAGATATCAGCCAAGCCAAGAAAATAATGGCAGCTTACGCTAATGCGCCCCGAGGGGTGGTGGTAGTGGATGGCAAGCTAGTGGAAAAACCTGTCATTTTAAAGATGCAATATATATTGGCGATTGCAGATGCGGTTGGTGCCTAATTCCCGTTAAATTTCGGGACACGCTTTTCATTAAAGGCGGCCACCCCTTCCAGCCTATCTTTGGTTGGCACCGTGCGATTATAGGCCTCAATTTCAAAGGCTAGCCCATCGGCAACCGACATTTGCAACCCTCTTGTTATGGCCTGTTTTGCTTGTCGAACCGCAATCGGGCCATTCGCGGCAATTTCCTCTGCGGTAGCTTGTGTTTCTGCAAGCAATGTTTCTGCCTCAAAAACAGCATTAACCAGCCCCCATTCTAAGGCTTCCTCCGCGCTAAAGACGCGGCCAGAAAGGATCAGCTCCTTGGCACGGCGCTCTCCAACCGCGCGTGCCAGATTTTGCGTGCCGCCTGCACCGGGGATAATACCGAGTTTTACTTCTGTTTGGGCAAAACGGGCATGGCGGGCAGCATAGGCAAAATCAGCCATCGCGGCTAACTCGCACCCGCCGCCATAGGCAGCGCCGTTCACCGCGGCTATAATCGGCACAGGACAGCCCATAATCGCTCTGACCATCCGCTCATAAATCAGGTGTTGGGCTTGCCACTGGGCATCGGTCATGCCGTTTCGTTCCTTAAGATCGCCCCCCGCGCAAAAAGCTTTCTGGCCACTACCTGTTAAAATAACCACACGGCAATCGCCATAATTCAGACTAAAAGCTTCAAAAAAGCGCACCATTTCGCTCGCCATAGCGGTGTTAAAAGCATTAGCGGCTTCTGGGCGATGCATTTCTAGTTTCAGAATATGCGGGGAAAGCAAGGTAAGCTTCAGGGTTTCATAAGTTTGTGTACTGGCCGGGTTAGACATTTTTTTCGTGCTCTTTTTCAAAGGGTGAGAGAGGTTTTCTCCCGTTTTTTATGATTAGCCTTTGATGATGCTTGTCAAGCCTTTGCTAACGCCAATATGATTTAAAAGATAAAGCTAAAAAATAGGTAGCCGAAAATAAAATTGGGGATGAAAGCGTGGTCACAGGACTAGAAAATGAGCTTGGAGGCATAACCGTCATTTCGGTTGAACAGGCCGTTGCTGGCCCCTATTGCGGGATGCTGCTTGCAGATGCAGGGGCGCGGGTCATAAAAATTGAGCGTCCGGGGGGTGATTTTGCACGTATCTATGACCGCTGGGCAGAAGGCGAGAGCGCTATTTTTATCTGGCTGAACAGGGGTAAGGAATCTATCTGTTTGGATATTAAGTCTGATGAGGATATGGCGCTGTTGCAAAATATGGCGGCAAAGGCAGATGTGTTGCTTAGCAATCTTGCGCCCGGTGCAATGGAACGTTATGGGCTAATTGGCGCGCAGTTGCGCAAAGCTAACCCCGGGCTGATAACCTGTATGCTTTCTGGTTATGGGCGCGATGGCAAGGCAGGCCGCAAAAAAGCCTATGATTTTCTGGTGCAGGCAGAAAGCGGGGTTGTCGCTGTTACCGGCACGCCAGAAGAGCCGGTTCGGGTCGGCATTTCTATGACAGATTTATCAACAGGTTTAACAGCTTTTTCAGCTATTTTGCGTGCCTTGCATCAACGCCACCGTACTGGCAAGGGGGTAGATCTAGAGGTGAATATGTTTGATGTGATGACAGACTGGATGAATATGGCGCTGCTTGGTTATCGCTATTCAGATGTTGCACCGCAGCGCTATGGTTTGACGCATGGTTTTGTTGCCCCTTATGGCGCTTATCAGTCCAAAGATGGACGCCAAGTTATGCTGTCCATCCAAAATGACCGGGAATGGAGCGATTTTTGTTTGCAGGTGCTGCGTCAGCCAGATCTGGTAGAAGACCCGCGCTATAAGCATAATCCTGAACGCTATAAAAACCGTGTGGCGTTAGCTGAAATTATCAATGCCGCTTTTGCCGCCTATGATAAGGATGACATTATCGAAATGTTGGAAGATACCCGCATCGCCTGTGCTAGCCTGAATTCTGTAGCGGAAGTTTCGGAGCATGAATTTTTGCAAAATCGTACCGTTCAGATGGGCGATAAAATTATTGATATTGCCGATTTACCCGTACGGCGTGCGGCGGGTTCAGTTACCTGCGCCCCTGTATTAGATGAGCATGGTGCTATGATACGCAAGGAATTTAGCTAATGGATTATCCGCTTGGTCACCCTGAAATTCGTGCGGGCATAAAAAGGCTTTGTGCCGATTTTGCAAGTCGCTATTGGCAGGAATGTGACGCAGATGATGCCTATCCTTCTGCCTTTGTTGAGGCGTTAACCGAAGCAGGATATCTGGCCGCGCTTATACCAGAGGCGTATGGCGGGATGGGCTTGCCTCTTTCTGCAGGGGCGGCGATCTTAGAAGAAATTCATCGCTCTGGCGGCAATGCGGCAGCTTGCCATGCGCAAATGTATACGATGGGGACGATTTTGCGACATGGCAGTGAGGCGCAGAAACAAAAATATCTGCCAGATATCGCCGCGGGTAAGTTGCGCTTGCAAGCCTTTGGCGTTACCGAACCTAGTAGCGGCACCGATACGAGTGCGCTGCGCACTACTGCCAAGCAGGAAGGCGACAGATTTATTGTCAATGGCCAGAAAATCTGGACTTCCCGTGCTGAATATTCTGACCTGATGGTGTTGCTTGCGCGTACCAGCCCAGTGCCGACAGGGGGGCGCAAAACAGATGGGCTGTCTGTGTTGCTGGTGGATATGCGGGAAGTGCGCGGCGATACGCTGACCATTACATCTGTGCCGACGATGATGAACCATGCCACAACACAATTATTTTTTGATGATATGCCAGTGCCAGCTGAAAACTTAATTGGTGAGGAAGGCAAGGGCTTTAAATATATTTTAAGTGGGATGAATGCTGAGCGAATGCTTATTGCCGCAGAATGTATTGGCGATGCTAAATGGTTTATTGAAAAAGCACGAGATTATGGCTGTGATCGTGAGGTTTTTGGCCGCCCCATTGCCCAGAATCAGGGGGTGCAATTTCCCATTGCTAGCGCCTATTCAAAGATGCGGGGAGCAGAATTGATGCTAGATAAAGCCTTGCAGCTTTACGAAGAAGGCGGCAATCCAGGTGAGGAAGCTAATCTAGCGAAATTGCAAGCAGCAGATGCATCTTGGGCAGCAGCAGAAGCCTGTATCCAGACCTATGGCGGATTTGGGTTTGCCCGTGAATATGATGTAGAACGTAAATATAGAGAGGCACGCTTATATCAAGTCGCCCCGATATCAACCAATCTTATTCTGAGTTATATTGGCGAGCATGTCTTAAAAATGCCGCGTTCTTACTAATGCGCTTGGCCCTATTGCAAGCAGGGTGGGGTTTTGCCTAAACTAAATATCTGGGCACTAAATATCTGGGGGAGGAGCGATATGTCAACTTGTTGCAGTTATGATCTGGTGGAATGGGGAAAGCCTTTTGAACGGCGGGAACGCGCCCTTCCAGACGTACCAGCAAAGGCGGTTCTTGTTAAAATTACCGCTGCTGGCCTATGTCATTCTGACCTTCATATCAAAAAAGGATTTATGGATTTAGGCGCTAAGGGCAAGCTGACATTCACGCAGCGCGGAGCAACATTGCCGCTTACATTAGGACATGAAATCGCTGGCGTTATCGAAGCTGTGGGCCGGGATGTTAACAGTGTGAAAGTAGGTCAACAGGTGGTTGTGTTTCCATGGATTGGCTGCGGCAACTGCCTTGCTTGCGCCGAAGACAGGGAAAGTGATTGCACTTCTATGCGCATCATTGGGATACACCGGGATGGTGGCTTTGCAAGTCATGTGGTGGTAGAGGACGAAAAATTTGTCATTGATATTGATGGCTTTGATGCAGCCGAGATAGCCCCTTATGCGTGTTCTGGCTTAACGGTATTTAACGGCTTAGAAAAATTAGGTCCGGTGCGTGATAATGAATGGCTGGCTATTTTAGGGGCAGGCGGGTTAGGCTTAAACGCTGTCGCCATTGCGCGTGCCATGGGGTATGCCCATATTGTCGCGGTAGATATTGATGATACTAAGCTAGATGCGGCCGTGGAAATGGGCGCCGATGCGCGTGTGAACGCCCGCGCCGATGACGCAGATGAAAGCTTGAAAGACATTACCCAGAACCGCCTATTTGCAGTATTGGACACTTTTGGCAGCGGCGATACAGGTGCGCTGGCGGTGTCCGCTATAACCAAAGCTGGGCGCTATGTGGTGGTTGGCCAGCATGGCGGCGATTTTACGATGCCGCAAATCTGGCTGCCACAAAAAGCGCTGACAGTGCGCGGCAGCCATGTGGGTAACGCGTCACAATTACGCACCGTGATCGATATGTATAAAAACGGCAAGCTGAAACCTATTCCAGTAGAAGTGCGCCCACTCTCGGAAATTAATGAAGCAATAGAAGCTCTGCAAGCTGGGCAGGTTACAGGAAGGATTGTTTTTAACCCGCAAGCTGGCTTGTAGAATAAATAGCGTTCTAGAAAACTATTTTAGTTATGAGGAAAGAAAAGATGAAAAAATATCAACATTTTATCAATGGTGAATATACAGATCCCGATAGCGGTGAATGGTTCGATAGTGAAAATCCCTACACAGGTGAAGTATGGGCACAAATTGCCAAAGGCAATGCCGCTGATATAGACAAAGCGGTAGGGGCAGCCAAAGCGGCATTTGAAAATGGCTGGGGGCGCAGCAGCCCGACCTATCGCGGCAAGCTTTTAAACAAGCTGGCAGAATTGCTAGAACGTGACGCAGAAAGGCTAGGCAAGCTGGAAGTGCAGGATAATGGTAAGCTGCTGGCAGAGATGGGTAGCCAAACCCGCTATATTGGGGAATGGTACCGCTATTTTGGTGGGCTTGCCGATAAGATCGAAGGTACGGTCATCCCAACCGACAAACCGAATATGTTTAATTTTACGCGGTATGAACCCTTTGGCGTTGTTGGGCTTATCACGCCGTGGAATTCGCCTTTATTGCTGGTGGCCTACAAGCTGGCCCCTGCGCTTGCGGCCGGAAATACAGCTGTAATTAAACCGTCTGAATTTACCTCTGCCTCAACGGTAGAGATGATGGCGCTGATTAAGGAAGCAGGCTTTCCAGATGGCGTGGTGAATGTGGTAACAGGGTATGGCGCAGAGGTAGGCGCGCCGCTTGTTGAACATCCAGATGTAGAGAAAATAGCCTTTACAGGGTCAGATGCTTCTGGTCAGAAAATTTATGAAAATGGCGCGAAAAAGCTGATCCCTGTAACCCTGGAGCTTGGGGGTAAATCCCCGAATATTGTGTTTGATGATGCAGATAGAGAAGCGGCTGTAATGGGCGCGATATCAGGTATTTTTGCAGCTACTGGTCAGACCTGTATTGCGGGCTCACGCCTGCTGGTTCAGCGCAGTATGCATGATGAATTTGTATCGCGTCTGATAGAGGTTGCGAAAACGGCCAAGATAGGCGATCCGATGTCTATGGATACGCATGTTGGGCCTGTTACAACACCGCCGCAATTCCAAAAAGTAATGGATTATCTGGATATTGCGAAAGCAGAAGGCGCAAATTGTGTGCTAGGGGGCGGCGCCTATACAGGGGAGGGCGCAAAGGGCAAACAGTTTGTTGAGCCAACTATTTTCACAGGCGTAAATAACCAGATGCGTATTGCGCAAGAAGAAGTGTTTGGCCCGGTGCTTTCCGTAATCCCGTTTGAGGATGAAGAAGAAGCTGTGCAAATTGGTAATGATATTGATTTTGGTCTGGCAGCGGGTGTTTGGACTTCTGATATGGGACGCGCCATTCGTATGTCAGAGCGGCTTCGTGCTGGCACCGTTTGGGTCAATACCTATCGGGTGGTTAGCTATATGACGCCATTTGGGGGATATAAGCGCAGCGGGCTTGGCCGCGAAAATGGCCAGCAAGCTATTATGGCTTATCTGCAACAAAAATCTGTTTGGATTGCAACCGAGACGAGCGCGGCTAATCCGTTCATCATGAAATAATAATAAGGCGTCAAAATGGGGCTGACTACTACGCATTGGGGTACCTATCACCCTCAAGTTGAAAAGGGGCGCATTACCGAAATGCGGCCTTTTTCAGAGGATCCAGACCCGTCTGCAATAGGGGCTGGATTTGTGGGGGTGCTAGACGCGCCATCTAGGATTACTGCCCCGATGGTGCGTAAAGGGTGGCTAGAGCGCAAAGGCCTGATCCCGGCAGGAAAGCGTGGGCAGGATAGCTTTGTTGAAATTGACTGGCAGACGGCCCTTGATTTGGTCGCAGGTGAGCTTAACCGCGTGCGCACCGATTATGGCAATCAGGCCATTTTCGCGGGTTGTTATGGCTGGGCAAGTGCGGGGCGTTTTCATCATGCTCAGAGCCAAATACACCGGTTTTTAAATTGTATTGGCGGCTATACAAAATCTGTTAATACTTACAGTTTTGCTGCCGCTGAAGTAATTGTCCCGCATGTTCTAGGCGATTTCAGAGGCTTCATTTACAACCAGACCAGTTGGGAATCGATAATCCGTGACGGTAGTCTGTTTGTTGGTTTTGGTGGGGTGCCCCTAAAAAATGGACAAATTAATCAAGGGGGTACGGGTAAACATATTCAGCGGCAGCGCGTATTAGAAGCGCATCAAGCAGGTATTGAGTTTGTTAATATCTCGCCTTTGCAAGAAGATATGCTGACTGATTTGGGCGCAGAATGGATGGCTATTCGGCCAAATACAGATACCGCTCTTATTCTAGGCTTATGTTATGTTCTGCTAGAAGAAGGGCTGCATAATAAAGCGTTTTTGGCGAGCCATTGCACAGGCTTCCCCCGTTTTGCAGAGTATTTGACAGGCAAGGCAGATGGACAGCCCAAAACCCCGCAATGGGCATCTGCAATCTGCGGAATACCATCACAGGCAATTACTTCTCTTGCCCGCAAGATGGCCAGCCGCCCGACAATGATTTCGCTGAGCTGGTCGTTAACGCGTCAAGCCTATGGCGAGCAGCCTATTTGGGCAGGGATTGTCCTCGCCGCGATGCTTGGGCAACTAGGCCTTCCGGGCAGTGGCATAGGGCTAGGCTATTCAGCGGTAAATAGGGTTGGTCATAATCTGGAACGCCTTCCCTTTGCTGCCCTGCCGCAGGGTATTAATTCGGTCAGCCATTTTATTCCTGTGGCCCGTATTGCCGATATGCTGCTAGAGCCCGGGGCGGAGTTTGAATATAATGGCGGCCACTATCATTATCCGGATATAAAGCTGGTTTATTGGGCAGGGGGCAACCCCTTTCACCATCATCAGGATTTAAACCGTCTGGTTGATGCATGGCAGAAACCTGAAACTGTGATTGTGCATGAATGGTGCTGGAATGCGCTGGCCAAACATGCTGATATTGTCTTGCCCGTGACCACGCCGCTGGAGCGCCGCGATTTAGGCTTTGCCCCGTTAGATAACTATATGATTTCGATGGAACCAGCGATTGCCCCTTTTGCCGGTGCGCGTGATGATTTTGAGATCTTTGCCGATTTAGCCAGAAAATGCGACGTAGAAGAGCGTTTTACCGAAGGGCGCAGCGCCGAAGAATGGCAGCAATGGCTGTATGATGTTAGCCGCCAGAGATTGTCTAAATCAGGCTTTGAGATGCCGTCCTATACAGATTTCCGTGAAGCAGGTTGGCATAAATTGCCAGAGCGTCAGACCCCTGAAATACTCTTTCAAGATTTTCGCAGAGACCCCCACCAGCATCCTTTAAAGACACCATCTGGCAAGATAGAGATTTATTCTGAAACGGTAGCGGGATTTGGGTATGAGGATTGTCCGGGCCATCCGGTCTGGCGCGCCCCGCTGGAATGGTTGGGTGCAAAGGACACATCCTATCCTTTACATCTTATTTCGCATCAGCCGCGCACAAAATTACATAGCCAGCTTGATCAAGGACCGGTATCTGCGGCAGCAAAAATAAAGGGGCGGGAAGTCGTAACCTTGAATCCGAATGATGCAGAAAGCCGCCAGATTAAAGAAGGGGATATTGTGCGCGTTTTCAATCAGCGCGGCACCCTTCTTGCTGGGGTAACCTTAAGCCATACGATCCGTCAAGGCGTCGTTTTGATGCCAACAGGATCATGGTTTGATCCCGATCCAAACAGGCCGGGCTTATGCAAACATGGCAACCCGAACGTGCTAGCACCAGACAGGCCAACCTCACGCCTTGCGCAAGGTCCAGCGGCACATTCTTGCCTTGTGGAAATAGCGATTGCACCAGAGGCTGGCTTGCCAGAGGTAAGCGCCCATCAGCCGCCCAAAATAGATAAGGCCAATAGATAAAAGCCTTTAAAAACGAATTACTGGCCCCTAAAATTGAAAGCCAAAAGTTGATTCCTAAAAGTTGGCCTCAATTTTGCGCACGACGGCCGATAGTGTTTCATTATAGGGTGCGCTCAGACCTAACTCGGCGCTAACCACTGGCACCATGCCGTTAATGGCATCTATTTCAGACTTTCGTTTGGCCAGATGGTCTAGGCGCATAGACGGGCTGGCATCTGGCATATTTCGGGCAAATTTCATGGCATAATCATCTGGATCATCAAAAGAAAAATTAATGCCTCTTGCTTTACCTGCCTGATAGGCTTCGCGCATACAGCCCAGAGCAATGTTTAGCCTGTCTGGATTGTCCAGAATACCGCCAATAGGGCAGTCAAATACGGTGCAAGGCGCACTTAAAAAGACATTGCAGATATATTTCTCCCAGATCAGCTGGTGAATATCGCCAAAGGCGTTTGCATTAAATCCGGCCTCTTGCCAGACTTTTTCTACCGCCTTTAGCCGGTCTGTTAGCCCGCCTTCCATTTCGCCTAGCCGCACTTGCCGCATAGAATTGTGATGGGCATGGCCAGGGCCCTTCATAGATGCGCCGAACCCTTCAGCCACCCCTAAAAGAACATTTTCTGTGCTGATGAATTGGGCAATGCGCTCACCAGCGCCAAGCCCGTTCTGGATAGTTAGGATAAGGCTGTCCTTGCCCATAATTTTCGAAATTTCTTGGGCTGCAGCACCGACGCCATCGGCTTTGGTGGCGATAATATACAGATCGCATAAACCTGCATCAGCAATATCGGTCGTTGCATTTAAGTCTGATACGGTGCGGTCGCCGCTAGCCCCTTCAACGCGCAAGCCGTTTTTGTTGATCTCCTCGACATGCGCCTGCCATGTATCAACGGCCCATACCTCATTCCCTGCATCCTTTAATAATGCAGCATAGACAGAACCCATTGCACCTGTTCCTGCGATTGCGATCTTCATCTCACTATCCGCCCTTTTTACATATTTTTGGAATTGACCATTTGAAATAGCCAAAGACATATCAAATTATAAAACGCTAAAACTGAAAATGTAAAAATTTATTTAAATTTTACAGTATTGTTGTATATTTTTTCCAGTAAATCTTACTTGACAAATACGGCCCAGATTTGGACGTTGGAGGCTGAGACTTTTTTTCAATTTCGCAGATAGGCATAGGGTGATGGCAGAAAAGTTTGATTATATCATTGTTGGTGCTGGTTCTGCGGGATGTGTTCTGGCTAACCGTCTATCCGAAGATGGTAAATATTCTGTATGCCTGCTTGAAGCTGGGCCACCAGACTGGCATCCATTTATACATATTCCGGCAGGGTTTATCTATACCCTGACCAACCCATCTA
>JADHLI010000013.1 GCA_016780775.1 Alphaproteobacteria bacterium | reverse complement strand
TAACACAGCATATCGAAACTATCGATGAAGATGCGCTTAATGAAGGCTTCATGTTTGATGGCTCTTCAATTGCTGGCTGGAAGGCCATTAACGAGTCCGACATGACGTTGATGCCTGACCTAGACCGGGCTTATATTGATCCGTTCTTTGCACAGCCAACACTTGCTCTTTTCTGTGACGTTCTGGATCCCATTACAAATGAAGCTTATGACCGTGATCCACGCGGTACTGCTAAGGCAGCGCTAAGCTACATGCAATCTGCTGGCATTGCCGACACTGCCTTTTTTGGCCCAGAAGCTGAATTCTTCATCTTTGAAGATGTGAAGTTTGACGTGTCAATGAACGGCGCAATGTTTAAGGTTGATTCTATCGAAGGCCCTTATAATTCTGCACGCGATTACGAAGAAGGCAATCTTGGTCATCGTCCAGGCGTGAAGGGTGGTTATTTCCCAGTGCCGCCAATTGATTCTGCTCAAGATATTCGCTCAGAAATGCTTGCTGTTATGGCCGATATGGGTGTGCCAGTTGAAAAGCATCACCATGAAGTTGCCCCATCTCAGCATGAGTTAGGCATGAAGTTTGGCACATTGTTGGAAACTGCTGATAATATGCAGCTATATAAATATGCCGTGCATCAGGTAGCCAACGCTTACGGTGTATCTGCAACCTTCCTGCCTAAGCCTATCGCAGGCGATAATGGCTCAGGCATGCATGTTCACCAGTCTCTTTGGACAGATGGCAAGCCACTATTCGCAGGCAACGGTTATGCTGATTTGTCTGAAAATGCGCTATATTACATTGGCGGTATTATCAAGCATGCAAAAGCGTTGAACGCGTTCACTAACCCATCTACCAACAGCTATAAGCGTTTGGTCCCGGGCTTCGAAGCGCCAGTTCTGCTTGCTTACTCAGCACGCAACCGTTCTGCATCTTGCCGTATCCCGTTTGTCTCTAATCCAAAGGGCAAGCGCGTTGAGGTACGTTTCCCAGATGCAACCGCAAACCCATATCTTGCATTCTCTGCAATGCTGATGGCTGGTCTGGACGGTATCCGCAACAAGATCCATCCAGGCGATGCAATGGACAAAGATTTGTATGATCTACCAGCCGAAGAATTGGCAAAGATCCCAACTGTTTGTGCCTCCCTTCGTGAAGCTTTGGAAAGCCTTGATGCAGACCGCGCTTTCCTAACCGAGGGTAATGTGTTCACCGATGACCAAATCGATGCCTTTATTGAGTTGAAGATGGAAGAAGTTATTGCACTTGAGCACGCACCACATCCAATTGAATTCCAGATGTATTATTCTTACTAAATCCATCTGAATAATTCGGATAACCACATCGCCCTTCCAAGGCCCGTGCCTTGGGAGGGTTTTTTATTGCATCGCTGCAGGCAAAAAGCGTGTTTCTTCGGCTAGTTTTCGCAGCAACAAGGAAAGCCGGCTCAATAAATCTGTATCTGTTATCACTGGTTGTTTGGTTGCAACGTCTTGCGATACCCTGCCAACAAATGGAAATTGCAGATGAAAATACCAATCTGCAGAGGCATTATCTGATGCAAAACTCATCTTGTACGTATTTGTCATATTCTCCGTAATTATCATATTTTCAGTATTTTTTATATTTTCTGGAGGGCTGGCGATTCCAGATATTTCTAGCTGAGATGTTCTAGAATCTAACTTTAATGCTTCCGAGGATATCGTTTCTGATATGAGCGTTTCTGGTAAAATCATAAAAGCGATGACCAGCACCGCGAATATCAAACCATAGAGAAGTTGTAAGCAGCTTTTGAATAATTGTTGGAGAGGAGAATTTGGGTAGGACATGAAAGAGCCAATACCTTTCTTTAAGGTTGCTCCTCTCATCCCCTTTTTCATCTGACTAGCTTATTTATCTAGCTTATCATTTATTATAACAGTTATTTCTAAATAATGAGTTAACGCCTGCCATATCCTTTATTTCGTATATTCTCTTTGAATTACCCCCTAGATATTGTAGGTTAATGCAGAATTTTCGTGTTAATAAACACGCATCACCTTTTGTATAGAAGCAGGTAAATCAATGGCCGACCTATTCGGTAATAACGCAGCTAAAATAGATTATGATGCAAGCCAGATCGAAGTTTTGGAAGGGCTTGAGCCAGTTCGCCACCGTCCCGGGATGTATATTGGTGGCACGGACGAGCGCGCGCTGCATCATCTAGCAGCAGAAATATTGGATAACTCGATGGATGAGGCGGTAGCAGGGCATGCAAGCTGGATTGATATCCGCCTAGAATCAGAAAACTGTCTATCTATCCGTGATAATGGGCGCGGTATTCCAGTAGACCCACATCCTAAATTTCCACAGAAATCAGCGCTAGAAGTGATTTTGACAACCTTGCATGCAGGCGGCAAATTCTCTGGAAAAGCCTATCAAACGTCTGGGGGATTGCACGGGGTTGGTGCCTCAGTGGTAAATGCGCTCTCTTCCCTGCTTGAGGTAGAGGTTGCCCGTGATAAGACTTTATATAAGCAGGTCTTTAGACGTGGCAAAGCAGAAGGTGGTTTGAGCGTTTTAGGCCCTACCCCAAATCGGCGTGGCACCCTTATTCGCTTCGAGCCCGATGAAGAAATCTTTGGTGATGGTTGCCGTTTTAAACCTGCCATGCTCTTCCAGATGGCTCAGTCAAAGGCCTATCTGTTTGCTGGTGTTGAAATCCGCTGGCATTGCGCAGCAGCGCTCTTAAAAGACAGTAAAGTGCCTGAAGAAGCTGTTTTATGCTTTCCGGGGGGGCTTGCAGATTACCTAGCACATTCCACAGCTGATAAGCCTATCATGCTAAATCAGCCTTTTGCTGCACAAATCGAGCTAGAAGGGCAAAAATTTGAATGGGCACTTACCTGGCTTGCTGATAGTGAGGATGGATTTTTTCATTCCTATTGTAACACCGTGCCCACACCGCTGGGCGGCACCCATGAAAATGGCTTTAGGCAGGCGATTGTGCGGGGACTGCGCGCTTATGGTGAGCTAACGGGAAGCAAACGTGCAGGAGAGTTAACCGCAGATGATGTGCTTGCAAGTACGGCAGGCATGCTATCTGTGTTTATCCGTGACCCACAATTTCAGGGACAAACAAAAGAAAAACTAGTCACAGCAGAGGCAACCCGCCAGACCGAAACCGCAGTAAGAGACCGGTTTGAGTTATGGCTAACTTCGGAGCCGGAACGCGCCAATGACTTACTAGAGCGGGCCATTGAGCGCATGGAAGAGCGTAAAAGACGGCGCAAGGAAAAAGAAGTTGCTCGTAAATCTGCCACCCGAAAATTACGCCTGCCAGGTAAACTTGCAGATTGCTCTGAGGCGGATACAGACCAGACTGAGCTATTTCTGGTAGAGGGCGATAGTGCGGGCGGTTCTGCAAAATCAGCTCGTGACCGCAAGACCCAAGCGGTTTTGCCGTTGCGCGGGAAAATACTGAATGTGGCCAGCGCGACCGCAGATAAGCTGACCCAGAATCAGGAATTATCAGATTTAGGGCTGGCTTTGGGAGTGAAGCGTGGCAAGGATTTCAGCCTAAATGACCTGCGCTACGGCAAGGTAATTATTATGACAGATGCTGATGTGGATGGTGCGCATATTGCTGCTCTGCTGATGACCTATTTCTATCGTGAAATGCCGTTGCTTATTGAACAGGGGCGGCTCTATCTTGCCCAGCCCCCTCTCTATCGGATGACGCAAGGCAGTCAGACAGCCTATGCCCTTGATGATGACCATAAAGAAGCTTTGCTAAAAAGTCAGTTTAATAGCCGCGGTAAGGTGGATATCAGCCGCTTTAAAGGCCTTGGCGAAATGCCGCCTGCACAGTTGAAAGAAACAACGATGAGCAAGCTTACAAGACGGCTATTGCAGGTCAATCTGCCTTTGCGTGATATGTCCGGGGCTGATGCACGGCGCGAGGTAGACAGGCTCGTTACCACATTAATGGGCAAAAAACCGGAGCTTCGCTTTGGCTATATTCGCGACCATGCCTATGAAGTGCTAGAAGATTTGGATGTCTAAGTATCTTTGTTAGCGCGCAAGATAAGCTGCCGCAACGCCGCGCTGCAGGCTTGTGGTGCTTCTAGAGTAGATAAATGGCCAATTTCTGGTAATAATACTAACTCTGCATTAGGCAGCAGGCTTGCCATCTCTTCAGATTTTTCAGGCGGCGTTAAGACGTCTATATGACCACATAATACCAGGGCCGGACGGTAATAATCTGGCAAGATATCCCGCTGGTCACGGCGCCCCATTATCGCATTTTGCTGCAGGGCGAAGTTTTCTTGCCCTACCTCTGCTGCCATTTCCATCACCCGCAAGGTTAGCGCCTCATCCTCTAGCGCGGCAGGAGAGAGGAACTGCGGCAATAAACGCGGCGTTACCCCCTTAAACTTGTCAATAGAAGAAAGTCTGATTAGCTCTTTGCGCATTTTTTTCTTTTTGTCAGTATCTTGGTCAGCAGCAGTTGATAACAGCCCTATCCCCCTTATCCTGTCAGCTGCAAGCCTGATAGCTTCCAATGCGACATAGCCTCCCATAGACAGGCCAGCGATAACTATTTCACCACTATTTTCGTCTAGCAGGCGCGTTGCCATTGCCGTGATACTATCCATACCCTTAGTTTCGGCAACGACAATTTCCACCTCATCTTTTAAAGTTTCTATCTGTGGGGCAAACAGCACCTCACTACATAAAAGGCCCGGAATTAAAACGAGTTTTGTCATCATCAGCTCAAATTAGTTTTTCATTAGGGTAGGTTTTTTTTGCTAGGACAGGCGAAATTGCACAAATTTTCATCTATAAAGACTAGCTAAGATGCCCCCTGCCCGTCCAGCCTTCACAGAAGTTTGACCAATATCTTTTATTGAGGTATGAAGAAGCAACCGAAACTTAGATTTTAATCTAGTTAGCGTGAACAATATCAAATCGTGATAATACGTTTTTGATATGGCGTGAATTAAGGGGTCTGCCATTACTTCTCCATTTTTAGACTTAGGCCTGAGTGACGGCTTAGCAAAAGCTGTTGATGCGTTGGGTTATGAAAAGCCAACACCTATTCAAGAAAATGCCATTCCATCTGTGTTGATGGGACGTGATATTTTAGGCTCAGCGCAAACGGGCACTGGGAAAACGGCCTCTTTTACCCTGCCGATGATCGATATTTTGGACGCGGGACGTGCGAAAGCACGTATGCCACGCTCACTTATTCTGGCACCAACACGCGAACTCGCCGCACAAGTGGCCGAATCGTTTGAAAAATTCTCTGTAAATCACGGTCTTAGCATGGCTTTACTTATTGGCGGCGTTAGCTTTTCTGATCAGGAAGCAGCGTTGGATAAAGGGGTTGACGTGCTTATCGCAACACCGGGGCGCTTGCTAGATCACTTTGAGCGAGGCAAGGTTCTGCTTCAAGATGTCAAGATTCTAGTGATTGACGAAGCTGATCGGATGCTGGATATGGGCTTTATTCCAGATGTTGAGCGCATCGTCAGCTATCTGCCCGTAATGCGCCAGACCTTGTTCTTTTCTGCCACTCTTTCTGAAGAAATCCATAAAATTGGCAAAAAATTTGTGATGAACCCGAAGATTATCGAGGTGGCCAAACCTGCCAGCACAGCCGATACTGTTTCCCAGCGCCTGATCTGGACAAAACCGCGACAGAAGCGCGAAGTATTACGCGATTTATTGCGGCGTGAAACCCTACAAAATGCCGTTATTTTCTGTAATCGCAAACGTGACATCGCAACCCTGCTTTCTTCTTTGAAGCGGCATGAATTTAATGCCGCTGCTTTGCACGGCGATATGACACAGTCTGCACGTCTTGCGGCGCTCTCTGATTTCAAAGAGGGGCGCGTTACTATCCTGATCGCATCAGACGTTGCTGCACGCGGGCTAGATATCCCTTCTGTTAGCCATGTCTTTAATTTTGATGTGCCATCCAATGCTGAGGATTATGTCCACCGTATTGGCCGCACAGGGCGTGCGGGGCGCACTGGTTCTGCGTTTACTCTTGCCGCAAGCGAAGATGACAAGAAATATCTTCATGCTATCGAAACGCTGATTGGTAAGTCTATTGAGCTTGATGGCTCAAGCAGCGATGAAGGGCAAGAGGCGGCTAAATCTGACGGCCCAGCAGAGAAAAAGACCCGCTCACAAAGCCGTAAAAAAGCAATGAACGAAAATTCTGACGCGCCTAGTGAGGATGCTAAGCCGCAGAAAAAATCAAAATACCCAAATGAGAAGCGCCCGCCTGAATGGAAGGGGAATAGCTTCCGCGACAGCGACCATATTCCAGCTTTCCTGCGCTAGGCTAATATCACTATTTATTGATAATATTTAAGACCGCTTACGCGTTTTTAAGCGCCTTTGAGACAACCTCGTTTAAATCGCGTGATAGCTCATGGCTGGCAACAAACTTTACCGCGTCACGCATCTGTTGCTGGCGCTCTTCGCCATAATTTGAAAAACGTGTCAAAGCTAGCCCCATACGTGCGGCTATTTGCGGATTCCGCTTATCCAAGCTGACCAACTCTTCGGCGATAAAGCGATAGCCAGAGCCATCCGATTGATGAAAATGGGTTGGATTTGCGGCTGCGAACGCGCCCAACACCGAGCGTAGCTTATTCGGATTACCCGCATCAAAGACAGGATCGCGCATAAGCCCTTTGATATTGGCAATATTGCCATGCACCGCAGAGGTTGCAGATAACATCAGCCATTTTTCCATCACCAATGCTGAGCCATTCCAGCGCTTGTAAAAGCTGTCCAACGCACGAGCTCTATGGGCATGCTCTGTATGATTTAAAGCCTGCAGACCGCCCATAGACAGGCTCATATTCAGGTTTTCAGACTGCGCAAGCGCAATATCCAACGCGGTCTCATCACCGCTTGCGCATAATAGCCCCAGCAGTTTGTTTTGCAAACTTCTACCCGCTGCCTGCTCAAGATGGCTAGTGGCGGTTATGATAGACTTAATTTCCGTAGCTAGCGCCGTACCCAGTCTTGCTTGTAAAGCATGGCGTTTGGCAAAAATTTTCGGGGGATCTGCTGGGGTTGTACGCTGTTCAGTATCAGCTTGACCCGGCACAGAAAAACATAATGCTTTGAAATCATCACGCTGGGATTTATCCGCCAACCCTAGGCGAAGCGCATTAATTAACGCCTTCTCACTCTGGTTATCTGCAGTACCTGACAACTCAGCGGCTAGGATATTATGTGCCAACCTCTGGCAAGCTTCATACCGGTTAAAGCTATCTGTATCAAAGGCCGCTAAAATGCCTAGCTCTTCGGCGCTAACATCATCTGACAGGCGAACAGGCGCCGAAAACCCGCGCAATAATGACGGCACAGCTTGGCTTGCGTTTGCACCAGCTTCAAGCTCTATCTCTAGTGTCTGGCGAGCATCTGATAAAACAACTACATGCTCATCTGCTGGTGCGCTGCCATTGATGCCATAATGCACTGCACTCCCATCATGGCCAACAAACCCTAGCCTAACAGGTATCGGCATCGGCGCAACGCCAGTATTCGCAGCTGTTGGTGCAAGCTCTTGGGATAGCTCAAGGCATATTTTCTGAGCTTTTGCATCAACACGTTTTGCATGCAATTGCGGGGTGCCGGCTTGGCGATACCATAAGGTAAAACTAGATAGATCCACATTATTAGAATCTGCCATTGCAGCAATAAAATCATCACAGGTCACGGCCTGACCATCATGGCGAGAAAAATATAAATCCATACCAGCATGAAACCCTTTGGCCCCCAGCTTGGCATGCATCATACGAATAACCTCTGCCCCTTTTTCATAAACAGTGGGGGTATAGAAATTATTAATCTCGCTATAACTTTCTGGACGAATTGGATGTGCAGTTGGGCTGGCATCTTCGGTAAATTGAATGGCGCGCAACATCGCTACATCCTCTGCACGCTTGACCGCCTCATCATGCATATCTGCGCTAAAGCACTGGTCACGAAAGACTGTTAGCCCTTCTTTTAGCGTTAATTGAAACCAGTCACGGCAAGTTACCCTATTTCCTGTCCAGTTATGGAAATATTCATGCGCAATAATTGCTTCAACACGGTCGAGGTCATCATCCGTTGCGGTGCGCGCGTCAGCCAGCACAAATTTGCTGTTAAAGATATTCAGGCCCTTATTTTCCATCGCGCCCATATTGAAATGGCTTACCGCTACAATCTGGAACAGGTCTAGATCATATTCCAGCCCATAAACTTCCTCATCCCACGCCATAGAGCGCTTCAGGCTATCCATTGCATGCTGGGTTAAGCCTGTATTGCCCTTTTCCACATAGATATGCAAATCCACAACACGGCCAGACGCGGTGGTAAATTGGTCTTTGGCACAATCCAGATCGCCAGCAACCAGCGCAAACAGATAAGCAGGCTTTTTATGCGGATCGTGCCAGAGGGCAAAATGACGACCTGTACCAAGCTGCCCCTCTTCAACTAAATTTCCGTTGCTTAACAGGTTAACAAAAGCGATATCTGCCTCAATTCGGACAGTAAAAATGCTCATGACATCTGGACGGTCTGGATAAAAACAAATCCGGCGAAACCCTTCTGGCTCGCACTGGGTACATAACATGCCACCAGAGGCATACAGACCTTCAAGAGCCGTGTTCTCATAGGGGTTATGTGCAGAAGTAACCGCAATCTTATGCCGGCCTGTAAGGCCATTAATAGACAGCTTACCATCGGCTAGCTGATAGCGGCTTGCCAGTATTGGTTGGCCATCAACAGATACAGATATCAGCTCTTGGTCTTCACCATTTAGAACAAGATTACCCGCTGTTTCAGCCTCTGGGTTAGGGCTGATATCAAGAGTTACGCAAATAACGGCTCTATCATCAAACAGCTGAATATCTAGTTCTGTGGTGTGCAGAACCCAGCTAAAAGGCGTGTAATCTTCGCGGTGAATAACCGCGGGGGTCTGTCTAGCTTCCATCGCGCGAGGTGGTATAGGCAAGTTCACAATGTTTGCCACAATATGGTTTGCCCGGCACAATCGATTTACCGCAGAAACTAAACTCTACTGTCTTTGGATCTCCAGTTGGCCAGACACATTTAGAACGTGACCACTCGATACCACGAAGCGCAAGGCGCAAGGGCAGCTCTTTTGGCTTTGCGGGCTCAGCTACTTCTTTAGGCTTTCTTGCAATGGGGGATTGGCGTTTGCGTAAGTTTAGGCGGTGCGCCTTTCCTGCAACCGCATTACGGGTAACCCCTAACCGCTCCCCTATCTGTGAAATAGACAGCCCTTCATCCCAATAGGCGCGCAACAACTCAAGGCGGTCTTCTGTCCAGCTTGTTTCCTCAGCCATTATCTTCATCCAATCTGCAAAAATGCAATCTCATTCTACTTAATCTGGTCTTGCGTAACTTTCAATAACTGAACGTCAAGAAAACCAGCTAGCGCGCCTCTAAAGCGCCAATAAATTCACCGATCAGCTGCATTTGATAGTCTAGCATATGCCGGCCTAAATGCACCTTCAGACCGCGCGCCTCTCCAGCATCTATGAGGGCCGTGCGTTCGGGCACCATAATGATATCACATACCAAGCAGTTCGCAGACAGGCTATGCACATCAAAAGGCATAGCATCATCACTATGTAGACCAAGGGGTGTGGCATTAATAACCATATCATAGCTAGCAAAGTCTATCTCCGCACCCGCTATGCTTTGGGCTGGCGCATCTGGCACAATTTTTTGTGCAAGGCGCACAGCTTTTTCAGCGTTTTCAGGGGTGCGGTTCGTAATGTCAATTTGTGCCAAATCACAGCGTGACATTGCCAGCGCTATCGCGCGGGCTGCCCCGCCTGCCCCAACCAGCAGGGCTTTTTTGCCTGTAAAAATTTCAGCCTCTGGCACATTACATGGGTTTTCCCCACGCAAGCCAGCAACAAACCCCTCCCCATCAAAATTATCTCCGATTAGGCGCCTATCAGCTGTAAAAGCCACCGCATTTACCGCTTCCGCTGCTTGAGCACCGGGCCCCAGCTCATCACAGAGCGCGGCAAGTGGCATTTTATGGGGAATGGTTACCGCCGCACCCTTGAAATTGGTGAGCGCGCGCAAGCCTTCTATACAGGCCGCCAAACCCTCAGCAGGAATACTCATAGCGACCATCACCTTATCAAGATTTTGTTCTTCAAAAATGGAATTAAAAATCATCGGCGCGCGCACATGGCCGGCTGGATAGGCAAGACAGCCAAAAAGGCTTGTTGTACCTGTAATTTTTGAATGCGTTGAATCCGTCATTTTTTATGCCTTATACCCTAAAATTTCTGCCTGCCCCGATGCCTTTTTACCGAAAGCCCTTTTCTTGCCATTATGTAGCCGGAAACTCGCCCAATTTGCCTGTTGTACTGCGAATTGTGAAGTTAAAAATTTTGCGGACTAGCAATTACCCGCAAAACCAATCTGGCAAATTTATTTAGCATATTTATTCAGCAAATCTATTTCGCCAACATTTTAAAAAAGAAGTGAGCATTAAAGGAGAGCTGAAATGAAGTCAAAATATTACTGGTTAATCGCCCTAACAGGCGCGTTGAGTGTGGTAACTGTTAGCGGATTTGCGCATGTAAATCAAAATAAACAAAAAGCAGGCAGCAATATCCAATCCAACCAGCCTCTAGAAGAGCAAAAAGACACTGGTGCGGCGCATAAGCATCGCCATGGGTTTAAGTCCCTTTTCCATGCTATTGATAGCAATAAAGACAGGAAGATTTCACTGGAGGAAGTTAATCAGATGCTGAAATCCCGCTTTTCCGGTCTAGATGCAGATGGCAATGGACAGATCAGTTTAGACGAATTCTCCAACCGTCATCTAAGCATGTTCAGTGCTGTTGATAAGGACAGTGACGGCCATATCACCCGTGATGAGATGAGGCAGCATCGCCGCGAAAATCACCGCTCTTAATCCATTGTTTTCCCGACAGGATTAGCTAGATAGCAGGATTAGCTTTAAGAGGGCGCTTACTGTAATCAAGAATTCTGGCAATTGGCTTTTTAGCGCCCAGCTTTGCGTTGGTTCTCCCTCCCCCGCGCATTTTCGTGAGCGCAGCCATTGCCAGAACCCCTCATCTCAGAGAAATCGTGAATTTATCCACCAAGGCTATTCATCTTTTTGGAAGTCAAGAGAGGCAGAATTGATGCAATAGCGCAAGCCGCCTGCATCTACTGGCCCATCATCAAACACATGCCCTAAATGCGCCTCACATTGTGCGCAATGCACTTCGGTGCGCACCATAAAAAAGCTTCGGTCTGATTTTTGCCCAACATTCTCTTCCATAGACGGTGCTGTGAAAGAGGGCCATCCTGTGCCTGAATCAAATTTGGTATCACTATGAAACAGCTCCGCCCCACAACAGATACACGCATAAGCGCCTGTCTGGTGATTATCATGATATTTTCCGGTGAAGGCGCGTTCAGTTGCATGTTTACGCGTAACCCGATATTGCTCATCGCTTAGCTGGGCACGCCATTCTTCGTCTGATTTAACGATTTTCTGGCTCATATTGCTTCCTTTTTAGGTTTCATGGTTTCCCAAATTTTTTGCAATGTAGCTGGCATATCAATATGCACAACACCCAACGCGTCGCAAAGCGCAGAGATTACCGCGGGCGGCGCGCCTATGGCACCCGCCTCCCCAACACCTTTAACGCCTAGCACATTATTTTTGCAAACTGTGCTGCGGGTGGAAATTGAAAAAGAAGGCAGATGATCTGCACGCGGAAGTGTATAATCCATCAGCGATCCGGCCAAAAGCTGGCCATCTGGGTCAAAGGCAACATGCTCATATAAAGCTTGCCCTACCCCTTGGGCAATACCGCCATGAATTTGGCCAGCAAAGGTCATCGGATTAATCACGTTGCCGATATCATCTACAACCGTATAGGCCAGAATTTGCGGCTTCAAGGTTGCCATATCCACCTCTATCTCAACGATATGACAACCATAAGGGTAGCTCGCGCCTTTGGTGGTATAGAGATGTTTCTGATTTAGTGGATGCGTTGCGGGTGTGTCAGTTGCCAACAGTCCTACCAATTCTTCGATTTCGATAGAACGGTTACTACCAGCTGCACTAAATAGCCCATCGGCAAATTGGATGTCGCTCAGATCTACCTCTAGCTGCTCTGCAGCAAAGGGCATAGCCTTTTCAGCTATTAGATCAGCTGCCTGCGATAGGGTTGAGCCTAGCACAGCAGACATACGCGCACCGCCTGTAGTGCCTGCAGGCGTGCGCAAGCTGTTCCCTTGAACGATTTTGATCTTCTCAGCATCATAGCCTAGCTGGTGAGAAAATATCTGAGTTAAGGTTGTACGATGCGCTTGGCCGTTATCCTGCTGAGCAGCATAAATAACAGCTGTACCATCTGCCTCAAACTCAATATCAACACCCGAGCCGCCACCGCCGCCACATTGTTCCAAATACATAGAAAGGCCGATACCGCGATATTTACCATTTGCGCGCGCCGCACGTCGCCGTGCCTCAAATCCCTGCCAGTCTGCTTTTTCCATCGCATCCGCAAGCAGACCCGGCATATCGCCTGAATCGACCGTTCCCCCTTCAACCATTGCATAAGGGATTTGCTCTGCCTTGATAAGGTTTTCATTGCGCACCGCAACCCTATCTAACCCCACCTCAGCCGCAATATGATCCATTAGCCGCTCCAGCAAATAATTTGCCTCTGGCCGTCCAGCCCCGCGGAATGCATCTACTGCTGGTGTATTGGTTACAATACCAAGTACCTGCATACCCGCATCTTGGATATCGTAAGGCCCAGTTAAGGTACGGCAGGCTGAAAGGGTCGGAATATAACACGAAAAATTAGATAGCCATGAGCCCATATTAGCATGCACACGAACATCAAGTGCCAGCACACGCCCCTTATCATCAACAGCCGCCCGCGCAACCGAACGATTATCGCGGCCATGCAAGTCAGACAAAAACGCATCAGACCTGTCCTGTTGCCAACGCACAAAACTTTGAGTGACCTTTGCTGCCCATGCAATACAAAGCTGTTCAGGGTGCAGAAAAATCTTATAGCCAAAACCGCCACCTACATCCCCTGTCAGGATTTGCAACTGCTCATCTTTATAACCCAGCGCGGTGGCAATCTGGCCAGCAAGGCCAACCGGCCCCTGACTAGGCAGCCACACGCGCAAGCCTCCAGTTTCCTCAGATGGCATCGCAACCACAGGGCGTGTTTCCATCGCATTTGGCATCACCCGGCTATTAACTACGTCTATTTCAACCAGCGTTGCGCCCTTTGCCAGCGCCGCATCTAGCTTTGTGCGCGCATTGTCAATATCACCAGCTTCCCAATCAAAAACGATATTATTCAGATATTCGTCATGCAGTTGCGGTGCTTCGGGGCGCATCGCATCATACACATCAGTAACCGCATCAAGCGGGTCATAATCTACCTCGATAAGGTCAAGCGCATCCATGGCTTGTTGGCGCGTTTCAGCGACAACCATGGCAACCAGATCGCCAGCATGGCGCACCTTACCGCGTGCCATTGGCGGCTTAGTTGTTCGCGGAACCTGACTACCATCGCGGTTTTCAGGGTAGAAATTACAGTTAATTTCACCAACATTATCAGCATCCAAATCTGCCTGACTTGCCGCCAGAACTACCCCCTCAGCGGTGCGGGCTGCGCTTATATCTAGATGGGTGATGATAGCATGCGCAAATGGTGCCCGCAGGAAAGCTACGGCTCGCCCCTCGCCTGGCATCTGATCGTCAGTAAATACGCCTTTACCTGTTAGCAGATTTTGATCTTCCAAGCGTTTAACAGTCTGACCAATTCCAAATTTCATTTTTTACTCCGCTTATCTACGAGCAGTGATTTAATTTTTAGAATGGGAAATCGCCATTCTACCCCACATTATTTAGTTACATGGTTCAGGCTTTGTTTCAACTCTGCATTTCGTTATTTTTGGTAAATTTTCTCAATCCGCGAAATCTGAAAAAGCAGCATGAACGCGCCAACCTGTCGTAATAACACATAAACAGCCAAACACCCACGCAAGCACCCCAAACCAAGCTGGAAATAAAAGCATTAATAAAAACACAGCGATGGTTTCTGTCCCCTCAGTCAGCCCACCAAGATAGAAAAAGCTTTTTTTACCCGATGCCCGCATTGCTGCTTTGGCGCGCACCGCATCAGGGTTTTTAGCTTCTAAAATAGCATAGGCGAGGAAACTACTACCGGTGCCAACAAAGCTTAGCATCAAAAATCCTGCCGCTAATGCATTTTCTAAAGAGAAAACAACAAAGGCAAAAGGCACCATTGCATAGAAAATAAAATCGCACACAATATCGAGATAGCCGCCAAAATCAGTGCTGCCCTGACGCCGGGCAACTGCCCCATCTAGCCCATCACAAAGACGGTTCAATAACAGGCAGATGAGCGCAGCCAGAAAAAAGCCCATTGAGATAAAAACAGCGCAAAAAATACCAAAGATAAACCCAAAAATTGTAAGCCCGTTTGCGGTAAGTCCAACAGCCACGCAGCCCCTTGCCAGCTGGTTTAGCGGCGGGTCAATTATAGGACGAATAGAGGCATCAAACATCAAAAAGCTCCGTTAGGTAAGCTATGTTTTTTTTGGCCATTCACCTAATTCACTTATCTTTTTTAGCAATGTTTGTCTCACCAGCCAGACAGCGCTGACCTGCATAAATGCTTGGCACATAGGACGCTGGAAAACTGATATCAATTTTGGGGCGCAATAGTCCAAGTGCGAGCGGCATCTCAGGGTTAACTTTCCGGCCTTCTTGCACACAGCTTTGTAGAATACGGCTCATCGGCGTACCATGATGGCAAAGGGTTATTCTGTCCTCAGAAGAAGAGCTAGCCGCTGGAAGAATCCCTATCTCTTGACGGGCATTTTCTTGTGGTGGCAAGGCATTATCCTCAAAACTAGAAAATTGACCATCATACCAAATAATCTGGTCAATTTGGCCAGCTATGGGTGCATAAGCAATATGGCTATTGAACCAATCTGGACGCAAGCGAACGGTGGTGCGCGCTGATATTTTATCATGATGCACCCACAAAACCTGTCCATCTATGGGCGCTGTTATATGCCCTGACGGCAGTTCGGATAAAGTACGACGGGGGCTATGCAAAATAATATGCAAATAGATAAATCCAGAAAAGCCTATAAGGCCAGCTGGCAGATAAAGCGCGCTTAAAATCACGGTAAGCCCGCCAGCAATAGCCAGCAACGGCCAGCCAGGCTGTTGTCTGGGAATATGAAAATAATTTGTAAACAGGTCTTTAATCATATCCTGTTTTACCTATTCTATTCCGGACTATCAGGCAGGTTATTGCGCACTATCCTTTGTTTCGGGAAGAGCAAAAACCTGTGCTGGGTAAATTAGATCCGGATTGTTAATCTGGCGTGCATTACGCTTTACAATGTCTAGATAGCGGATACCGCTTCCATAGGTGCGATAAGCAATACGCCAGAGCATATCACCTTTTCGAATTATAACCATTTCACTGCCATCAAGCCCGATTTCCAACTGGGCTAAATCTAGCTCCACCTGCCTGCTAAGAACGATACTACCATCTATATCAAGCAGGTTTGTTTGAATAAGAGCGCGTCCCTTTTTAGCGTCAGGAACCGATACCAACGCTGACCAGTCGCCAGTCTTATCCCCGTCTTGCTCAAACATGATGTCCCTAAATGCATTTCCAGCAAAACTTCCAGAAACACCAACCCCGCCATTTGAGCGCCCCTTGATGCGTAGCTGATTATTATCGCTCCAGCTTAGTGTACCTAGCGCAATTTCAGGCGGCATCACCAAAATAGCGGTCACCTCTTTCTGAGCCAGCACTTCAGCATTATCAGCTTGTGCCTGCCCCGCATTTGTTTGACCATTATTTTCTGGAGATGCATCAGCTACGTCCAGTGTTTCTGGTGCAGACAGGATTTCAGCGGCCGCATCATCTGTCATTGGCACGAGGGCAACCAACGGTTTTTGCGCATTATTATCTGCTAGCTCTATCAGAACGCCTCGCTCGGCACGGATAATCTGGCCATTTTCATCTGTCATTTCAGCAATAATCAGATGATTGCCTGGTTTCAGCAGAGTATCTGGTACAGCAACCCACTCCCCATCCTTGTTGGATAGAGTATTGGTAAGGGGCTGATTGCCATCTAGTAGCCGGATTTCAGTCTCTGGAGGCGCCGTGCCAGCGATAACAGCTGACCCATCTGGTCCAATACGCGCCACGTCGATTATCAATTGAGCTTGGCCAGCATCCTCTGTGTTTGTAATTTCTGTCTTGTCTTCAGCCTTGCCATCATTCGCGTTTGAAGAGGCTGGTTTAGAAGCGCTTGCTGCATCTGTTTGCGCAGGCTCAGCAACACTAACATCGGTTTGCGCATTCCTGTTTGATGATGCGCTAGTCGAATAGAAAAACCACGCCACTGCAAGAGCTGCCAATCCGCCGCCACCAAGTAACAACAATCCGATAATCAGCCGCATTTTATTTGCCTCCCCCGCAACCCGTGACATGACGGCTAACCTTGAGCCTTAATGATATGCTAGCGATGAAAGTAAATTATGACAATCTTTTCACGCACCTATCTGTCAAACCTGTTTATCAGAGATAGACATCGGCAGGTTGCCTGTCCTAGACTGCACCCTAAAACAGGCATAATAGAGATAGATAGCGGTCTGATTTTTAGGTATTTGTCGCAGCGTTGGTTAAGCTCCTAGCGTTAAATCAAGCTTTTGGGGTTAGATTAAATTAGCAAAATTTATAAAGGTTTTTAAAAATATGAGACAGCTTTGTGTTTTTGCCGGTGCCGCCAAAGGTATCCATGACCAATATGAGCTTCAGTCAGAACGGCTAGGCAGTATGCTTGCGGCGCGAGACTTTAGCTTTATTTATGGGGGTGGCCGTACTGGATTGATGGGCGCTTTTGCAAAAGGCGCCATCACCGCAGACGGGCATGTTACCGGCATTATTCCACATTTTTTGGAATCTCTGGAGGTCGGTAACACCGATATTCAAAAGCTGCTGATTGTTGAATCCATGCATGAGCGCAAAGCAACTATGTATAAAGATTCAGCAGGCTTTATTGTGCTGCCTGGCGGGCTAGGCACCCTAGATGAATTGATGGAAGTAATGACATGGAAGCAGTTAGGCTTGATACAGGCACCTGTGTTTGCGCTCGATATTGCAGGCTATTGGCAACCGCTACTCAGTATGCTGGAACATGCAGGCAAACAAGGCTTTGTGCATAATCGGGGTATAATAGATTTCCATGTTGGCAGCGACCCTGATCATATTGTTGACCTTATCGACCAGCATCTTGGGAAAAACTCCGCCTAAAACCCTGTCTTAGCCTTGCGAAAAGATAGCAAAACCAGTACATAAAAGACGTGCGCACTATCAATCAATTTGCGTCCGTTTGGTTTTTTCAAAAATTTGTAAAAATCATTAATTTTATTTAGCCAGTAATCGAGGGGGAAGCGTTATGGCGAAGATCAAAGTGAAAACACCTGTCGTTGAAATGGACGGCGATGAGATGACCCGCATCATCTGGCAAAAAATCAAAGATAAACTTATCCATCCATATCTTGATATTGATTTAAAATATTTCGATTTAGGTATTGAAGCCAGAGACAAGACAGACGATCAGATTACCGTTGACGCTGCGAATGCTACTAAGAAATACGGGGTAGCTATTAAATGCGCGACCATCACCCCAGATGAAGAACGGGTTAAAGAATTCGATTTGAATCGGATGTATAAATCCCCTAATGGCACAATCCGTAATATTTTGGGCGGCACCGTCTTTCGCCAGCCTATCATTTGCAGCAATGTACCGCGTCTAGTTCCCGGCTGGACCCAGCCTATTGTTATTGGCCGCCACGCTTTTGGTGACCAATATCGGGCAACTGATATGAAGGTTAGCGGGCCTGGCACATTGACGATGACTTTCCAGCCAGCAGATGGCAGCGAGGCGACCACTCATACCGTGTTTGACTTCCCAGATGGCGGTGTTGCCATGGCAATGTATAATTTGGACGAGTCTATCCGCGGCTTTGCGCGCGCTTGTATGAATTATGGTCTTGATCTGGGCTGGCCTGTATATCTTTCGACCAAAAACACCATTTTGAAGGTCTATGATGGCCGCTTTAAAGACCTGTTTGAAGAGGTTTTTGAAACCGAATATAAAGAAAAGTTCGAAGCCGCTGGCATCATTTATGAACATCGATTGATAGATGATATGGTTGCTTGTGCGATGAAATGGGAAGGTGGCTTTGTTTGGGCTTGTAAAAACTATGATGGGGATGTGCAGTCTGACACCGTTGCGCAAGGGTTTGGATCGCTAGGTCTAATGACTTCTGTGCTGATGACACCAGATGGTAAAACCGTTGAAGCAGAAGCGGCGCATGGGACGGTTACCCGTCATTATCGCCAGCACCAGCAAGGCAAAGAAACCTCGACTAACCCTATTGCGTCTATCTTTGCTTGGACACGCGGGCTTAGCTATCGTGCAAAATTTGATGACACACCAGAGGTCGCTAAATTTGCCGAAACACTGGAGCGCGTTTGCATCGAAACCGTTGAAAATGGCCAGATGACCAAAGATTTGGCATTGCTGGTTAGCGCTGACCAGCCTTATCTGACAACAGATGGCTTTTTGGATGCGCTAGACGTTAATCTGCAAAAGGCAATGGCCAGCTAATTCCTGTCAAAAACAGATATTACATACATAAAAGGCCAGCTTTTTTTTAGAAGCTGGCCTTTTTTTAACCGCCTATCGCGCTGCGGACAGCTGCCACAGCTTCATCAGCCTTATCAGCATCTGGTCCACCAGCTTGCGCCATATCTGGCCGGCCGCCGCCGCCCTTGCCGCCCACTGCCTCAGATGCCAGTTTAACCAACTCCACCGCGTTAAAATCTCTTATCAGCGCATCGCTAACCGATACTACGATAGAAGCCTTGCCCTCAAAAGCAGAGACAAGACAGATAATGCACGGGTTTGACCCTTGCCGCAGGCTATCTGCCATAGGTTTTAGATCGCGTGGCGGCGTGTCGGCCAAAACCTTGCCCACAAAAGAGATATTACCAATATTTTCTGCCTGATTTTCAGCCCCGCCGCCAGTTGCAAGCTTTTGCCGCAAACCGCTAATTTCTTTTTCCATACGCTTGCGGTCATCTAACAATTGGGCAATACGATCGCCCACCTGCTCAGACGGCGTCTTCAGCTGATTTGCAACATCTGTCAGCATCGCATCACGTGCAGCAAGCCAGTTCAGACCGCTTGCATGTGCAATGGCCTCAATCCGGCGCACACCGCCCGCTACAGCGCCCTCAGAAAGCACTTTCAACAAGGCAATATCCCCAGTATGCTGGACATGTGTGCCACCACATAATTCCACTGACCATGCCGCCTTTTTGCCCGTATCATGGGCATCACCGCCCATAGAGACAACCCGAACCTCATCCCCATATTTTTCACCAAACAGGGCAAGTGCGCCCTCCTGAGTAGCTTCATCTGGGGTCATGATGCGGGTATTTACTTCACTATTCTGACGAATACGGGCATTCACAATTGCCTCCACCTCAGCGATTTCATTTTCCGTCATCGCTTGCGGATGTGAGAAATCAAAACGTAGCCGTTCTGGCGAAACTAGTGAGCCTTTCTGGGCAACATGCTCACCTAAAACCTCTCGCAGCGCTTCATGCAGAAGGTGGGTAGCGCTATGATGGGCACGCAAGCTTTTGCGCCGTTTTGCGTCTACTTGCATGGTAACTGATTGTTGTGGGGCAAGGCTGCCTTCCTCTATCTCAATATCGTGGATAAATAGCCCAGCAGTCTTGGTAGTATTAGTTATACGGCCATGTCCATCTGCCCATGTCAGTATGCCTGTATCCCCCACCTGACCACCAGATTCCCCGTAAAAGACAGTCTGATTTGCGGTCATTTGCATACTGTCGCCAGCCTTTGCAACCGCACAAATTTTATCATCCTTGATAAGGGTTTCTACAACCGCCTCAGAAGATAGCCGCGTATACCCCAAAAACTCAGTTGGCCCTTTTTCGTCAGCCAGTTCTAGCAGCAACCGGCTATCCGCCTTACTACCAGAGCCAGACCATGCCTGTCGTGCCGCCTGCTTTTGCGCAGCCATCGCCGCGTTAAATCCATCTGTGTCCACAGACCAGCCAAAGCCACGCATGAAATCTTGAGTTAAGTCCAATGGAAAGCCATAAGTGTCATAGAGCTTAAATGCTGTCTGGCCATCCAGCGTACCAGATGATGCCTTACCTTCAATCTCTGCATTTAAGATTTTCAAGCCCCTTGCTAGCGCATCTTTAAATCGCGTTTCTTCTAGCTTTAGGGTTTCCGCTATAAGCGGCTCTGCACGTTTCAATTCTGAATAATGCGCGCCCATCTCCTTTACCAGAGCCGGCACCAGTTTAAACATTACCGGGTCCGCACAGCCAAGCTGGTGTAGATGGCGCATCGCACGGCGCATAATCCGGCGCAGGACATAGCCTCGCCCTTCATTCGACGGCAAAACACCATCTGCTATCAAAAATCCAGCAGAGCGCAAATGATCTGCTACCACACGGTGTGAAACATTATGCGCACCATTAGCATCGGTATTAGATACATCAGCTGACGCTTCTATAAGCGCGCGCATCAAATCGATATCGTAATTATCATGCTTGCCTTGCAAAACAGCTGCAATACGCTCCAAACCCATACCAGTATCAATAGATGGACGCGGTAAATTCAAGCGTTCTGTTTCGGTTTGTTCATATTGCATGAACACCAAATTCCAAATCTCAATAAAACGATCGCCATCTTCATCTGGCGAGCCAGGAGGGCCGCCTTCAATATGCGCGCCATGATCATAGAAAATCTCAGAGCATGGCCCACATGGCCCTGTATTACCCATCGACCAGAAATTATCAGACGTAGAAATACGAATAATGCGCTCATCACTTAGCCCCGCAATACGGCGCCACAGCCCAGCTGCCTCTTCATCCTCAGAATAAACGGTAACGAGCAGCTTATCTTTATCCAGCCCGAACTCACCTGTGATAAGTTGCCATGCTTGTTCGATCGCAACGTCCTTGAAATAATCACCAAAGCTGAAATTACCGAGCATTTCAAAAAAAGTATGGTGGCGAGCCGTGTAGCCTACATTTTCAAGGTCATTATGCTTGCCGCCAGCACGCACACATTTTTGCGAGGTAGAAGCGCGTTTATAATCACGCGTTTCAAGGCCAGTAAATACGTTTTTAAATTGCACCATACCTGAATTAGCAAACATCAAGGTAGGATCATTTTGCGGCACAAGGGGGCTTGATGCGACGATTTGATGATCTCGCTCATCAAAAAAATTCAGAAATTGGCTGCGAATATCGCTGACACTAGACATGATAGGCCCTTAATTTGAACAAATAATGCGTTAATACGGCAAAAAACATCCATAAAAACGCCACAAGAAATAGCCTATATTGTTAGCCTGAACAAGGCTGTCTTGTCCAGTTAATGCACTGGATAGAACAAAAGCTGAAACAGGCCGAAAAACATCCTAACCCAGCACGTAAATAAACCTTCATGCGTTAAAAAACCCGGCTAACAGATATAGAAAGCTATCCGCGCCGGGTTTTGATAAGGAGATTTTATTATTTAAAGAACTTATTCTGGGCTATCCGCTTCTGAGCTATCCGCGTCATCTGCAACATTTTCATCCATCATCTTTTCTTGGACAAGCCCTGCATTCTGGCGAATAGACACCTCAAGATCATTGGCCATATCAGGGTTTTCCCGCAAGAAATTTTTGGCATTTTCACGGCCCTGCCCAATACGTTGTTCTCCATAAGAGAACCAAGAGCCAGATTTTTCAACCAAACCAGCCGCAACCCCTAGATCTAGAAGCTCGCCAAGCTTAGAAATACCCTCTCCATACATGATATCAAACTCGACAGTTCTAAACGGGGCGGCGACTTTGTTTTTCACGACCTTCACACGGGTCTGGTTGCCGACCACATCATCCTTGTCCTTAATCGCGCCGATCCGGCGAATATCCAAACGAACAGAAGCATAGAATTTCAGAGCATTGCCGCCAGTTGTTGTTTCTGGATTGCCAAACATCACGCCGATTTTCAAACGAATTTGATTGATGAAGATAACCAAACAATTAGAACGCGCAATTGAAGAGGTTAACTTTCGTAAAGCCTGTGACATCAATCTGGCGTGCAAGCCAACATGATGGTCACCCATCTCCCCTTCTAGTTCAGCACGCGGTACCAGTGCGGCTACCGAGTCAACGACTAGCACATCAATAGCCCCAGAGCGAACCAGCGTATCAGCGATTTCCAATGCCTGCTCACCAGCATCTGGCTGAGAAATAAGCAGCTCATCCAAATTGACCCCTAGTTTGCGCGCATAAATCGGGTCAAGGGCATGTTCAGCATCCACAAAGGCACAATTCCCGCCCTTTGCCTGCGCTTCGGCTACCGCATGCAATGCCAAGGTTGTTTTACCAGAAGATTCAGGGCCGTAAATTTCAACAATACGCCCCTTTGGAAAGCCGCCTATGCCCAGCGCAATATCCAAACCAAGTGAGCCTGTAGATATCGCTTGAATATCTACCACGCTATCGCGCTGGCCAAGCTTCATAACAGAGCCTTTGCCAAAGGCCTTTTCAATCTGGCCAATTGCGGCATCTAGCGCTTTGCTCTTATCATTTGCATTCATTTTAAAATCCACGAGTTCTGCTGACATTTCAAGAAGCCTCCATGTTGCATAGTCTGAACCGCCTGTCCATAACTGGTCGCGGCTTGGGAAATATTTTACTAAAAACTTTTCCGTCAAAACTTATAAGGCTTGCAGTATGTTCTATTTTTGTTCTATTTGCAATGCTATATTCTGCCTTTGTTCTATTTCTTATTTTTATTGTTATTTTTCAGAATATTAGGTTTGAGTTTTTTACCTTACCACGCTATTTAGGCGCTATTTCCCAACTCTTACCACGTTATTGCCTAGCTCCTTGCTATAATTAGAGACAAAAAAATGCGCGCCAAATGGCCCGCACCTTTTCTCACTATTTTTTTGGGGGATGATGCTGATTAAATTAAATCCGCCTCATCAAGTTGGAACGGTTAAGCTTTTATTTCTGCCGCAACCCCACTAATCATCGCGGTGCACGCGCTCCATCTTTTCGTGCTGCTCTTGGGCCTGCAGGCTAAGCGAAGCTATCGGACGCGCTTCTAGCCGCGCAAGGCTAATCGGCTCATCTGTTTCAACACAATAGCCAAAGCTGCCATCTTCGATACGCCGGAGCGCATTTTCTATTTTTTGCAAAAGTTTGCGCTCACGGTCGCGGGTTCGCAGGTCTAAAGCCGCGTTACTTTCAATTTGCGCCCTGTCTATCTGGTCTGGTTTATGCAGACTCTCAGTGGATAAATTGGCAATTGTTTGGTTGGCTTCATCTAGCAGCTCTGCACGCCAATGCATTAATTTTTGGCGAAAATATTCTCGCTGCAAATCATTCATGAATTCTTCGTTTGCAGAAGGCTTATAGCCCTCTGGCAGGCTAGCAATTGGTGTATCTATGATTTTTGATGCAACGGAACTCATCATTAACATCCTTTATAAATCTAATCTTCAGTCTCATTCATCTTGGCTAATCAAATAAAGGGATAGATGCATTTTCGCGTCTATTTCCCTAATTAATCATTTGCACCGTCAGAACTGACACCCCTAATTTCAATTTCTACTAGCAAGTTTTTACTAGCACCTTTTACAATTAAAGCATGTGTTACTGTAATTTCCGCTGCCTTTCAAGCCCAAATTGTGCATCATGAAAAGTCAAAATTTTTTCAATGCTTCATCATGCATTTCTCCCAAATTTTGGGAATTTCTAACCTTGCCAATCACGCATATGTGATTTGCCTTTAACGCTTATTTTTTCAAAACATCTTAATGAATGCTGAACAGTTCATTAACAGCGCCTGCTTTTTTTTAAAAGAGATGGCGGTTTTAAAGAATTGAGCAGTAACGCAACGTTAGAAAGGCCATCATCCTATGAATATCCTTATTGTCGAAGATGATACAGTTATTGCTGACGCTATTGGCATTACCCTGTCTCAAGCTGGGTATCACCATGTGCACACTAAAACCATTGAAGAGGCGCTAAATGAATTAAGCCATAGTCATATTGATGCCGTTTTATTGGACATCAATTTGCCAGATGGGGATGGCACGCGCCTAACCCGTCTGATCCGCAAGAGTTACCTGCCTGCCCCTATTTTAGTTATTTCAGGTAATAGCCGGGTAGATGATCGGATCACTGCGCTTGGTGCGGGGGCAGACGGATACCTTACCAAGCCGTTTGATAGATATGAGCTACTTGCCTATCTTGAAGCTATTATCCGGCGGGCAAATGGACATGCTTCTGCACTTATTCAAGCTGGCAATATGACCATGGATCTCAGCCGCAATTTAATTTCCATTGATGGCAAGTTTGTGCCCCTAACACAAAAAGAATATCAGATTGTGCATCTCTTATGCATGCGCAAAGGAGCTGTATTGAGCAAGGAAAGCTTTATTGCGCATATATATGGCGGAATTGATGAGCCAGATAGCAAAATTATTGATGTTTTTGTCTGCAAATTGCGGCGCAAGTTAGAAAAAAGTGGTTTGAAAAGTGCCAAGATAGACACTGTCTGGGGACAGGGATATGTCTTGCGTGATGAGGATGCAAACGAAGAACAAATAGCGGTTTAGGTCACCTGTTTCCTCATGGCTTCATTTCTGCAACTCATGATTTAAAAACAACCACTGTGAACCAGTTTAATTGCCACCCAAGAGGTTGTTTGCACCACGCCTCTTGGGTGTTTTTTATGATGCGGAACGCCCCTACCCCTTTCTTGACTGCTAGTTTCTTTGCTTAATAAGCAAGCTTTCTGATAGGTTAAATTAAAGGGGAATGCTTATCGGCTATAATGTGAAAGGGCTGTGTGATGGTATATGAGTTTAGCGTAGGAGATTTTGTGCGCCATCCCACTGAGCCAGAATGGGGTCAAGGGCAAGTTCAGTCGATTATTGGTAACCGAATTACAGTAAATTTTGAACATATGGGCAAGACCATCATCCTTGCAGACAAGATAAGCCTTACACCTGTCGCTGATGAGACAAATTTTGCCCCTAACCTGTTATAGAACGCTTTGCAATAGCGGCAAATTATGGGTGAAAAAAGTACCGATGGGGTAAAAAGAGTTTTTGGGGAAGATGCAATATGCCAGAATCGCAGATGGGTAGGAAATTTGGTTCCAAGAAAGGACGTTTCAAGCCAAAGGGGCGTCAAATTGACCCTGCCGCTATTGAGCAAATGCGCGAGCTGTTTGGTAACACCCCGCCGCCGCGAGATCATCTTATCGAAGCGTTGCACAAAATAAATGACCATTATCACCATCTAAGCGCTGCTCATCTGGCAGCATTAGCACATCTGATGCGCCTGCCTATGGCAGAGGTTTGGGAAGTGGCTAGCTTTTATGACCATTTCACCCTTGTCAAAGAAGGCGAGCAAGCCCCGCCTGCCCGCACTATCCGTGTTTGCACGTCCCTATCATGTATGATGGCAGGGGCAAATGAGCTGCTTGCAGAAGCAGCCAAGCTCGCAAATGAGGAGGTGCGCATTATTACAGCTCCTTGTCTTGGTGCATGTGATAGGGCCCCTGCGGTCGCAGATGGCCATGCCCTTATCCAGCAAAATAATCTTGCTGGCATCAAAGCAGCGATTACTACCCCTGCCCATCCTGCTGTCCTTAACGACTATATTGATTTTAACGCCTATCGCGAAACAGGCGGCTATAAACTGGCTGCGGCTTTGCAATCTGGCACAGCTGATAATGACGCGCTGATGACAGAGCTAGCAGCAGCACAATTACGCGGATTGGGCGGTGCTGGTTTTCCCACCGGCCGTAAATGGCAGATTGTGGCAAGTTATGACGGGCCACGACTAATGGCTATCAATGGTGATGAAGGCGAGCCCGGCACGTTTAAAGACAGGCTGTATTTGAGTACCGATCCGCACCGGATGATTGAAGGCGTTTTAATAGCAGGACATCTGGTTGGCATTGATACAGCCTACCTTTATGTTCGTGATGAATATCCCGAAATTATCGCGATGCTTTATAATGAGATAGCAAAGGTTGAGCGAGCTGGGCTTGCTAGCCATATGAAGCTGGAAATTCGGCGCGGGGCTGGCGCGTATATTTGCGGTGAAGAATCAGCAATGATCGAGAGTATTGAGGGCAAGCGCGGCCTGCCGCGTCACCGCCCCCCTTATGTTGCAGAATGTGGCCTGTTTAATCGCCCAACCTTGGTAAATAATATCGAAACCCTTTATTGGGTGCGTGATATTCTGGAACAGGGTGCGCATTGGTATAACCAGCAAGGCAAGCCAAAACATCCTGGTTTTCGCAGCTATTCTGTATCTGGTCGCGTGGCTAAACCGGGCGTAATCCGGGCTGCAGCTGGCAGTAGTGTTGCAGAACTTATCGAAGCCTGTGGCGGGATGGCAGACGGGCATCACTTTAAGGCCTATTTGCCTGGCGGTGCGTCTGGCGGCATCCTGCCCACATCAAAATCAGATATCCCACTTGATTTTGGTGGTGCGCTGGCGGATGAGGGATGTTTTGTTGGCTCACACGCTGTTGTCGTTTTATCGGACCAAGATGATATGTGGCAAGCAGCGCTTAATTTAATGCAATTTTTCAAGCATGAATCCTGCGGTCAATGCACGCCTTGCCGTTCTGGAACTGAAAAAGCGGTGATGCTGATGGAAACACAGGCACCTGATACCGCCTTATTACAAGAGCTATCTCAAACCATGGCGGATGCTAGTATTTGCGGACTAGGTCAAGCCGCCGCTAACCCGCTCCTAAGCGTGATGAAGCATTTTCCAGAGAGCATTCCAAGCACAGGCCAAAAGACGCAAAAGCCAGCAGGCACGGATTAGGGGATTTTAAAAAATGGACGATATAGTTAAAAATGCCTCCTTTACCCTAGAAATTGACGGTCAGGAAATATCTGCCACTGCTGAAGACACTATCTGGCAGCTTGCTAAGCGTTTAGAGGTAGATATCCCCCATCTTTGCTATAAAGATGATGATAATTACCGCGAGGATGGAAATTGCCGCGCTTGCATGGTTGAAATCGAGGGTGAGCGGGTTTTGGCTGCCTCCTGCCAGCGCAAAGCCGCTGCTGGCATGAAGGTGAGCACCAAAAGTGAGCGTGCAGAAAAATCACGAAAGATGGTGATGGAATTACTGCTAGCAGACCAGCCTGCGCGAAGTGATGCGCATGACCCAAGCTCGCATCTTTGGTTCTATGCAGATAAACAAAACATCCAGACCAGCCGGTTTAACAGCAAAACCAAACCAACGGCTGATAGCAGCCATCCAGCGATTGCGGTCAATATGGATGCGTGTATCCAATGTAATCTATGTGTGCGTGCCTGCCGTGAAGTTCAGGTAAATGATGTTATTGGCCTTGCCGGGCGCGGTGCGGATGCGCATATCATTTTTGATTTTGATGATGATATGGGTGCCTCTACTTGTGTGGGTTGCGGGGAATGTGTGCAAGCCTGCCCTACTGGCGCGCTTATGCCAAAAACAATGCTGGCAGAAGACCAAAAGCTGGCCATCACCCCAGATAAACAAGTTGATTCTGTTTGCCCCTATTGCGGGGTAGGCTGCCAGCTGACTTTTAATGTCAGGGAAGATAAAATTGTTTCCGTAAATGGTCGCAGCGGGCCTGCTAATAACAGCCGGCTTTGTGTAAAGGGTCGATATGGTTTTGATTATATCCATAACCCAGAGCGGCTGACCCAGCCACTTATCCGCCGAGAGGATGTTCCAAAAGAAGCCTCCCTGCCCTTTGATCCGGCCAACCCCTTAACGCATTTCCGCCCAGCAAGCTGGGAAGAAGCGCTAGAGGTTGCTGCGAAAAAGTTTATAGCCATCAAAGAACGCGATGGGGCGTCTGCGCTGGCTGGATTCGGTTCTGCTAAAGGCACAAATGAAGAAGCTTATCTGGTACAAAAGCTGGTGCGCACCTGTTTTGGCACTAATAATGTCGATCATTGCACACGGCTATGTCATGCCTCTTCGGTGGCAGCTTTACTTGAGAATATTGGCTCTGGTGCGGTAACAGCCTCTTTTTCCCAATGCCTGAACGCTGATGCGATTATCGTTATTGGTGCTAATCCTACTGTTAATCATCCGGTTGCGGCTACTTATATTAAAAATGCCGCAAAGGCTGGGGCTAAGCTGTTTGTTATGGATCCACGCGGTCAAGCCCTAGATAGGTATGCTGAGGCTTCGCTAAACTTTGTACCGGGCAGTGATGTGGCGCTCCTTAATGGCATACTCCACACCATCATTGATGAGCAAATTTATGACAAAGCCTATGTTGAAGCCCATACAGAAGGCTTTGATGCCCTTGTTGAGCAGACAAAGGCGACCAGCCCAGAAAAGATGGCACTTATCTGCGGGATTGACGCAGAAACCATACGGTCTGTTGCGCGCCAATTTGCTGCGGCTAAGGCGGGTATTATTTTCTGGGGTATGGGTGTATCTCAGCATACTCATGGCACCGACAATGCACGCTGCCTGATATCGCTAGCTTTGCTTACCGGTAATGTTGGCAAACCAGGGGCAGGTCTGCATCCACTTCGCGGCCAGAACAATGTACAAGGCGCGTCTGATGCGGGTCTTATCCCGATGTTTTTCCCCGATTACCGCTCTGTAGAAGATGCTAATGTTCGCAGCGAGTATGAAAAACTGTGGGAAGTACAACTCGATACAGAAAAAGGGCTAACAGTCGTTGAAATTGCTGATGCTGCTTATGACAGGAACATCAAGGGAATTTATGTGATGGGTGAAAACCCGGTCATGTCTGATCCTGACCAAGCGCATGCTAGAGAGGGATTTGCGCGCCTAGAGCATTTGGTCGTTCAGGATATTTTTATGACCGAAACAGCAGCCTTTGCTGATGTGATTCTGCCAGCTTCTGCATTCCCTGAAAAAACGGGGACTGTAACCAACACTGACCGCCGCGTTCAGATGGGGCGGATTGCTGTACCAATGCCGGGCGATGCGCGTCAAGATTGGTGGATAATTCAGGAATTGGCAAACCGTATGGGGCAAAGCTGGAACTATCAAAACCCAGCTGATATTTTCAATGAAATGCGGATTGTAATGCCGTCCCTCACCGGGATTACATGGCAGCGCCTAGAGGCAGAAGATGCAGTTACCTACCCTTGCGCAGATGAGCAGAGTGAAGGTGCAGATATTATTTTCTCTGATGCTTTTCCCACGCCTAGCGGGCGCGGGCGCATGACCCCGGCCTCTGTGCTGCCACCAGATGAAGTCCCGGATGATGCCTTCCCCTTGGTGCTGTCCACAGGCAGATTGCTAGAACATTGGCATACTGGCTCTATGACTAGGCGCGCGCAGGTGCTAGATGCACTAGAACCCGAAGCTGAAGTGCATATAAGCCCTGAAGATATGTCTGATTTGGCGATAACCCCGGGGCAAAATGTGGCGGTGGAAACACGGCGCGGCGAAATTGCGCTATTTGCGCGCATCGATCCTAATCTGCCAAAAGGGATGATTTTCATACCCTTCTGTTTTACCGAAGCCCCTGCCAATATTCTAACTAACCCAGCCCTTGACCCTTACGGCAAAATACCTGAGCTTAAATTTGCCGCCGCACGGTTGAAAATACCAGAAGATACTGTAGCTGCAGAATAGTCTTCTATGAGCTTAAATATCCTAATTGTCGCACCCTAGCATCTGTTATTGATGCTCGCTGACAAAGTGGCTATGATTTGCACTTAGGGACAAGTGGCGTATTGCGCGCGATATGTTTATCGCACTCAAGCTGAAAACGGGGAAGTCAGTTGGATTATCAGTCGCTGTTACAAGAAAAAGTAGGGCAGCTGAAAGACGAGAACAGGTATCGTCATTTTGTCGAGCTTGAACGTCTGACAGGTCGTCATCCCTATGCTTTATGGAATCACCCATCAGGGGGTAGAGAGGTGATCATTTGGTGTTCAAATGATTATCTTGGGATGGGCCAGAGCGAGCATGCTATCGAAGCAATGCGTGATGCGGTAAGTGCGCATGGCACAGGCGCCGGCGGTACCCGCAACATTTCTGGTACAAGCGCATCTATTGTTGCGCTAGAGGATGAGCTTGCTAGCCTACACACCAAAGAGCGCGCTTTAGTGTTTACGTCTGGCTATGTGGCCAATGAAGCCTCTATCAGCGCGCTTATCAGCTTGCTGGATAACCCGATTATATTATCTGATTCGATGAACCACGCATCGATTATCTCTGGGATTCGTTATGGCCGTGCAGAGAAGATGATCTTCCGCCACAATGATACAGCCCATTTAGAAGAGCTGCTAAAATCCCTCCCTAAAGATCGGCATAAGGTCATTATCTTTGAATCTGTTTATTCAATGGATGGCGATGTATCCCCTATTAGCGAGATTGTAGCACTAGCAAAAAAATATAACGCTATGACCTATCTAGATGAGGTGCATGCAGTTGGTATGTATGGCGCACGGGGCGGCGGCATTGCCCAGCGCGACGGCATTGAACATGAAATTGATATCATTCAAGGCACGCTAGGCAAAGCCTTTGGTGCGATGGGGGGCTATATTGCTGGCAGTGACGCCCTTTGTGATGCGGTACGCGGCTATGGTTCTGGTTTTATTTTTACCACCGCAATGCCGCCTGCATTAGCAGAAGCTGCCCTTGCTTCTATCCGGTATCTGCGCAGCTCAAATGAAGAGCGCCAAAAACAACAACAGCAGGCAAACTACCTTAAAGAAAAGTTGCGGGAACGGGGCTTGCCAGCGATGAACAGCACCACGCATATTGTGCCCGTTATGGTCGCTGATGCGACGAAAACATCTGAAATTAGCTGGACTTTATTGCAAGAGCATAATCTGTATATCCAGCCAATTAACTATCCAACCGTTCCGCGCGGTACAGAACGGCTACGTATTACGCCAGGCCCGCTACATACCAAAGAGATGATAGACCATCTTGTGGATTGTCTCGACATCGTATTTCGTCAAGTTCAGCCACCAGCCTATCAGCCAGATTTTCCCCCGATTAATCGCCTCACAGGCTAGACCTAGCTGTCTGCCCACCTATATCAATTGCAGATAGATTTGATGGCTGTTTTTGGACAGCCTTGGACTTTTCAAGGGATCATTCCACGATGAGCGTAAAGCCAATTCCAGGTGACCATCCAAACTGGCCCTCACATGCCAAAACGGGCTTGCTTCTAGTTAATCTAGGTACACCAGATGCCACGGATAAAAAATCCATGCGCCGCTATTTAAAACAATTTCTGTCTGATAGACGGGTAATTGAAGTGCCGCGCCTGCTTTGGTGGTTAATCCTCAATCTGATTATTCTAAATATTCGGCCAAAACGCTCTGGGGCGGCTTATGATAAAATCTGGCTGAAAGATGACCCAGATGGCTCACCCTTGCGCAAATATACGCGCCTACAAGCAGAGATGCTACAAGCGCATTATGGCGAGCGTGAGGATTTGATGGTCGATTGGGCGATGCGCTATGGCCAGCCTTCTATCTCTGAAAGGCTAGAGGCCATGAAAGCAGCGGGATGCAACCGCTTTGTTATTATCCCTCTTTATCCACAATATGCTGCTTCTACGACCGCAACAGTTAATGATGAGGTGTTTGAATGGGCGCTGAAACAGCGCTGGCAGCCTGCTATTCGTACTGCGCCACCTTGGCATGATCACCCCGCTTATATTGAGGCACTGACACGCTCGCTAGGCGATTATTTCAACGGGCGCGAAATGCCAGAGCATCTTATGCTATCTTTTCATGGCATTCCTTATCGCTATTTTGTGCAAGGCGATCCGTATCATTGTCATTGCATGAAAACAGCGCGTCTGGTGCGTGAAAAACTGAATTGGAATAAGGATAAGTTTCATGTCTGTTTCCAGTCCCGTTTTGGCTCAGAGCCATGGCTGCAGCCTTATACAGATGAAACGTTGGAAAAGCTGGGTGCCGAAAAAGTTGGTTCTCTTGCGCTAATGGCTCCTGGATTTTCAGCTGATTGTCTGGAGACACTAGAAGAGCTAGCCATGGAAGGTCAAGAAAGCTTTCATGAACATGGCGGCGGCCAGTTTGATTACGTGCCATGTTTAAACGCGAGTGAACCGGGCATGGCTGTAATACGGCAAATTGTTGATGAAAATTTGTCTGGTTGGGTAAAATAACCCGCCGCCCTTCGTAAATATTCCCTTTTTGGTTTGACCCTGCCCTTGCCTCACAGCCTCGCAAGGTGGTGTTCCTTGACAAATAGTTTTTCTTTCTAAAAAATGAACAATCGTTCATTTAATGATGAGAGATGTGAAATGGCACGCCCTTCCAGCATCAAAGGAGAGCAAACAAGGCAGCGTATTCTGGCGAGTAGCTTGCGTCTATTTGCGCGCTCAGGCTATGCGGCGGTAAGCATGCGTGAAATAGCGCTTGATGTCGGGGTTGGCGCAGGCGCGCTCTATAATCATTTTACGACTAAACAGCATATTTTGATGGCGATAATGGAAGACCATATGCGTGCCCTGCTCAGCGCCTATCCTGACAGCACAAAAACCAACCAAAGCGATGCCCATATTCAGCTTGACGCCTTTGTGCGCTTTCATATCAGCTATCATGTCGCCCTGCCAGATGAGGTGTTTTTATCCTATATGGAGTTGCGCGCGTTAGAGCCAGATAATTTCAAAATTATTGAAGCGCTTCGCCGCAATTATGAAGCTATTCTAAAGGATATTCTAACCCTAGGTGTACAGCAAAAACAGATGGCATGTGATGATATTCATGTTAGCGCGATGGCGATTTTAGCTATGCTGACTGGCATCACCAGCTGGTTTCGCCAGCAGGGCCGCTTAACAAGACATGAAATTGAAAATATTTATGTATCGCTGGTCATGCGTTCTGTTGCTGTTCCAATGGCTGGCCAAACACTGGCCCAGAACAATGAACAGCCCGCAAAGACAATACCTATTAAGGGAAAAAAAGCCCATGTTTGATAAAGAAATGAACTTCAATCTAGGCGAAGAAATAGATGGGCTTCGGGAAATGGTGCGTCGTTTTGCCAGAGATGAGATAGCCCCACGTGCAGATGACATTGATAGAAGCAATGAATTTCCGTCTGATCTATGGGAAAGGATGGGCGAAATTGGATTACATGGGATCACGGTACCACAAGGAGAAGGCGGTGCTGGCATGGGATATTTAGCGCATTGTGTTGCGATTGAGGAAATTAGCCGAGCCTCCGCATCGGTTGGGCTATCCTATGGTGCGCATTCTAATCTGTGCGTCAACCAAATAGCCAGATGGGGCACGCATGAGCAGAAGCAGAAATATCTACCAAAGCTTATTACTGGCGAGCATGTTGGCTCATTAGCCATGTCTGAGCCGTCATCAGGATCAGATGTAGTCTCAATGCGTCTGACCGCAGAAAAGCGCAATGATAAGTTTGTGCTAAACGGCAATAAGATGTGGATTACTAACGGCCCTGATGCCAGCACGCTAGTTGTTTATGCCAAAACCGATGCAGACGCTGGCTCACGCGGCATTACAGCATTTTTGATAGAACGGGAAATGGCCGGGTTCAGCACAGCACAAAAGCTGGATAAGCTGGGAATGCGCGGCTCTAACACGTGTGAACTTGTTTTCGAAAATTGTGAAGTCCCGTTTGAAAATGTGCTTGGCAAAGAAGGCCAAGGGGTGAATATATTGATGTCTGGACTGGATTTTGAGCGGGTAGTCCTAGCTGCTGGCCCAATTGGAATTATGGCCGCCGCGATTGATATTGTTGTCCCCTATATTCATGAGCGGGAGCAATTTGGCCAACCGATTGGTACCTTTCAGTTAATGCAAGGCAAAATTGCCGATATGTATACCACCATGAATGCCTGCCGCTCTTATGTTTATGCCGTAGCAGCAGCCTGTGATCGCGGCGAGACAACGCGCAAAGATTCTGCAGGCTGCATTTTATATGCGGCTGAAAAAGCTACACAAATTGCACTTGAAGCTATCCAGTGTTTAGGCGGAAATGGCTATATTAATGACTATCCAGCGGGTCGTTTACTGCGCGATGCCAAGCTCTATGAAATAGGTGCTGGTACTTCGGAAATACGCAGAATGCTTATTGGGCGCGAACTGTTTGAAGAAACTAGCTGAACTATTTAAACGCCAAATAATGCACCCGCTGAATAATTTAAATACCAGATAAAGATTAAACAAGATCAGAGGCTATTATGACCATCCTGACATCCAAACATTCCGCTGGAACCAAAACAGCGCTAGAAAATCGGCAAGCGATGTTGGCACTCACAGCGCAAACAGCCAAACGCGCAAAACAGGTTATGCAAGGCGGCAGTGAGGCATCACGCACACGCCATATCAACCGCGGCAAGCTTCTGCCCCGTACCCGTATTGACCGTTTGCTAGATAAAGGCTCACCCTATTTAGAAATAGGTCTGTTTGCAGCATGGGGCTTATATGATGATGAGGTGCCGTCGGCTGGACTTATTGCTGGTGTGGGTAGAATATCTGGCAATTGGTGCATGATTGTTTGCAATGATGCGACCGTTAAGGGCGGCACTTACTTTGCGCTATCTGTGAAGAAACATCTTCGGGCACAAGAAATAGCCGAGCAAAATAATCTGCCTTGTTTATATCTAGTGGATTCTGGCGGGGCTAATTTGCCTAATCAGGATGAAGTTTTTCCAGACAGAGACCATTTTGGCCGGATTTTTTATAATCAGGCACGGATGAGCGCAGCAGGTATTCCGCAAATCGCTGTGGTAATGGGTTCTTGTACCGCAGGCGGCGCTTACGTACCCGCCATGTCAGACCAGACCATTATCGTTGCTGGGCAAGGCACAATTTTTCTAGCTGGCCCCCCTTTGGTTAAAGAGGCCACAGGCGAGGACATAGACGCAGAAACCCTTGGCGGGGGGGATACACACACACGCCTTTCTGGGGTTGCAGATTATCTGGCAGATAATGATGACCATGCGCTGAGCCTAGCGCGCGATATTGTTGGCAATCTGAATATCACAGCTCCTGATATAGCGGCCAAGCCTGCTGCGCCCCCCCTTTATCCAGCTGAAGAATTATTATCCATTATTCCAGCTGACCCCAAACAGCCTTATGATGCGCGTGAAATTATTGCCCGGCTTGCTGATGGCTCTCAATTTGACGAATTTAAAGCACGTTTTGGCTCATCGCTAGTATGCGGCTTTGCTCATATTGATGGCGCACCAGTTGGAATTCTCGCTAATAATGGGGTACTTTTCTCGCAAAGCTCGCAAAAAGGTGCACATTTTATAGAGCTATGCTGCCAGCGCAATATCCCGCTTCTGTTCCTGCAAAATATCACTGGCTTTATGGTCGGCTCATCCTATGAGGCAGGCGGTATTGCAAAAGATGGTGCCAAGCTGGTAGCGGCTGTGTCTTGTGCAAATGTGCCAAAGTTGACGGTAATTGTTGGCGGTTCTTACGGGGCAGGTAATTATGGCATGTGTGGGCGCGCTTATTCGCCTAATTTTTTATGGATGTGGCCAAATGCTAAAATTGCCGTTATGGGCGGGGAACAGGCTGCAGGTGTGCTAGCACGCGTTCGCCGGGTTGGGCTTGATAAGCAGGGCAAAAGCTGGAGTGATAAAGAAGAAGCCGCCTTTAAAAAGCCCGTCTTAGACCAATTCAACACCCAGAGCGATCCCTATTATGCTTCAGCACGGCTATGGGATGACGGCATTATTGACCCCCTAAAAACACGCGATGTGCTAGCGCTTTGTTTAAAGATTGTTGCAAACGCCCCGCGCCAACCCCGCTATGCGCCAATCTTTAGAATGTAAGAGAATCTAACATGCTGGGATACAGCCTATGATAAAAACCTTGCTCATTGCTAATCGCGGGGAAATTGCCTGCCGGATTATTAAGACAGCCCAAAAGATGGGAATCCAAACCGTTGCCATATATTCCGATGCAGACGAGCATGCAGTGCATGTGCGCATGGCTGACCGCGCCATATCTATTGGCGCAGCAGAAGCAAGCGCAAGCTATCTTAACAGTGCAGCCATTTTAGAAGCTGCGCGCCGCAGCGGGGTTGATGCTATCCATCCAGGATATGGGTTTTTATCGGAAAACCCAGATTTTGCAGAGGCGTGCGAAAAAGCTGGTTTGCGATTTATAGGCCCACCTGCAAACACTATCCGGCAAATGGGGCGCAAAGACAGTGCGCGCCAATTGATGGCATCTGCGGATATTCCTGTTGTGCCGGGCTATGATGGGCAAGATCAGTCAGATGATTGCCTCAGCGCAGAAGCAGATAAAATTGGCTATCCTGTGCTGATTAAAGCGCGTTCTGGCGGCGGCGGCAAAGGGATGCGCTTGGTTCAGGAAAAGGCTGATTTCAAGGCGCAGCTAGAAGCAGCACGACGAGAGGCTACTGCCAGCTTTGGGGATGATAAAGTCATCCTTGAGAAATATATTACCGCCCCACGTCATATTGAGGTGCAGATATTCTCTGATAGTTTTGGCAATCATTTGCATTTATTTGAGCGCGATTGCTCTTTGCAACGCCGCTATCAAAAAGTTATTGAAGAAGCCCCGGCTCCAGATATGCCAGAAGCAGTGCGCACGGCAATGACTAAGGCAGCTGTGATGGCTGCCAAATCCATTAATTATGTGGGGGCTGGGACTATCGAATTTATTGCTGATGGCAAAGATGGCCTGCGCGAAGATGGGTTCTGGTTCATGGAGATGAATACCCGCCTGCAAGTCGAACATCCTGTCACAGAAGCCGTAACTGGTATTGACCTTGTAGAATGGCAGTTACGAATAGCAGCAGGCGAAGCCCTGCCCCTGAAACAAGACGCAATAACGATTTGCGGACATGCAATAGAAGCACGGCTTTATGCAGAGGATGCGCGCCATGATTTCCGCCCCTGCCCCGGGCCAATTACCACACTTTTATTTGCTGAAGACACAAATATCAGGGTTGATACAGGGGTTGAAAGCGGCGGGCAAGTCTCACGCTTTTATGACCCGATGATAGCCAAAATTATTAGCTTTGGGCAGAGCCGTGAAGAAGCCCTATCTGCCTTGCAAGCAAATTTAAGTCGCACCCACCTGCTAGGCACGCAAAGTAATTTAAGCTTTCTGGCCCGTTTATGTGAAAATGAAGAGGTGCGGGCGGGTAAAGTAGATACCCATTTGATTGACGCCAAGTTGGATGATTTGAGCGCAGAGCCGCAAGCCACTCATCTTGCTTTGTTTGTGGCATGCCTTAGCTTAACCAACCTTACCCAAACATTTGCAGGCTGGCGGCACTTCGATGAAGGGCAGACCCCGTTCAAGCTGCGTGGGCGCGATGAGGTCGTCTATGATTGTGTATTTGCGGTATTTACATGCAGCGGCAAGGATAACTACCGCCTCTATCACGGCGGAAAGGCGATAGAGGTTAATAGCTTGCGTCAGGACAGGCGAGACGAGCGTAGTATCTGGCATTTTGTTTATGAAAATACGCCTTATAGGGCAGAAAGTGTACGCGCAGGCAATGATGTTAGCTTGTCATTTAAGGGGCAAAACTGGCAATTTAATGCCCTAGACTTTATCCCTGCAGAAGCAAAAATTACTTCAAAAAACGTGCTAACCGCTCCGATGACAGCTACCGTTACTGCGATAAATGTAGAAAACGGAGAACAGGTGAGCGAAGGACAAAGCCTTATACGAATTGAGGCGATGAAGATGGAACAAAACCTTACCGCCCCTCAAGATGGGGTTGTTGACGATATTCTAGTTGAAGCCGGCCAAGGGGTTAATGAAGGCGATATCTTACTGCGCTTTGGAAAAAAGTAAATAATTATGCTGATAGAGGGGGTTTAAATAAAATGCCAATAAATTTACCAGAAAATTTACCAGAAAAATTACCCGAGAATCACGTTCATCTCTATGAGGTAGGTCCGCGCGATGGCTTGCAGAATGAACCTGAAAAAATCGCTGCAAAGGATAAAATAGCGCTGATTAACAGTCTGAATAAGGTCGGTTTTTCGCTGATAGAAGCAACCAGTTTTGTTTCGCCCAAATGGGTCCCCCAGCTTGATGATGCAGCAGAAGTTATGGCAGGTATTACCCGCCAGCCTAGCGTGCGCTATGCGGTGCTGACCCCGAATATGCGCGGCTTCGAAGATGCAAAGGCTGCGAATGTAGATGAGGTAGCCGTATTTGGCGCGGCAAGCGAAGGCTTTAGCCAAAAAAACATCAATTGCAGTAGAAAAGAGAGCCTAGAGCGGTTTCGCCCAGTGTTAGCAACGGCCATAAGCGAGGGTATCGCGGTACGCGGCTATATCTCAGTTGTGGTACATTGCCCCTATGAAGGAGCGGTGCAGCCTGAAGCTGTATTAGAGATGGCAGAAGCATTGCTAGAGATGGGATGCTATGAGATATCACTTGGCGATACGACTGGTCATGCGACACCAGAGAGTGTCTCTGCGTTATTGGATATTATTACAGCCAAGTTAAACCCAGATATTCTTGTTGGGCATTTTCATGATACGCATAATCATGCGGTGGAAAATGTGATGACATCTCTAAGCTATGGTGTTCGTAAATTCGATGCCTCTGTTAGCGGGTTGGGCGGCTGTCCGTTTGCACCCGGTGCGAAAGGCAATGTCAGTACCGGCCTGTTGCATGACGCGCTAATAGCCTCTGGCTGGCAAACTGGTTTAGACCGTGAGGCCTTAAGAGCGAGCGAGGCACTGGTTACAGATATGGGATTACGCCCTCGCTAGGCTTCAATTTTCAAGGAAAACAAAAATATGGCCTATGAAACCATTACTTTAAAAATAGATGAAAGAGGGGTTGCCTATTTATATTTAAATCGCCCAGACAAGCATCATGCCCTGAATGCCCAGATGATTTCAGAACTACATAACGCTATTGATCGTCTCGCAGATAATGCCAAGGTACATTTGCTAATTTTAGGCGCTGAGGGGCCATATTTTTGTGCCGGTGGTGATTTGCGCTGGATGCAGGATCAGATGGCAGCAGATAGGTCAACCAAGATGAAAGAAGCAGGCAAATTAAACGCTATGCTAAACGCATTAGACAAAATGCCTAAACCTGTCATTGGACGTATTCAAGGCAATGCCTATGGCGGTGGTTTAGGGCTAATATGCGCGTGTGATATTGCGGTCGGCAATGAAGGCGCACGCTTCTGTTTAAGCGAAACACGCCTTGGGCTGATACCAGCTACTATTGGCCCGATTGTCTTTCGAAAATTAGGCTGGGGGCATACGCGGCAAATTTTTATGACCGGCAGCCAGATAGATAGCAGGCGTGCCTTGCAAATGGGCTTATTGAGTTTTGCTGTGCCTGCGGATGCACTAGATATCACAATAGAGCAGGAGATTAGCAATGCCCTAAAGGCTGGGCCAAATGCTATGGCAGCAGCCAAAGCACTGCTACGCGGCTTTAGCCAGCAAAATGAGTGGCAGGCGCAAAATGACCTTGCCATTAACGCACTTGCCGATTGCTGGGAGAGGCAGGAGACACAAGTAGGCATCGCCGCCTTTTTTAACAAACGCCCTGCCCCATGGATTAAGGACTAATCCTTTCGTAAAAAAACCTAAAAAGAAGGCAAGCATCACTAATAGTGGGCATCACTAATGGTAAGCATCATTAATGGCGGGCATCATTAATGGCGGGCATCATTAATGGTAGCTAGGCTTATCACGGGTCTGAAATATCATTATCAACGTGGCTAAAAGCCTGTCTTTCTGTATTGCTCAGACTAGAGGCTTTATGCAGTAATTTATTTATATCGTGGCGCATCGCCTGAGAGGCATTATTTACCTCAGCGAACAAACCAAGCAGGCGCATAACTACTACTCCAATAAAAACAACAAGACCAACAATCACCAATAATGACACGCTGCTAATAAGCAGAAGAACAAGCGAAATATCTTGAAAAATCATGAAACACCGTATCCTTTGCAACCGACATAAAACTGACTTTAAATCAATACTTTTTCATTTTTTCCATGCTGCTACCTCTAAAAATGCCTAAATAGCGCGAGAATAAAAAACCAAAAATAACAGACATTTGCGGTTAAATTGCACCATGCTTTGTCTAGGCAAGTCTACTGGTCAAAAGGATAGTTTGGTCTTACAATAATGATTAATATGCTTAAGGACGGTTTTTTTCTACAGCTTGATCTGATGCCCAGCCTCAGCGGCCCGGGCCACAGCGATAGTCGCCTTTAACGAAAGGCTAGCGTCATGAGCCGTGATAAGCGGGGCTGCCTTGCCCTGCACCACCTCAACCAGATGTGTAATTTGCGCGATATAAGCATCTATAAACTCAGTTTCGATAGGCTGGGGCAAAAGTTCATTCTGCCAATGCCCTGATGGCTCGCTATGCTGCCAAAGCACCAGATTTGGAAATTCAAGCGCGCCTTTACTACCCAAAAAACGAACAGCATTTTGCCCTGTTTTTGGCAAAGCAAGGTTTTCCCCCAACGCAAATTCCCAACTCCATGGCGAGGGCGTACGATCACTCAACAAAAAAGTACCAACAGCCTGATTTTCAAATTGCATGGTAACGGCAACGGCATCCTCTTTCTCAAAACCTTGATCCACACGGTTCAAATGCGCTGAGACCAGCTTTATCTCGCCACAAATAAACCGCAGCAAATCAATTTCATGAATAAGATTGGTTAAGATAGGACCAGCTTCGGTTTTGCGCCGCCATTCAGGGGCATAATAGGGCTCATCTTTGCGACAATTCCATTGTCCAGTTACCCCAATCAGCGTTCCAATAGCCCCTGTTTCTATCAGCTCTTTTGCCTTAGCCGCACATGGGTAGTAACGCCGCTGATGAGCAACCAGCACTGTACAGCCTGCCTGTTCTGCCTGACGGGTGATATTTGTTGCCTCTAAATCACTGGCGGCAATGGGCTTTTCTACCAAAATATATTTACAGCCAGCAGAAATACAAAGGCTAACATCGTCATAATGGCGCGCGGTGGGCGTAGCAATAATCACCGCATCTAGAGCTTCTCTTTCAAGCATTTGCTGAGCCGATTTATAACAAGGAATATCCCGAGCGCTAGCCTGTTGATGCGCCCCATTGGAGGGATCTGCAATGGCCATTAATCGCGTTTCTTCTACCTGGTCAATTGCCATAATATGACGCTGGCCAATATTCCCTGCCCCAACAAGGCCAATGTTTATACCCTTCATGGCGAAGCCCTATCTGTTCTAATTTACCGGTCTAATTTACCGGTCTGATTTACTGGTCTGATTTATCACTTAACGACTTGGAAAAATAAAGGACGCAGAATAAACACCGCCTATTTGTAATAGCAAATAAAAGAGCACGGTAATACAAGCAAGAGAGAAGTTTTTTTTACATAAGCACGAGGGATGTCAAAGCCAACACAGCCCCCTTCATCTGACAGTAAAAAATAAAAATATCCAATGCACAATTTGAGTATAATTACACCCTAAAGGAGAATATTTTTTAGTTTAGTTAACTCTTAATTAGGAAATTATCCATATCATAACATCTAGCGACCACCTCAATAAGACTGTAAAATTTGGAGTTATTAGATGTTGAATATCTTACAATCCCCTATTTCCTTTCCTGCTATAAACCCTTTTTTGATAAGCAAAACAAACATAAAACACCCCCCCTAAAAGAGCGTTTGCTGAGTTCAATTTATGGCCCAACTCTGCTTTTGCTGCTAGCGGCCTGTCACCATAATTCGTCACGTACTAATCGTGATGAGATGGAAAATATGCTGGCAAATGCCCCCCCAAACAATCCTTATAGAAGGCAGTGAGGGCGATGATACAGACCTTTCTGGCACCTCGGGGGATGATAAATATATCGCTAGTGGCGGCAGTGATAGCGTAGTTGGCGGGGCTGGCGCGGATACGCTAAATGGCGGTGTTGGCGATGATGTGCTGATAGGCGGGGACGGCGATGATGTGTTGATAGGCGGCTTGGCGCGCGACCTGCTGATAGGCGGGGCTGGCGCGGATGAGCTTGATGGGGGCACAAAGATAGATACTGCTTCTTATGCAGGTTCTGATGCGGGCGTTCGGGTTAATTTACATACAGGCAAAGGTAGGGGCGGTCATGCACAGGGCGATACGCTGGAAAATATAGAAAACCTCATTGGCTCAGACTTTGATGATGTGCTAACCGGTGCTGATTTTGCAGATAATACATTTGAAGGGCGCGGCGGGGCGGATATTCTGAATGGTCGTTCAGATAGCTCTGATAAGGAAGGCAATAGCTCGCTAGGCGGGGATATTGCATCTTATCAGACTTCTGATGCGGGGGTTACGATTAACCTAACCAACATGAAATTTGCGAAAAGCGTTAGAAATGATGGCTTTACTGGATCGCCTGTTACGGTACAGGCTGGCACGGATAATTATATAATTGTCACAAGGGCTGGCGCGTTATCTGCGGTAACTGAGGCAGAAATTGCTGCGCTGACATTTGGCGATTATGTGGTGCTAGCGGGTCTAAATGGGGATGGCGATATCACTTGGCAACGCAGTTTCGGCGGGAGTGAGTTTTTTACCTCCAGCGGGGCCGTTCACACACTGGCGATTAACCCAACTGACGGGGGCGGGCAATCTCTATTCCGTCAGGGGCTGAGCTATACTGGCATAGGCGGACATGCTGAGGGCGATGTGCTGATAGATATTGAAGGGGTGGTTGGCTCTGCCTATGCAGATGTGCTGACCGGCAATGCTGAGGATAATAAGATCAAGGGCGGTTTAGGGGATGATACCCTTGATGGCGGGGCTGGTTTTGATTTGGTTGGTTTTGAATTTGCCCAACAACAGGATGTACAGACAGACACCATCACAACAACAGAAAGTGGCCCGCGCAGCTATAATTTAAGGGAAGATGGCATCGACATAGATGGGGTGGTCTTTGTGCTAGGGGAAGATGGGTCTGCTGCCTATTACAATGATGCAGAAGGTGATGACACCTTTATGAATTTTGAAGGGGTTACGGGCAGTATGTTCAATGACTATCTGGTGGGTAATTCTGATGTGAATGATTTGCATGGTGCGGACGGGGATGACATTATTCGCGGTGAAGGCGGAAATGATAATCTGTTTGGCGGCGGCGGTGATGATATTGTTTATGGCGGTGCCGGCGATGATATGATCTATGGTGGTCATAGCGATGATAAGCTGTTTGGTGGCACAGGGGCAGATATCATAAAAGCTGATGCAGGAAAAGATACCCTTGATGGCGGGGCGGATACTGTCCGCGATACGCTAACAGGCGGGGCGGGGGATGATATTTTTGTGGCCAGTGCGGCTAGCGGAACGGTGCTAGCAGGGGCCGATATCGTCACTGATTTTACCGCAGGGGATAAAATACAGCTTCAGCTGACACAAACGCAGTGGAACACAATAAACGCCATAACCGGGGATGCGGCCAAGCTGGCAGAGCTAAAGAAAGTGATTGAGATCGCCGCCGAAGATGCTGATGGGGAGAGTGATACCAATGACACTGTCCTAACCAATAAGGGCATGGATGGCGCTGTTGGCGGGGGTGATGATACGGTGCTGATGGTGCTAGAGGATTATAGCCCCGCGCTAACCATGGATGATTTTGCTCTAGAGGTTATCTAAGCTATCTTGGCCCATGCCAAACTTAAATAAAGGGGGGGGGTATTGATAGATGCCCCCCTACTTGTTTTTTTACCTACACATTCAAAAGCAGATATTCCCGCTCCCACGGGCTGATAACTTCAAGGAATGCATCTGCCTCAGCACGCTTAACCTCAACAAATAATTTCACGAATTCTTCACCTAAAACTGGATGCAAAGCCTTTGCACGCTCAAGTGCATCCAAAGCTGCATCCAGATTTTTTGGTAAGGTTTCAAGGTCTTCACCACTGATCTTGCGCGGCCGTGTTGGTCGCCTTTGTTCTTGCAAGCCTAGCCAGACCGCAGCTAGGGTTGATGCAATAGCTAGATAGGGGTTAGCATCTGCGCCTGGAATACGATTTTCAATCCGCAAGCTTTCCGGATCGCCGATCGGCACACGCAAACCAACAGTGCGATTATCCATGCCCCATGCCAGATTAGCAGGCGAATCCTCAGTGCCAGTACGACGACGATAGCTGTTTACATAAGGAGCCATTAATGCCATCGCCCCCACAAGGTAGCGTTGCATGCCAGCTAGCGAGTGATAGAATTCATCACTCTCAGAGCCATCCGCTTGCGCGAATATATTTTTGCCAGTCTTTTTTGACTTGAGAGACATATGAACATGCATGGCGCTGCCGGGCTGTTCCTGCATCGGCTTGGCCATAAAGGTAGCATGCAATCCGTGATTTATTGCGGTTTGGCGAACCGTGCGCTTAAACAGAAAAGCTTGATCAGCGAGCTCCAGCGCATCGCCATGGTTAAAATTAATTTCCATCTGCGCCGCGCCAGCCTCATGGCTAAGCGTATCAATATCCAGACCCTGAACCTCACAATGGTCATAAAGCTCTTCAAACAGGGGGTCAAATTCATTGACGGCATCAATTCCGTAAGCTTGCTTTGCTTTTTCTGCCCGGCCAGAACGCCCCGTAGGCGTAATCAAAGGCGCATTAGCATCGTTACTTTGCTTAACAAGGAAAAACTCCAGCTCCGGGGCAATAACTGGCTCCAGACCTGCGTCAGTAAATAGCGCCAAAACACGTTTTAAGACAGCACGCGCTGCAAACGGAACTAATTTACCATCTTGAGTAACCGCATCATGGATAATCTGCGCGGTTGGCTCATCATACCAAGGCACTAGACGGCAGGTATTAGGATCAGGTATCAGCACCACATCACTGCCGATTTCATTCAGTACTTCGCTGTCATAATACTCGCCTGTCACAGCTTGGCCAAACACATATTCAGGCAGTCTTAACCCGCCTGTATCTTGGGCTGAGACAAATTTTTTCAAAGGCAGGATTTTACCGCGCGGAATACCAGAAATATCACTTACTAAACATTCGACTTCAGTGATGGCCTGATCGCTTAGCCATTTTTTCATATCGAAAGTCATGTTTTCACCCATTTTCCAGAAAATTTCTGGAACTCCTCTTTTTAATTTAAATTTTGAGGCCTGCTGCAGTTTTATCGAGGGAAATCTTAGCAATACTGACAGCCTTATCGATATCCTCATGCTCAAAGGTCAGTGGCGGCGACATAATCATACCATCACGCACCGCCCGCATCATTAGCCCCCCAGCAATTGCATGATCACGGCACATCTCCCCAACATCACCAACCGGGTCAAACAACACCGGACCAGCCTTATCCTGTACTAATTCAATGGCAGCCAACATCCCAAAACTGCGCACCTCACCAACCAGCGGGTGCTCACCAAGAGGGGCTAGCGCCTTAGCCAGATAGGGACCAGTATCATTGCGGATTTTTTCAACCAGATTTTCATCTTCTATAATCGATAAATTAGCCAGCGCCACAGCAGCAGCAACCGGATGGCCAGAATAGGTAAAGCCATGATAAAACTCACCACCATCAGCAATAAGGCTATCCGCAACACGGCTCCCTACCATCACAGCTGACATTGGCATATAACCAGATGTTAGCCCCTTAGCCAGCGTCATCATATCAGGCGAAAGGCCATAATAATCACTAGCAAACCAATAGCCAGTGCGACCAAATCCAGTTATCACCTCATCAACGATGAATAAGATATCATGTGCACGGCAAATTTCTTCCACCTTATTCAGATAGCCAGCAGGCGGAATAATAACGCCCCCTGCCCCTTGAATTGGCTCAGCAATAAATGCGGCTACTTTATCTGCACCCATTTCAATGATTTTTTCTTCCAACCAACCAGCCGCCTCGGTGGCAAAATCATCTTCAGACAAATTACCTTGATACAGCATGCCATAGGGCGGCTTAATATGCACAAAGCCCGGCTCTTGGGCAGCTTGAGCATGCATTGCCTTCATTCCGCCCATGCTAGCAGATAAAATTGTGCTACCATGATAGCCATATTCGCGGCCAATTATAACACGCTTTTCCGGCTGACCCTGCAAAGCCCAGAAATGCCGGACCATCCGAATAATGGTATCATTCGCTTCAGAACCTGAATTGGCATAAAAAACATTATTCAGCCCATCAGGCGTTAGTGCCACAAGGCGCTCAGATAGCTCCGCAATAGGTTGGTTAGTAGTTTTGAAAAAATTGTTATAATAGGGAAGCTTAGCCATTTGCTGGCTGGCTGCATCAACCAATTTCTGTCGCCCATAGCCCACATTCACACACCATAACCCAGCCATCGCATCTAGGATCTGATGGCCATCAATATCAGTTATATAATGGCCGTCAGCATGGGTGATGACGCGCGCACCGTTCTTTCGTATACTGGCATAATCGGTAAAGGGCGCAAGATGATGACGCGCGTCCATTTCCTGCCAATGAGTGGTTTGATCAGATAATGTCATAGCCTGTTCCACATTTTTGTCAGTTGCTTCTCGCTTTTCCTATTATATGAGGCATATCGTGATGAAATATGCCATAATAGGGATACCATAATAGGAATGCCATAAGCGGGTGCTGGTTTGATCCGCATCTTTTGAAATCCCCTTTAATATATCACAGAATAGAAAAAATTTAGGCATAAAATCATTGCGCAAGCCTTCGGCCTTGAGGTTTAATACTCTGTTGCCAATCTATCCTGTGAGATGAACAAAAAGCTAAAGTCATACTATGCTGAACTCTATTTATGCTGATAATATTATCCCCTTGCCGAGAGAACAAATAGCCGGCACACATAACTGCGATGTGGCCATTATTGGTGGCGGGCTGACAGGGGTGACAGCAGCACTGCATCTGGCTGAGCATGGCTATGATGTTGTTTTGCTGGAAGGCGGGTCTATTGGCAGTGGTGGTTCTGGTCGCAATGGCGGACATTTATGTCAGGGCTGGCCGAATGATTTTCATCATATCAGCAAACAGCTAAATCCGCATGATGCGGCGCTGGCTTGGCAGGCTGGCATAGCAGCAGTTGATATTGTTTCTACCCGCATAAAAAAGCACAAAATCGACTGTGATCTGCAATTTGGCTACCTTAATGCGGCTTTGCATCCAGGTCAGATGAAAGCACTGCTAGAAATGCAGGAAGAATGGTCAAAACGTGGCTATACGCATTTTACTGCCCTTGAAGATAGCAGTGCCCTTGCCCCCCATATCAATAGCACTGCTTATTGCGGCGGGTTATATGATGCAGGTTCTGGGCAAATCCAGCCTTTGAAATACTTAACAGGTCTAGCGTTAGCCGCACGCAAAGCTGGCGCGCAGATTTTTGAGGAAAGCCATGTAACCCATATTGAAAAAGGCGCCACGAAAACCCTTCACATAGATGGTGGGCATCAGCTTAACGCAAACAAGGTTCTGTTATGCGGAAATGCATATTTGTCACAAATTGACTTAACACAAATAGGCCTGCCAGAGATGCAGAGCCGCCTTGCAAAGGTTACTTCTTCGGTTTTGGCAACCAAACCTTTGTCCGAAAATATGGTTCGGCATATTCTGCCTAGCCGCGCTACAGTTGCAGATTGTAATACAGCGCTGAATTATTTCCGTATTGACAGGGATAATCGTATGATATTTGGCGGTCGTGCTAGCTATACAAATATAAATCTTGGCAATGTTGAAACAGATTTGCGGCAGCGTATGTGCAAGGTATTTCCCGTTTTAGACATCGCTGAAACAGAGCGTGTCTGGTCTGGCCAGATCGGCATTACAGTCAACCGTATTCCACATTTTGGGCGCACAGATGATGATATTTATTTTGTGCAAGGGTTTTCCGGTCATGGGGTAGCCTTAACCGGCCTAGCTGGTACAATATTGGCAGATGCAGTTATGGGCGATGCAGAGCGGTTTGATGTCATGCAGTCCCTGCGCCATTTACCTTTTCCCGGCGGTATTTTTCGCACACCAGCGCTTGCTCTTGGCATGGCGTGGTACAAGTTACGCGATCGCTTAAAGCTATAAGAAAATGAATTATTAAGGGCTATAAGCGGCCAACAGGGTGCTGCAATGCTCCTTTTTGCTTCGCCAGTACAGCCAGCCAATCATAGGCCACGCTTGCTGCCGCAATAGCGGTTATTTCGGCATGGTCATAAGCTGGAGCCACTTCGACAACATCCATTCCAATCAGCTTTAGCGGCGCTAACCCACGCACAAATTCTAGTCCCTGCCAGCTGGCCAAGCCCCCTGCTACGGGTGTACCAGTTCCAGGCGCAAAGGCAGGGTCCAACCCATCAATATCAAAAGACAGATAGACCGGGCTATCCGCAGCACGCTGGCAGACTATATCGACAGCCGCATCAATACCGTTTCGGTGTATCCATGGGCTAGTTAGAATTTCAAAGCCATGATCACTATCATTATAGGACCGCAAACCAACTTGTGTGGATGCACTAACATCAATGATGCCCTCAGAAGCGGCCCGCGCAAACATCGTTCCATGATCTAGACGGGTGCCATCATCTGGCCAGGTATCACAATGGGCATCGAACTGCACAAGCGCCACTGGCCCATATTTCTTGGCATGCGCCTTTAATAGCGGATAGCTAACTGAATGATCGCCGCCAAAACTCAACATCTTAACACCAGCTTCTAGCAACAGGCACGCATGGCTTTCAATGGCAGAAAAAATTCCATCCGGGTGATGGGGGTCAAGATAACAGTCGCCATAGTCAATAACGCTGAGATGCTCAAAGGGGTCAAAGCCAAACGGAAAATGCTTTAGCTCAGCAAGCTGGGTTGAGCCTGCACGAATAGCCCGCGGGCCCATCCGGCATCCCGGCCGGTTGGTTACCGCACCATCAAATGGAATGCCGCTAACCACAACATCAACGCCGTCAAGAGAGCGGCTATAACGGCGGCGCGCAAAACTAAGCGCACCAGCATAGGTCATCTCATGCCAATTCTCGCGGCTATCTGTTGCTAGGAAAGCCTGATCACCTGATTTAGGGTCTGTCATGCTGGTCTCCTCAAATTTCTTACTCTAGGCATTTATCCGCCTCTTGCAATTCGCCGCCGCATCACAAAAGCAGCCACTGTAACACTTACCGCAACCAGTGCTATCATAATACTGGCCAGTGCATTTATTTCTGGTGTCACCCCAAGGCGCACTTTCGAAAACACCACAATAGGCAGGGTCGAACTGCCCGGTCCACTAACAAAGCTGGCAATCACCAAATCATCAAAACTTAAGGTAAAAGCTAACAGCCAAGCGGCCACAACTGCAGGCACAATGACGGGCAAGGTAATAGATAAAAACACAAAAGGCTGGCGCGCGCCAAGATCGTAAGCTGCCTCTTCAATAGATTTATCAAAATCGCGCAAGCGTGCTTGTATCACTACAGCAGCAAAACACATCCCAAAGGTTGCATGCGCAATAATAATCGTGTCTATCCCGCGCCCCGCTGGCCAACCAAATGTTGCTTCCATCCCAATAAACAGCAGCAGCAGTGACAATCCCGTTACCACTTCTGGCATTACCAAAGGCGCACTAGATAGCCCGCTTAATATCAAACGGCCACGAAAATTACCAAATCTGACAAAGGCAACAGCGATCAACAGGCCAAAAAATATTGCAAGTGTTGCCGCCCAAAAGGCAATGAATAAGGATAGCCCAAACGCATTTAATAATTGCTCATTGGTTAGCAAGCTAGCATACCATTTTGCTGAAAACCCTGCCCAAACCGAAACCAATTTGCCAGCATTGAAGCTAAAAGCGACCATCACCGCCATAGGCACATATAAAATGCCAAATCCTAGGATACCAAGGCATAGAACAGGAAAACTAATGCGCCCCATCACCGCGCTCCTGTCTCTTTTTCGTGCTTATCATCCACGCGCCCATCTTGATAGCGTGCATAAATAATTGGCACTGTCAAAATAGCCAAAAGAAGCATGGCAATAGCCGCTGCCACAGGCCAGTCACGGTTGCGGAAAAATTCTGTCCAAAGCACCTTGCCCATCATCAGCTGGTCAGGCCCGCCTAGTAAAGCTGGGATAACAAACTCACCCACTGCCGGAATAAAAACCAGCAAACAACCTGCTATAACACCGGGTAAGGTCAGGGGAAAAATCACTGTCCAGAATATTTGTACACCTGATGCGCCTAAATCTGTTGCTGCCTCTATCACATCATCATCCAAACGCACCATCACCGCATAGAGAGGTAGAATCATCAAAGGCAGATAGGTAAGCACCATCCCCATATAAATGGAAAAATCAGTTTGCATCATGCGTATTGGCGCCTCTATTACACCCAGCCACATCAACATCCCGTTAATAAAACCATTTGGGTTCAACAACCCGATAAGCGCATAAATGCGAAGCAAACTTGATGTCCAGAATGGCAGCATGACCATCACCAACAAAAAAACGCGCCATTTAGGGGTGCTACGGGCAATCCACCATGCCATTGGATAGGCAAAAAGTAAGCAGACAAGGGTGGAAAAAAAAGCCAGTCTTATACTATTAAAAGCAGGTCCGATATAATCCTGCCAATAGCGTGCAAGAAGACCATAATTATCAAGCGTAAAATTGGTGAAAAAACCGCCTTCATCAAAGCCCCATAAAGGGGCATAAGGGGGGATAGAGCGCTGCGCAACGCTAAAAGATACCTGCAAGGTTTCCAGCAAGGGCAGCATAAAGAATACCGCTAGCCACAATAGCGGCCCTAGCACCACAAGGCGGCGTCCAGTTCTGCCGGCTAATTTAGCTAATATGGAATGGCGTTGCGGCATCCACCTACCCCTCCAATATAATCACATCGCTAGGGTCAAACTGGATAAACCCAGCTTCTTCCCATGTCAGCGGTTGGGTTGTGCGACGGCTCTGCTGTTGCTGCAATTTGAACATTTGCCCGTTAGCGGCCTTCACACGGTAATTGGAGGCCACGCCTAGATAAGCCAGATCCTCAACAACAACTGGAATTTCATTAATTTCGCCTGTTGCTGTTGCAGATAAGCTGATTTTTTCTGGACGGATAGCCAACGTCACCTTATCGCCAACAGCGAGTTTGCTCTGCTTGCTGTTCTGGGTATCTATAGCGGCCGTGATAGGCGGCACACTATCAATCTCGATACTGCCTTTACCAGCCTTTGTAATAAGGCCTTCAACAAAGCTAATCATGCCTAGAAAATCGGCAACAAAAATATTTGCGGGCCGCTCATACAGATGGCGCGGACTAGCAACCTGCACCAAACGGCCTTTATCCATAATGCCGATACGCCCCGCTAGCGTCATCGCTTCTTCTTGATCATGGGTAACCACCATAAAAGTGGTTCCCAATGTTTCTTGAATATCTACGAGCTCAAACTGGGTATCTTCACGCAGTTTTTTATCCAATGCGGCAAGCGGCTCATCTAGTAGCAACAATTTTGGCTGACGCGCCAGCGCCCGGGCTAGCGCCACTCTCTGGCGCTGCCCACCTGACAACTGGTTGGGTTTGCGGTCCTCATACCCCTGTAAGCGCACAAGCTTTAACAGGGCCTCAATACGCCCGTTAAGAGATTGCCCGCGCATGCCTGCACGCCGCAATCCATAGCCGATATTGCCTGCCACATTCATATGCGGAAACAGGGCATAATTCTGAAACATAATATTAACGGGGCGATCCGCAGGCGCAACACCTGCCATATTCTGGCCATCAATCTCGATACGTCCTGCGCTTGGCTGCTCAAACCCAGCAAGCATTCGCAGCAGCGTACTCTTCCCGCAACCAGATGCCCCCAAGAGGCAGAATAATTCTCCCTTTTCGATATCTAGCGTTAGATCATCAACCGCTAGCACATCGCCGAATCTTTTGGTTAGCGCATTTAATCGGATGAAAGGTGCCATTTTTAAATCAAATAGTTGTCCAAAATCATTAGCCTAATATTAGGGCTGGTATATTCGGCCTGGTATATTCGGGCTGGTGAAATGAAAAGCGCCCCTATCTTAACTTTGATAAAGACAGAGGCACTCCACTTTGTTCCTGCGGCAAACATCGCCTGCCAGACTCTTCTGCCAGACCCTTCTGCCAGACCCTTCTGCCAAACTCTTCTGCCAGACTCTTCTGCCAGACTAGCCACCTGATGAGAAGCGTGACCAAACGCGGTTTACTACACGGTCAAGCCTTGCATCATAAACTGGCACAACAAACAGCTTTTTCTGGCTTTCTTCTGTAGGATAAATGCCTGGATGTTCCAGAATTTCAGGATCGATTGAGGCTTTAGCAGCTTGGTTGCCACTTGCATACCAGACATAGTTCACATTATTTGCAGCCACGTCTGCGCGCATCATATAATCAATGAATTTATAAGCATTATCGACATTTTTAGCATCTGCCGGTATCGCCATTAAATCAAACCAGAGATTGGTGCCCTCGCTAGGGATAGAATAATCGATAACATGCCCATTATTGGCTTCCTCAGCTCTGTATGCTGCCTGAAACGCATCACCTGACCACATGATGGCAGCACAAATATCACCATTTGCAATATCATTAATGGACTGGCTAGAATGGATATATCGCAAATGAGGCCGCACCGCGTTTAGAACCTCGCCTGCTTTTTCAAATAATTTTGGGTCTGTTGTATCACCAGCACCGCCCTGATAAGCAACCACATTTGGCAGCACATCCGTTGGGGCATCCAAAATGGCTATCCCGCAATCAGCAAGCTTTGCCGCATTAGCGGGATCAAGGATTAAGTCCCAGCTATCTGTTGGCGCATTATCGCCTAGCCGTTCGCGAACCATATCCACATTATAGGCAATACCAGTCGTACCCCACATATAGACGACGCCTGCATTGCGTGCTTCCAGTTGCGCATCAGCCAGACCTTGCACCTGCCGGTCCTGATTACCAATATTGGCAAGCCGCGCGAGGTCAATATCCGCATAAACGCCCGCTTCCCGGCCGCGAGCTAGAAAATCCCCTGTTGGAACAACCAAATCATATCCTGATGAGCCAGCCATCATTTTGGCTTCCAATACTTCGTTTGAGTCATAAACATCATAGGTTACCGAAATACCTGTTTCTGCCTCAAAATTAGCGATGGTGTCTTCGGCAATATAATCTGACCAATTATAAATATTTAATTGCCCTTCCGCATAGGCAATGTTGCTCGCCAAAATGGCTATAGCTGCGTATTTTATTGTGGGTTTCATATTGCCCTCTCATCTAAAAAAGGTTGTTTGGTTCAAATATCACGGCGTCAGGACAGCGCTGAAGCTGACCCGATATCAATTAAAATACCATACGCGTCTATGAAAAAATAGAAAAGCCAAATCGAAAAATGCCTAAAATGTCTAGTCTCCTAAAATGTCTAGCCTCCTAAAATGTCTAGTCTATAGCGTTTGGATAGGGCTTTTATGCCTGATCAAGATAGGATTTATACTCAAAGGCTGAAATATCGCTGGCAAAGCGGCGCATTTCTTGTGCTTTACAGTCAAGCAACATCTGGCGAAAAACATTGGGTAGCAATTCTTTAAAAATCGGGCCTTTAGCAAAGGCGTCATGTGCAGACTGCCAGCTTGCCGGCAATGCTGGTAATTCAGCATGATAGGCACTGCCGATATGCGGCGGCGGCGGCAAATCACATTTTTCAAGCCCTGCAAGCACCCCTGCCAAAATAGCCGCCAGCACCAGATAGGGGTTGGTATCAGCACCAGCGACCCGATGTTCAATACGCCGCTGGCTAGATGGGCCTAGCGGCACCCTAAGGGCGGTAGTACGGTTCTCATACCCCCAACAAGCAGCAATGGGGGCATGCTGTTCAATAGCAAAACGGCGATAGGAGTTTTGATGCGGCGCAAAGATCAGCATGCTCTCTGGCATCACTGCCAATAATCCAGCCAGCGCATGACGCATAGCCTCACTGCCCTCCTCCCCCCCATCATCAAAGATATTCTGCCCCTTTTCGTCCAGAATGCTTAAATGAACATGCATGCCATTACCTGGACGTTCCGCATAGGGCTTTGCCATAAAGCTAGCAGCCAGCCCATATTTACGTGCCACACCTTTGGCTATCTGTTTAAATAGCATCGCATCATCAGCTACTTTCAAACAATCAGGACCATGCAGCAGATTAATCTCAAACTGCCCAGACCCAGCCTCACTTATAGCCGCATCAGCAGCAACATCCTGCTGCGCACAGCAATCGTAGATTTCGCTAATTAACCTGTCATGGTCTGCTAAATCTTCCATCGAAAGCACACCTTCGCGTAAATTAGCAGCACCGGTTAGGGGCGAAGCTGGCGTTTCTGGCCTCCCACTATCATGCAAGGTTGGGAGGCTTAAATAAAATTCCATTTCGAAGGCGGCTACAGGATAGAGATTGCGCGTTGCGAATTTATCTAAAATTGACGCTAGAAGATTGCGCGGACAGCCATCAAAAGGACGGCCATCATTATAGGTAAGGCTAAGCGGCACCATCGCAGCATTGCGGTCTGTCCAGCGCATTGGCAACGGCCCACGCCCCGTCCACTGACTACCGCCATCTGCATCACCACTTTCAAAAACCCAGTGGCTGTTTTCAATATCACGCCCCCAAATATCCACATTTGTCGTAGATAAAGGGATACGCACGCCGCCCTTGATAGCCTTATCCAATTGCGAAAGAGGCAGGCGTTTGCCCCGCATGACGCCATTAATGTCAAAGATAACTGCACGTATATTGTCAATATCTGGATGGGTATCAAGCCATTTGGCGGTATCAAAATTCTGCATGAAAAGATCCCTAAAAAACAGCCAAAATATTAGCCTGAAACACAAGTAATCGACAAGTAAATTCACCTAGCTTACCGGCCGCCCTAAAATAGCAAATAATATTTATGAGGCATGCTTGGCATCTCTTAATCAGCGAACAAACTAAAGACTTTCAAAGTGCAGATGTATTTGCTATAACCCTGCTTCAGGAACTATCATTTTTTTAGAAGTTCTTATCGCGGCGTTTGTGTAGTGGTAAGACCCCAGCCTTCCAAGCTGGAGACGCGGGTTCGATTCCCGCACGCCGCTCCAATATCCTAGTTTCAAGGTCCGTGGACCGCGGTACAAGTGACTGTTTCCAAACGATTAACGTTCTGGAACAGGAGTTTGTTCTGTCATGGTGTGGGTAAGGTCTCCGGTATACTTTTACAAAAGAAATGAAACTTTTTACTTCTCGAGGGCAGTGCCATCTGACCTTCGTCATCGCTTCAACAAGAAGAAGATTGAAGTGTCTTTGCGCACAAAGTCAGAGGTAAAAGCGGCAAAATCAGCCGCTGCATTGTCTGATAGGTTGGAGAGATATTGGGATAGCCTAAGAATAGAGCAAATCCATCTTAAAGAACTTGGTCTAACCATAACCAACCAATCCCCAGCCAAATCAGAAAGAAATAGCGTCTCTATCGATGATGCACTTGCCTGCTACCACCGGCTGAAGGGTTCAGATAAGAATGAGCTTTTCTTTAAAGCATCTGAGAGAAGTATCAGATATTTGAAAGAATGCCTGGGAGATAAAACCATAGAACAGTTGCAAACTGGAGATGCAGGGCTATTCAGAGATTATCTATTTGATAAAGGCTTAAGCTCTTCGTCTGTTAAACGTGTATTCTCCACCATTAGGGCAATTGTGAATCTAAGTATCAGAGAGAATGGCCTAGCTATAACAAATCCATTCGCAGGCACCTTCATTCCAGATGACCATAATAAGGTAAGGCGAGAGCCTATTCCTGCAGAGAACATCACTGCCATACAGCATTTATGCAGGGAGATGGATGATGAGCCTAGATGGTTGATAGCTCTTATATCAGATACGGGTATGAGATTGGCTGAAGCAGCAGGGCTTTTATCTGAAGATATGAATTTGGATGCAGATATACCTCATATAAACTTGCGGGAACATACATGGCGGTCTCTGAAGACTTCATCTAGTCAACGCAAGATACCATTAGTGGGCGCATCCTTATGGGCAGCAATGCGCATAAAGGAACAAAACACTACCTTCGCCTTTCCAAAATACTGCAACGAGCAAAGGTGTAACTCTAACTCTGCTAGAGCTGCGCTCAATAAGTGGTTAAAGCCAAGAGTGCCGGATAACTGCGTTATCCATTCCTTCAGGCATTCCATGAGAGACAGATTAAGGGCGTTTGAATGCTCGGCTGATATCATAGATGCAATAGGAGGATGGTCTACAGATGGTGTAGGTCAATCCTATGGCAATGGCTATGATCTAAACGTCCTTGGGCGGTGGATGGAGAAGATTGGATAAAGGTTTAAGAACAATCAAACTCAGGGTCCACAGGCACTTTCATCCCATTCAACAGGTGATTAGTCCGACCCGCAAGAGAAACAATTGAGAGAAATTCAGCATATTGTTCTTCAGTCATGCCCTTAGCCTTAGCAGCCGCAGTATGAGAGTGAATGCAATAATCACAACTATTTGCGATGGAAACAGCTGCATAAATCAATTCTTTGGTCATAGGGTCTAAGCTACTGGGTGTTGCCATCACCGCTTTCACATCTTTCCAAGTTGCTTCTAACAATGCTGGGTCAAAGGCAAGGTAATGCCAAAGGTTATTGATGAAGTCGCTGCCACGTGTTTCACGTATATCTTCAAACACTGCTTTCACACGGGGATTTTCCTCGGGGTTTACTGGGGGTGATATCGTAGTCATGAAATAACCTTTTACAGAACATGCAGATGAGAGGGTTTAGAATTCGTCTAAATTTTTAACGTTACTTATGAATAGGACTCCATTTATCTAGTGCTTCAAGAAACTTGTTCTTTTCCCCCTCATACATTGAAATGTTGTTTTTTTTGTATGGGAATTTTTCAGCTACCACTTCGTTATGGAATTGACTAAGCGCAACAACACGTTCTTCGTGAATCTGTTTATGTAAGCGACCGACATTACCAAAATTGTGAGCATGTTTAGGTGGTTTATCTTCCTCACTAGCCTCTCCACAGACATCAGCAACGAATGACATAATTACGTCCCCTGCCATTCCGGAGCCTAATGAGAAGGTAACAATGGAAGTTTTTTTGTTAACGGCCTCTAAAACTTCCTCTGCGATACATTCTGCCTCTACTGCAACGACACCAACATCTTCCATTCGTTTTAAAGTTTCAAAGATTTTCATGGCTTCATCTGCTTTCCGTCCCCAAGCACGTAAACCACCACAATAATGACTAAAGGTAGGTATGAGACCGATGTGGCTCTGTACCGGTATACCTTCACGGGTCATCATCTCTACCGCTTTAAGGGAACGTAAGGTGTAATACATATCAGCCCCACGACGCATTGCCTCAAATGCATCCGCCATTAGCTCTTCGTTACTGTCAAACTGGGCCCATTTTGACCCTACGCGGCAAAAATGATTAGGAGCAATTGAGCGAACATCATCAATTTGATCCATCCCGCAAACAAATAAATCTATACCCGCATCCTTACAGGCTCTAATTTCATCAGCATTGAGCGGATTTGCCATAGACAATTTTCGGCCTGTTATCTTTAATTCTTGAAGATCTGCGATTGTATAATTTCGCTTAGCTGGTTTTCGGGCAAATTCATAAATGCGCTTCATATTCTTGCTCCTAAAGAAAGTTAAGCCTCATTAAGGCTGAGTTTGGTTCAAGTAAAGACGCTCTTCGCCCCACCTGATTTTTGTGTCTGAAAAATAGATGATGCATTTGGCGCAGGTGGCAAAGGCATTCTCACAGGAACGTTTTCAACGCAGGGTTCCGTGCATGGCTGCCCTATAATCATACGGTCCTGCAAGTCTTCCCAAAAACCATCTTGCCCAAGACCGTGAAAATACGAACTCGCACCAAGTATAGGCCAAGCGTCTGACCTGGCGATTTCATAGAACAATATTAAGCGAGGACGATTACTTTCATTTGGTGCTGAGCCGTGTAAGGTGCGAGCATGGTGTATAGTCATGCTACCTGCCCTACCGGTGAGCGTGGTGATTCTTTCGCGATTAAAGTTAGGATCGTCAGGGTTAATAGCCCCACAAAATACACCATTACTGTGATGGCTAAGAATAGGACCTTTATGTGAGCCTGGGATGACTTGTAGGGGACCATTTTCAATTGTTACGTCCTCCAACATAAGTCCAAATGCCAGCAAGTTATCATTTGTATGAGGATAGAACGCCCAATCTTGATGCCATTCAACTGCCGCACCACCCCCAGGAGATTTTGTATTTAACTTAGATGTGAGTAAAGTGGCATTTGCTCCTAAAATATCTCTCAAAACTTCAGTTACCCCAGATTTTTTAAGGATATCGTCAAAATATTGATGTTGTTTATGAGGTAATTTTATTCGAGTCAGTCGCGGCTGTTCTGCGCAATGACCTTCGTCTAAATCATAAACGTCGTTGCTTTCAGTGAGAGTTCTAGACTTATCGATGAATTCATATGTGATTTCTTGAAGTATTTTGAGTTGTTCATTTGTGATTACGTCTTCCACCAAGAGATAACCATTGTCTTGATAAAACCTCAGCTGCTCATTTGTTAGCATTTCAAAGCTCCATGTATTATTCTTTGATGATATCGATACCATCTTGTATATGATATCGATATCATTCAGTTCTAAACTTAGTCAACAGAGAATAGATTTTTATGCACAACAAAAGAAAAACAATAACGATGTCCGACGTTGCAAGAGACGCTGGTGTAGGAACTATGACAGTGTCTCGAGTCCTAAGAGACCCCCTAAAGGTTAGTGAAGAAACCAGAAAAACAGTTTTGGCATCAGTGACAAAATTAGGTTACGTCTTAGATGAGACCGCTGCTTCACTCTCATCAAAAAGGACTCGTATCGTTGGAGCCGTGGTCTCAACCCTTGACCAGTCAATCTTTTCTGAAACTGTAAGGGGGTTGAGTGAACGATTGCAAGTAACAGGGCAGCAGCTTTTAGTTGCCACAAGTGACTATAGTAAAGATAAAGAAGCAGAATTAATCCGGACCATCATTGGCCGCAAACCAGAAGCACTAGTTTTAACAAGCTCTGAGCATTCTCATTTGGCAGAACAGCTGATTAAGTTGGCCAAAATTCCCACAGTAGAAACCTGGGAAATTCCTGAAAGACCCATTTGTGCGTGCGTTGGTTTCTCAAATCGTGAAGCGGGTCGATCTATTACAAAACATCTTTATGAGACTGGAAAAAAGAAGGTTGCATTTTTAGGGATCGACCGAGCAGACGATACTCGTGGAAGTCTCCGCAAATCGGGGTACCTTGATGTAACATCAGAAAAGCACGAAGGAATAATAGAGTTGCAGGCCCCAAAAGCAGGGTTTTTTGGTCCAGATTATGGTGCAATGGGCTTAATTTCGATAATAGACCGTTGGCCTGATGTTGACGCTATTGTTTGTGCAAGTGATGCGATAGCCTTTGGAGTTTACTGTGAAGCCTTGCGGAGGGGCATAAGAGTTCCTCAAGAACTGGCTATATCTGGATTTGGGGATTTTGATTATGCAAAAGCAAATGGGATTGGCTTAACTACGGTGCACATAGATGGTGAAAAAATAGGTCACGAAACAGCAAATCTAGTTGATAAGTCAAATAACGGAGTTGAAATAAGTGGAACGATAATTGATGTAGGGTTTCAGATTATTAGGCGCCAAACAAGCTAAATTAAAACCATCAAAATGTCAGCTCCTGTTCCAGAACGTTAATCTATTGGAAACAGTCACTTGTACCGCGGTCCACGGACCTTGAAACTAGGATATTGGAGCGGCGTGCGAGAGGTTCGAAGCCTATTCGATGCACCACTCTGTGACTGAATCCATCTATATCAATAGCTTATCATATAAGTAGATATGGTCAACTATCAAAACCTTACCTGCAACCTTGCCTGAACCCAGGTCCCAGGTCCAAGTTCCAACAATCGCGCTCCTCGAACCTCGGTCCGGGGTTACTGATGCTGTTTGACAATCAGCTTTGGGTCTCGTTCGAGGGGGTGGGGGTTAAAAGAACGCGGTCTGCGGCCTTGAAGCCATTCTATAAGCTCGCTGAAGGCTTTTTCTAGCTAGCTTTATTTTTTCCAATGGAGGTAGGAGTAAGATTGAAAACCTTGCGCTTTGTTATGTTCGGGGGAGGAAAATTTAAGCGCAAGGTTTTTCGTTTAAAAACAGACATTGTTTTGGACAAATAAAAATGTCTTGATTATTAGTACAGCCTCTAAACATCATCCTATACTGCTAAAATTATCTACCCCTGATGCATAAAATTCAGCACTATTTTATTTTTCCTGCTCGTTGGAAACATGACAATGGATAAA
>JADHLI010000012.1 GCA_016780775.1 Alphaproteobacteria bacterium | reverse complement strand
ACAAAGGTGAAGCAATCGCTTGGTGAGTAAGTTAAGGAGTTTTCAATCAGTTAAAACTTCTAACTCACTTTACTACAAATAGCCTTTTTCTTTACTACAACAAAATAATATACTGATTTTATTGTGATATAATTCACGATCTGTGTACTCCGAAGGCAGAGGTCACAAGTTCGAATCTTGTCGGGTGCACCATTTTTCACATTATCTTGGTTTATTTGACAACCGAGTTCGTGGAAGTATTTTCGAGCATAATCGATTTTGGATTTTTCAATTTGAAAAAGCAAGACACCCCGTAAAGCTTGTCCTTTCAAAACCCCTAAATCTTGGTGCAATGTAATGCCGCCACAAAAATAGTCTAATATTACTGGTATTTTGCTCTCCCTAGCGGCTAAAAATCTTGTGCGATGTGATGGCCAGCGAGATAGCCAAGTGCAAGGGCTGTCAAAAGCCCGTTTCCTGAAAGATAGCCCGACACATCTGGGCCGGAAACCCCGCATGCTGCCCCCCCACAGGCATATAATCCAGCAACAATAGAACCATCTGTTCTCAACACTTGGGCGTGATCATTTATAACCAGCCCGCCTTGTGTATGAAATAAAGTACCAGTAACCTTAACCGCCGAAAAAGGCGGAGACAGTTTCTTTTCAGGCAAAAACCGGCGACCAAATCCATCTATTTCACCTGTATCTGCCAGCCGATTGCATTCTGCCAGAGTGTTGGCCAGATTATGTCCATCTATTTCTATTTTGTCCGCCAGTTCAGCTATCGTATCTGCCTTGATAATCGCCCCAGCTTGTTCGGCATTTCTGAAATCCTCAAACTCAGCGCCCAGTGCCGTTAATCGGGCATCAAAAATATTATAGGCCAGCTGTCCGGACTGGCTGAGCACATTAACCGCCTGTTCAGAATAGCCATGATGTTCATTTGAAAACCGTTTGCCCAGTTGATTTACCTGAAAGCCACCTTCCATCATGATTGCCCAAGTAATTAATATACCGTGCGGGTACGCAACAGATCCATGCCCCTGATACCCAGAAAGATGCGCTATTTCAGCCCCCAGCGCCTGCCCCCAAAGCACTGCCTCGCCCTGATTTCCGGAATGGCCAAAATAGATAGCATCGCGCATTTCTGGAATATATCTTGCGACCAGATCACGATTGCCACCATAGCCATTACAGGCCAAAATAATCATCTTCGCCGCAATCGTCTCTTGGCAACCATCTGGGCGTTCTGCTTGTGCACCGATAATATTTCCAGCATCTGATACCACCAAATTGGTTATTTTCAGATTACATGAGATCGGTATTTCTTGCTTGCTTGCTGCGTGTTCCAGCCGTCTGACCAAATCCTTGCCTGTGACTTCAGGGACAGCATGCATTCTATAGTGGCTATGGCCTGGATATAAAAAACTATCTAGAACATGAAAGGGAATATCATGATCTGTTTCCAGCCAGTTTATGGCAGCACGCACACCATTTATACAACGCCAGACATGGGCCGTGTCAGCCTGATGATTATTCTTAGCCATGATATTTGAAAAGAATTGGTCTGTATCATCTTCAAGCTGTTGACGCCTTTGTGCATTGGTATCTGCTGCCGGAATCAACCCAGAAGACAGAGCTGTTGAACCAGATACCCGGTCTTGGCGTTCTGCAATAAGCACGCTAAGCCCAGCTTGGGCCACCGCCAGCGATGCAGTTAACCCTGCTGCCCCGCCCCCAATGATCAAGCAGTCTATTTCGATATCAGCAGAAATTGGGCTTTCAATAACAATCCCTGCCATAGCTCTAGACTGCTTCAAACAGCTTCATAGCTTGCGCAATCGACATAACCTCACCAACTGTCGAGAGAGATTTTATCGCGACATGATGGGTTTCAGGTGAAAATGCCGCACACCCATCTTCCAGGGTTATAGTATGAAAATCTCGAACATGGGCATCACGAACGGTTGAGGCCACCCCGCCGTTGGTAACAATACCGCAAACAAATAATGTGTTTATCCCAGCACGCGATAGTGCGAATTCCATACGCGTCTGATAGAAAGCAGAATAGGCTACTTTTTCAACCGTAATATCTGCAGGCTGAAGCTTATCGACCAGGCTATTGCCCCACGAAGCCGGTGCAAAATCTCCCTTTTTTAAAAAGGGGCGTAATTTTTTCAGATGGAAGGCGATAAAGGGCTCTCCTGCCTTTCCGGGCACTAGGGTAAATTGGGTAGAAACTATCCAACCCCCTTTTTTGCGCACAAGATTCAAAAGCGGAAGAAGCTTTTCTGGCAGAGCGGCGATTTCGGGACTTGTCTGGCCAGCCTTGCCATATGCCCCGTTGGGGTCAAGAAAGTCATTTTGAAGATCAACTATCAAAATGGCCGTCTTTTCGGCATTTAATTTCTGGGCATTATGTTTCATCATCCTATCCTCTGGTCTTCATAATAATATTGCCGAAGCTATCCACAGTTGCGCTGATAAAGGGGTCAAGATAGATGGTTGCATCTGGCTGAACCAATAATGCTGGGCCATGTAATTCAGCCCCTTCTGGCAGACGAAGCCGGTCAATAATCTGGCCGTTATGCCATGAACCATCGGCATAAATTGGCTGTTCTGAGATTAAACAGGATGCAACAGAATTTGCGCGCGCACCCTTTGTAAGAATTTGCAAATCAATTGCCGGCCGCACACCAACCATAGACAGCCGCAGATTAAGGATTCGGATAGGGATACCTGTTAATGGACGACTATAGGCTTTTGTATAGGCTCGATCAAAAGCCGCACCAATAGTGGCAACTGTCAGCTTCTCCGGATCCTCTAATATGGGCACTGCAACAGAATGAGACTGCCCCATATAGAGCATGTCTAACTCAATAATTCTATCAATCGATGCCAGCTTGGCTTTGGTGTTTTGAACTCTTTTGGTTGAGGCTAAAGTGATCTCTTTAATCATCTGCGCAAGCTCAGCACAATCAAGCCCATCCAGCAAAACATTCATGGTACGCACTTCATCATGGCGTAAGTCGGACATCACACACCCCAAAGCAGAATTCACACCCGGATAACGTGGAACCACAGACGCCCCAAGACCAATATCGAGCATCAAAGCACCTGTATGTAATGCGCCACCACCGCCAAAGGGCATCATCGCAAAGAGCTTTGGATCATAGCCACGCTCAATAGAAATCAGCCTGATCGCCCCGCCCATCTTAGCGTTTGCTACTTTGATAATCGCCTCTGCTGCGTCATAAACATCTAGCCCAAGTGGCTTAGCAATATTTGTTTCTATTGCGCCTATGGCAGCTTGTTTATCCAGCGATTTTTGTTTACCGCCTATCGGATTGGTAGCATCGATTCTGCCCAGCAGAAGATTAGCATCGGTAACGGTGGGCCGTGTATTGCCCAGCCCATAACAAGCCGGGCCAGGATCAGAGCCTGCAGATTCAGGGCCTATTTCTAATAGCCCTGTTTCATCAATATGTGCGATCGACCCGCCGCCAGCGCCAATGGTCGTCATTTCAATCATTGGCACACGAATAGTCATTCCAAAATCAATATTTACCTGAGCGGTAAGCATATTTTGACCGTCTGCCACCAAAGACACATCAAAAGATGTTCCGCCCATATCCCCTGTAATAATATTATCAAAACCTGCGGCTGAAGCGATTTGACGCGCAGCAACCACACCTGCAGCCGGGCCAGATAAAGCGGTCTTTATAGGCAATGATTTTGCAGATTCTACAGACATCACACCGCCATTGGACTGGACAATCAAAATTTCTGATTCCGCCTTCTGTTCGGCAATTCTGTCTTCAAGTCTGGCTAGATAATTTGCAACTGGCGGTTGCAGATATGCATTTAATGTTGCAGTTGAACAGCGTTCAAATTCTCGTATTTCCGGCAGAATTTCTGTTGCAACACTGACATGTTCATTTAGCCAGCACGCCCGCAATATTTTTGCAGCGACCTGCTCATTTTTTGGATTGGCATAACCATTAATGAAAAACAGACATACCGATAGGCATCCATTTGCAAGCAATGTTTCGGCTGCAGCTTTTACTTCTTGTTCGTTGACAGCCTGACGAATTGTCCCATCTGCCAAAGTGCGCTCTGCCACCTCTATTCTGTTCTGACGATCAACAACTGGCACGAATTGTCCCCAAAGCCCCCAAGTCTGTGGTCTGTCACGCCGACGCATTTCAAGGACATCACGAAAGCCAGCTGTTGTAATAATGCCTGTTTTCGCCCCTTTACGCTCAAGCAATGCATTTGTGGCAACAGTGGTACCATGAATTACCGTCGCCACAGCAGATAAATCTTCTGTCACGCTGAGGATGCCCTCAAGGAACCCAATGGATTGATCGCCCCGTGTAGACGGGGTTTTGACGACTTTCACCGTGCCGGATATCTCATCAAGGGCGAGTATATCTGTAAAAGTGCCCCCGACATCGACCCCAATTACCATCTTCCGACTCATTGTTTCACCTGCGTCACATAGCCTTGTTTCAGATCATAATCGACACGCGCCTTAGAGCGTTTTTTTACATCCCCATAGCCCCCGCCGCCAGGTGTTTCAAGCCGCACGCGCTGGCCCTTTTTAAGAGGAATTCCTGTAATTTTTGAAATGAGGGGGGGATATTTTTTCCCATTTTCAGCATCGGGTTCATCACTATCATAGGAAAAAATATTTTGAGCGCCTTTTCCACCACCAACCACACCTTGAGGTGCAAATTTTCCACGCTCTCCGAACAGAAAGCCTGTTGCTTCTTCTTCTAATAATTCAATTTCATAAATGGCACCCAAGCCGCCACGATTTTCCCCCTCACCCCCTGAATCAGGACGCAATGCCCATTGGGTGAATTGTACTGGGTAAGCCGCTTCTAGGATTTCAAGCGGTGGAATGGTTGCTGTAGAAATTGGGGCATTTCCATGGTTCAGACCATCACCTTCAGGATGCCCACCATGCCCACCGCCAAAAAACGAGAACATTACCCAGCGACTCCCATTCTTTCTGTAGCCCGCTAATGAAAGCGCATTAATCGTGCCATAGGCACAGCCATTTACCTTTTCTGGTGCAACATGCTGGAAACATTGAAACACCACATCGATCAGACGTAAAATTGTTTCTGTATATCCGCCTACAGGCTTTGGGGCCCTCACGCTTAAAAATGAATTTTCAGGAATAATAAACTCAACCGGTTTTAAAACACCTGCATTTGCAGGCACATCTGTGAAAATATGTTTTAAAGCGACATAGGTCGCTGCAATAGTTGTGGAGCGCGAAATATTTACCGGGCCATCACATGCTGAGCTGGAGCGGCTGAAATCCATAATCAGCCCACCTGAATCTGTGATTGTCATATCTAGTGCAAGCTTTAGGGCGGTGTCGGTTACCCCATCATTATCAAGATAATCTTCAACATGGAGCTTATTACTGCCAAGTTGACGGAGGTGTTCTCTCATCATCTGTTCTGCTCGGCCACGCAATGCGGAGAGCGCGTCTAAAATCGTGTCTTCTGAATATTCATCAAGTATAGCATGGAGCCGTTCTTGGCCCAAATCGAGCGCATTAATCTGACCATTTAAATCCCCATAAAGAGAAATAGGCAGGCGAGAGTTTGCCGATAATATATCGACTATATCCTCTTTCATTACACCCGCTTCAAAGAGTTTAACCGGCGGAATGAGCATTCCTTCTTGGAAACTCTCCCTGGCTTCTGGATTATAATTACCCGGAACATTACCACCTACATCATGCCAATGTCCGACAGAGGCGAGATAGCAGAAAACTTCCCCATTTCTGAAAATAGGTTTCACGAGCCGGAAGTCTGATAGATGTGTTCCCCCATCATACGGGTCGTTAAAAATAAAGACATCGCCTTCTTGCAAATGGCCATCCTTTGATACTTTGTCGATAACAGCCTTTACAGCAAACGCCATCACCCCAACAAAGATAGGCAAGCCAGACTTGCCTTGAATAAGGGTCTCTCCTGTCTTGGCATCATAGATACCATGGCTGGCATCATGTGCTTCGGCAATGATTGGGTTGAAGGCCGTACGGAACAAGGTGGCATCCATTTCATCCGCTATCTGCTCAAGCCGGCCCTTTAAAATCGCTAGTGTAACTGCATCCATTTTTCACTCTACTTGATCATGACTAACTGGGTTCTATTCGTATTTTTTACCAAACTTCAGCAATTCTTTGGTACCGATAACTTCATTCAATCCATTGAAATCATGCATTTTTTTCGAAAATGCTTCATTATTTCCCTCTTTTAGCAATCCTTGATAATAGGCTTGAAGATGCAAAGCAATTGCGCGCACTGCACCACCTGGAAAAATTGCTAGTTTATAGCCAAGCTGTTCTAGGTCATTGGCGGTGCGAATAGGCGTTTTTCCGCCTTCCACCATATTCGCAAGAAGTGGAATATCTGCTGCAAATGTAGCTGTAATCTTCTGCATTTCTTCAAGCGACTGCGGGGCTTCAATAAACAAAATATCTGCCCCTGCTTCTTTGAAAGCTGCCCCGCGCGCCAAAGCCGCTTCAAACCCATCAACTGCACGCGCATCGGTTCTGGCAATAATGAGTGTATTGTCATCTTGTCTTGCATCTAAGGCTGCTTTTATTTTTCCTACCATCTCAGATTGTGTGACCAACCGCTTGTCAGCAAGATGGCCACACCGTTTTGGAAAGGACTGGTCTTCAAGTTGGATTGCACACGCCCCAGCGCGTTCAAAATTGCGCACTGTGCGTTGGACATTTAACGCATTTCCATAGCCTGTATCGGCATCTACGATCACAGGGATGGCGATACGTTCAGTGATAGCTGCCAAAGTATCATAAACTTCTGAAACAGAGACAAGCCCGATATCCGAGCGTCCAAAACGGGTATAGGCAATGCTGGCCCCAGATAAATAGACGGCCTTCGCACCAGATTGTTCGGCAATCAAACCTGAAAGCGCATCATAAATCCCTGGCGCAAGAACAAACTCATCTCTTAACAGTAGTTTTAACATTCGTCACCTCTAACGCAAAATGGCAAAGCGTTTTTCCAAATGTTGCACAAGCCCGCCATCTAAGATTAAGTCCCGCAAAAATGAGGGTAGCGGGTCTAGCTGGATATGTAATTTATGCTCTGGCAGGCTGAGTTTTGCACTATCAAAATCAAAGACCACATTGGCACTATCGTGCAATGCGCTAGGAAGCCTGTCTAAAGCGGGAAGCACAAATACGGGCAACCCCAGATTAATGGCATTACGATAAAATATACCCGCAAAGCTTTGGGCGACAACACAAGATACTCCAAGAAATTTCAGCACTTCAGCAGCCTGTTCACGAGAGGAACCAGCACCCATATTGTGGCCAGCCATAAAGACATCTCCTGCCCTAACCTGCGAAGCAAATTCAGGCCGAACTGCCTCGAGACAATGTGGGGCAAGCACTTCCAATGAAGATTTCATATAAATGCCTGGTGCCAAAACATCGGTGTTAATCGCCTCATCAAATCGCCATAGCCTGCCCATAACGCTCCCTTATTCCGCCAAAATTTCACGGGGGTCAATCATTCTACCAGTAACAGCAGAAGCAGCGACTGTATAAGGTGAAGCCAAATATACCTGAGAGCTAGCCGCGCCCATGCGCCCTTTGAAATTACGTGCTGTAGAAGACAAGCAAACTTGATTTTCAGCCAATCTATCTGCACCATAACCTGCGCAAATGCCACAAGAGTTAGATAAAAATTCTGCCCCCGCATCTACGAGAATTTGCATAATGCCTTCTTTTTCTGCGCGTTTTTGATCGCGCAGACTGGCTGGGGCCACTTTAAGTGTAATCCCAGAAGCAATTTTGCGGCCCTTCAAAACCGAAGCGGCAGCGGCCAAATCAACAAATTTTGCACCTGTGCAAGCACCAATATAAGCTAAATCAAATCGGGTGTTTTTGAATGCCTGCGCATTATCTGCATTTTCAGGTGAGTGCGGCGCAGCTATTTGCGGGGCAAGCGTTTGTGCATCATAGCAGATTTTCTGGTCGCCCTCTGCTGCCTCTTCAATACAAAAATCCTGCCAATCCTCAGGCATTTCAACACCCGCGTTCTGTAAATAGGCTGCGGTCTTTTCATCAGGGGCGATCAACCCTACTTGAGCACCAAGCTCTGCGGCCATGTTCGAGAGCGTCATGCGTTCTTGCATTGACAGGGCCCGCACAGCCTCACCTGCAAATTGAACCGCCTGATAGCGCCCACCTCCCATGCCAATATCCCTGCAGGTTGCCAGCATCATATCTTTTGCTGTTACATAAGGTGATAGCTGTCCTTGCCAGCTTATCAAAATCGTTTGTGGCACTTTAATCCATATCTCGCCTGTCACCAGAACTCCAGCCATTTCAGTGGCTCCAATACCAAACATAAATGCACCAAAAGCCCCACCAGTTGGCGAATGACTATCTCCGCCAACACAGAACATGCCTGGCTTCAAATGACCACGTTCAGGTAGGACAACATGACAAATGCCCTGCTGATCATAAAAATTTTGGATATCTTGGTCTCTTACCCATTGTCTGGTGAGAAGTTGAATTGCCTTCGTCTCTTCACTTTCTACAGGCACATAATGATCTGTGACTACAACAACTTTATCTTTATCCCACACCTCGCGCCCCAATCTTTGCAAGATAGGCTTTACTCTCCTTGGGCCGCCAGAATCATGTATCATTGCCAAATCAACCTTGCACACGACAATGTCGCCGGTGTTGACCTGGTCACTGTTACAGGCTTTTGAAATAAGTCTTTGGGCAAGGGTACGCATGTATAAAAACTATCATAGTTTTAGTTTAATGAAACTGTTTTCTGCGAAAACTTCAGCAGATAGATGAATGATTAAAGCTTATTTTTTTCTATACTAATTGGCAAAATACATGTGAAAATAGTCTTTAAAAGGAGAGCAAAACATGCCGATGATAGAATGCACGCTGATTAAAGGGTATGACCAGCAAACCCGCCAATTAATCAGTGAACGCCTGACCGATGTGGCATGCGCAACGATAGGGGCCCATCCGGATTTGGTTATTGTCACCATAAAAGAGGTTGAAGCAGAAAATTACATGCGCGGGCGGATAAACAGAGCCCCTGCCAAGGCCACTGTACAACCAGAAGTAATGGTCAGGCAATTTTTAGATGCGATGGAACAGCGCGATCTGGCTCGTGCCTCAACATTTCTGGCAGAAGGTTTTGAAATGGTCTTTCCTGGCAATAATCGGTTTGCCCAGCTCGATGAATTGGTCGCATGGGCAAAAAGGCGGTATCAGTCTGTTCATAAAACCTATGATGGGTTTGACACTTCTTTTCAGAGAACAGAGGCCATTGTGACCTGTTTTGGAAACCTGCATGGCGTCTGGTTGGACGGCACTTCTTTTAAAGATATTCGCTTTATAGACAAATTTACGCTTAAAAATGGGAAAATCACCTTCCAAGAAGTTTGGAACGACTTGGGTGAAATAATGAAAGAAGATGGGTAAAATGACCTATCAGACGCTTCAGGGAAAAGTACTGACCTATTTTAGTGGGGTGGATGAGCAAAATATCGAAATGATATTAAAAACTCTGTCAAAAGAATGCATGTTTACTGTTGAAACCCATAACATTAAATTGATAGGCCATCTAGCAATCTGTGGGATGTTTGAGAGGCTTTGGGCCCATCATCAATGGGTGCGCCATGATAATTTTCACTTTGTGACCAGTCATTCTGGTAGCGATATTGCTGCACGATTTCAAGTTACCAACAAGCTACATAATGGCAATCTGGTTCATAAATCAAACTGTAATTTCTTCACTGTCAAAGATGATTTATTTTCAGAAGTACGGGTCTATATGAGCGGTGAAAACACGCTAGCTGCGAAAAGAAGCTAAGGCCTCAGCTTCTTCTATTTTAATGGTCAAAACTGGCTGCGCTATTCATCATGGCCACGATCATTTCATGGCGCGAGACAGGGGATATTGGATAGGCTTTTCGGCTATGGCTAAGGGAAGAGGATATCATCATCTCTGCCATTTTATAGGTCATCGGGCCCGGATTAATCACAGGCACATCAAGCGATTTTGACAGATAATCATGGGCTTGATGCATAGTGGTTGAGCCAAGTAAAATTACCTCTGCCCCATCTTCTTCGATAGCCTTTTTTGCCGCTTGCTCCAGAAGGGGAAACAGCGCCTCTTCTTTTTTGTTTAACAGCGCCTGATTATCTGGCGCCATATTGATAGAGCGCACAGATGCCAGCGCATGGCCAATGCCAAGGTCTGTGACCGTCTTATCATAAAGATGTCTCCATTTTTGCCACATTGTTATGATGGAAAATTTTGTGCCCAAAGATAAAGCAAAAAGCATTGAAGTGCGCCCTGGCCCAATGACAGGAATAGACAGAATGGAACGCAATGCTGCTGCGCCGGAATCGCTCATCGTATCAATGCAAACTGCTGAAAATCCCTCTTGTTCGGCATTTATTCCTGCTTCTAGAATACTGATGTCTGCCAGCACCATATCTGCTTGGCTGATATAGTTTCGAGGCGCGGCTTTAACCGGTCTAAAAATAAAAGAAATAGAATCAGAAATAGACACCGCCTTAAGTTGCTCTCGCCTTAAAGCCAAATTTTCTTCTGACATAGGGAACGGGACAATAACCAGAACTTTTTTCAATTAACTTGCCTCCGATCTGATTTTAGTATTTTCTTAAGATATTAGACGTTGAAAAGCGCAACACCGCCTGAGAATAACATGTTCACACTCGCAAACAAAACAGTGTTTATCGCAGGCATAGGTTCTGGAATAGGTCTGTGCGCTGCACAATCCGCGATAAAACTTGGCGCGAGCGTCTATGGAACGGTTTTTTCTGATGACCAGCGCGAAACGGTAAAAAAATTCTTACCTGCAGAATGTATTTACAAAGTTGATATCACCAATTCTGAAGAAATCACCGCTGCTGTTGATAAAGCAGCTAGCCATAAGGGGCGTCTAGATGGCATGGTGGCTGTTGCGGGTATTTTATCACTTCAAACTTCTATACAAACCGATGAGATGAGCTGGCATAAAACCATTAATACAAATCTTTCAGGTGCCTTTTATCTTGCCAAAGCTGTTATTCCCTACCTCAAAAAACAGCCGGTTGGTTCCATTGTTTTTGTATCGAGTCAAATTGGCCTTGTTGGCCATCCCAGAGCAGCAGCTTATGCAGCTTCAAAAGCCGGTATCAATGGCCTAACAAAATCTATTGCACTGGAATTGGCCTCTTTATCTATAAGAGTTAACGCTGTTGCCCCTGGTCCAGTTGTGAGTGACATGACCGCCGCAGCACGGGCAGACGAACAACGATATCAAACAATCTTGGCAGATATCCCGATGGGCCGTTTTGGCCAGCCTGAAGAAGTTGCCAATGTTATTACCTTTCTTTTATCAGATGCTAGTAGCTTTATCACTGGCCAAGTGATTGTAGCTGACGGTGGCTTTACCGCCCATTGACAGATAAGGATTTTTAAACCCAAAAAGTTCTAAATCCCAAGATTCACCCTAAGTAATTTTGTTTTCATAGAGGATATCGGTGATGAAAAACAATAATAAACTACCCCAAACAGTTGCTGAAGTTGAGACAGCTCTTAAACATTTGCGTGATAAAAGAGGATATCTTCTTCCCCATCATGGGCTGTTAGCCATTTCATCGCCGAAGCTTCTAGATGCTTATGATGCCACCTATACCCACATGACACTTACAGATCGGGTTTTAACGCTTTATGAAAAGGAAATAATCTGGCTCATCATCCTTGTATCTACTTCAGAGGCAATTGCCACCCACCATATTGACAGGCTGCGAAAATCAGGCGGCGGGGAAACCGATTTAGAAGCAGCGGTAGCTGTCGCTACTTGGGCGGAAGGCGCAGATCATTATAGTTTTGTTGAAAAACATTGGGGAGCCCATTTAAACGGTTTTGATGGCGTTGCAAAATATCGTGAAGGATTAGACACACTGACAAAAAAATATACCATTGATCAAAAAATATTTGAAATAGGATTGGCCGCAGCTCATCAATGCCACAGACGCTGGGATTGGGTTGGTGAGCATATTCAAGGCGCCTACAAAGCTGGTGCAGATGAAGGTGCCATCGCAGAAGGCCTGGCATTGGCCATGTTCCCTGGCGGCGTGCCTAATTTTGTTGATGCTTGTGATATCTGGCGAAATTTGATCCAAAGCGGAAAAGTAAATGCCAGCGCACCCTATAAGGCTTGGGCCAATCTTACTGGACAAGGTGGATTTGATGAGGCTGCTGGAAAGTCCTAGAGATGGCGCAAAAAGGCTGGACACATATTATTGTTGGTGCCGGTGCTGCGGGCTGCGTTCTTGCCCATCGCTTGTCTGAAAATAGAGATTTTAATGTCCTCTTGATTGAAGCAGGGGGTAGCGGAGCGATGGATCCTACCCTCAAGGTTCCGATGATGACAGCTGTTTTGCTGAGAGGCAAACGCCATGTTTGGCAATATCTCAGCGATGAAGAAGCCGGACTTGAGAAGCGACGAATATCCCTGCCGAGAGGAAAAGTATTGGGGGGGTCAACCGCGATTAACGGCATGGTCTATGCCCGTGGACTGGGAATTGATTATGACCATTGGGCACAATCTGGGCTGACTGATTGGTCATGGTCTAAGGTCCGGCCTTCTTTTTTGAAGAGCGAGATTTATTGCGGTAAAAATAACAGCGAGTTGCATAATCAAACAGGTCTGCTTACGGTCTCTGACCGTCAAAAGCCGCTTTCCCCTCTTGTGGATGCATTTGTAGAGGCTGGCATTTCAGCTGGCTATCCACGCTGTATGGATTTCAACCATCCTGATGCAGAAGGCTTTGGTTTTTACAATTTCACCATTCGTAACGGGCACCGAGAAAGTGCTGCTACTGCTTTTCTGAAATCAGCATTAAACAGGAAAAACCTTCAGATTCAGACAGGCTGTGAAGTCAGTAAAATCATCTTTAATCGGGACAAAGCAACAGCCGTAGAGGTGTCGATATCAGGAGAAAAAAAGCGTTTTTATGCCGAACAAGAAATCATCTTATGTGCCGGTGCGATCGGGTCACCCCACATATTATTGCGCTCCGGTATTGGGCCCGCGCAGGAATTGGAAGAGGTAGGGGTTAAACCCATTATTGACCTACCAGAAGTTGGAAAAAATCTGCACGACCATGTCTTGATAAGGGTTAGTTATGGCGCTCCTCAAGAAGTCACTTTACATGGCCTAACCAGAGCAGATAAAGCGGCGGGGGCATTTCTTAAGGCTTGGTTGTTCGGCACTGGGCCAATGACCGTTTTTCCATTAGAAGCTGGGGCCTATATCAGAACGAAAGGTGACGACATACCAACAATTCAAAGCCACTTTCTGCCTGCACTTTCCACTGCGACAATGCGTTTTAACCCCTTTAGAAAATCAGCGAACAACCAACCAGGCTTCATGGCGAATGCGTCTGTAATGCGGCCTGTTAGCCGAGGCTTTATACGGCTAACAGGGTCAAAACCAACTGACCCGCTCAAGATTTGCGTGAATTACCTTGAAGATGACCGGGATTTATTTCAACTGATCGCAGCCATTGAAATTTTGCGTGATGTGTTCGCGCAAAAGCAGTTTAATGCCTATCGCAAAGAAGAATTATCCCCAGGTAATGAAATTCGTACAAAAAACGCGCTATCTAGCTGGATACGCCAAAATGCCAGCACAGTTCATCACCTCTGCGGAAGTTGTCGTATGGGTGTTGATAAAAACGCGGTAGTTGATTCTGAGTTACGAGTACAAGGGGTGGAAGGTTTGCGTATCGCAGATGCGTCGGTCTTTCCATCAATTCCCTCAGCAAACACTGCCGCGCCCACGATGATGGTAGCCGAAAAAGCGGCAGATTATATATTGAGAGAACATTAAAGCCATCACCCTAAGAAGGGGTGATGGCTTGTGATATATGTTTTGTTAGATAGACTGGATTTTGTCGTAAGTGCCCGCACCAAAAATATCGTCTGCTAGATTCTTAATCGCTGGCTCCAGAGTTTTCTGAGCAGCTGAAGCATCCAGCATTGGCGTGGTGTCTGCACCGTTTATCTCACGCCATTTTGCAAAATTTGTTTTCTCAGCATCCTCAGTAGCTCTGAAGAAGTCTTGCGGTTCCAGTTCATTGAATGTGTCGACTAGGATCGATTGCTGCTGACTGGAAAGGCTATTCCAAGCACCGACGTTAATCATTTGTTTGTCCAAACCAATGCCCCAATCATTTTGGTAACAATATTTTGTCACCTCGTAAAACTTTTGACTTATCATTAAGTTTCCTAGGGTTGCCATACCATCAACGACGCCTTGTTGAAGTGCGCCATATAGTTCATTAAATGGTATAACCGTAGGCTTAGCACCAACTTGCTCAAGCCCCGCAATAACACCCTCAATAGATGGCGCGCGTATTTTCATGCCCTTCAAATCGTCAAAAGACTCCAGCTTATCCTTCGTGAAAAGTTTCCAAGGACCAGCCCTAGCGACACTGAGATATCTCAAACCAGAATATCGTTTCTGAACGGCAGAATTTAACTTATCATACAACAGTTCATTCGCGATTTTTTGTGCGTGATTTGAATCTCTGGCGAAATATGGAGCATAAAATACATCAAATTCTCTCAGACCGGTATAAGCCCCATTGTAAAGTTGAACCGTTCCAAGGGCAGTGCCGTCAAGAACGTCTTTACCGCCACCTATGGTGCCGGCCTTAATGTCGAAGGCTAGTTCGCCGTTGGTACGCTGATTAACCAGATCAAGCCATTTTTTTGCGAACTTATTAGATGCACTATCTATATTACCGGCGTTTCCATAAATTAGCATCTTAGCTGCCATAGATGGACCTGCAACACCTGACAGTAAGCCCGCAAGGCCTAAACTACTTATACCCTGATTAAAGGTTCTTCTTTTCATTTTTTCCTCCTTCTAGTTTAATTTGACAAATTATCTGCCGATGAGTTCGTAATTATAATTTGTTTTTATCTATCAAAAACCAAATCCGGCAGGAACAATGTGATCCCAGGAATATATGTTATTACAAGGAGCACACAAACCAAAATTAAAAAATATGGAACGGCTTCTTTAAAAATTTCAATTACACCAACACCGCCTATTTGAGAAATTATAAACAAATTGAGGCCGATTGGTGGAGTAATCATGCCAATCATCAGATTTAAAACCATCACGACACCGAAATGCACCTCGTCGACCCCCAATCCAGCCAAAAGGGGGAAAAGAACGGGAGCGATGATTAACATTATGGGAAGTATTTCCATTATCATTCCCAGAATTAGAAGAAGGATATTTATCATTAAAAGCAATATCCAAACTTCAGAGCTAATCGCCAACATCGCATCCGTAAGGATAACACCTAGATTTTCTTTCACAGCTAACCAGGCAAATATTTTGGAAGTAGCTACAGTAAGCATTATGACAGACGTTGCCACAGCAGCGTGAGAAGCTGCTGTAATTATTTGCATAAGAGTTAAATTTCGATAAAGAAAAAGACCTAAAAAAAGAACATAGAACGCTGCAACTGCAGCTGATTCAGTTGGCGTGGCTACACCAAAAATAATCGCACCTACAATTATGCAAGGAGCTATTAAAGCTGGTATACCTTCTTTAAACGAAGTAGCTTTCTCTGATGTAGTTGCTCTTTTTTCCACCGGATATTTTCGGCTTTTGCATATCCACCAGGTAACTGCAAACATTGCAAGAAACATCAAAACACCTGGGACTACGCCACCTAGAAATAGTTGGCCCACGGAAACATTTACTATTGCGCCGAGAAGAACAAAGGATATTGACGGAGGCACGATTGGTCCAACAGTTGCTGCCGAGGCAATCACTGCGCTTGAAAATGCAGGTTTAAAACCCCTTTTTTTCATCTCTGGGAGAAGAACGGTGCCAGTAGCAGCGGCATCGGCGAGAGCTGAGCCAGAACAACCAGACATAATAAAGTTGGCCGTCACACCAACGTTTGCCAACCCTCCATTAATATGCCCAACTAAAGTCGCCGCAAAACCGACAATCCGCCGAGTTACACCGGTAACATTCATTAATTCGCCGGCAAAAATAAATAGAGGTATAGCGAGCAAAACAAAAGAGTTTACTCCTGAAGTCATTTGCTGAGCAAACAATACCATCGGAGTAAAATTATCTGTGAATTGCGCTAAGACAAGGTAGCCAAATGCTGCAATCCCGATAGCCCAAGCTATTTCCATTCCAAGAAGAGAAAAAACAAACAAAAGAACTATCATGGAAACTAGTAACATTTAGCCACCTTTTTTATAGCTGTTTTGATATTGCTGAATAGATGCTATCATCAGACGTGTTTGATAAAAAAGCATTAAGACACTGCCAACCGTTACTGGTGTAAAAAGCCACAAAAAACTCCAGCCTGTTGAAAGCATGGAGCCACCAGCTTGCAACTTTAAAATTGGGACGCTGTACCAGATCAAAGTGCCAAGCATTATAAGCACCAAAGAATGCATAAATGTTTCCAAAACCAATCTTGGCTTGGGCCTAAATTTGTCAATAAAATGAGTAACTCTAATATTCTTCCCTTGTTTAGTGGCAACCGCGATACCAAGATATGTCATCCAAAGAAAAAACACTCGCGGCGCCTCATCTGCCCATAGGGGTGGCTCATTGAAAACGTATCGCATCACAACAGCTACAAACACAATAGTAGCAATGGTAATTAGTAAAAGGCCAGATATGTAATAGAGCCCTTTTTCTAAAATCTCATCTATCTTTCTTAAAGTTTCTATTTGTGTCTCCAAAAACTGCTGTTTTATTGGCAAATCAATCCTCAAGATATTTAATCTTTTATTAATATATCTTTTAGGTCAATTCCTTTTCATCTATTTTGATTGCAGTTTATCTAAATTATCCTGTAAGGGGCAGGGAAAATAAATTCTTGGCCAACGGGAAAAAATCCCCCATTATTTAAGAAAGACAAACCAATAGTAAAAATATGGCAAATCATACGCTTAAATTAGCTGAATTTTGCTCCGAAATCACTTTTGAAAAGCTAGAACCAAAGGTAGTTGAACGCGCAAAGCTTATCATCTCAGACTGCGTGGCAGCAATTCTAGGCGGAATTGTTGAGACAGAAGTACAGCAACTGTTAAAGCTCCACTCCGGCCACAAATCTGCTATCCGACAAGTGCCAATCATCGGGCCAGGCAAATGGGCAGAGCGTTCCCAAGCAGCGCTTCTTCATGGGATCGCTGGCACTGTCCTTGAAATGGATGAAGGCCATCAATTTGCCAAAGGCCATCCAGGGATGCATGTTTTTCCAGCCCTTCTGGCTGCTGCGCAATCTGATTTGCCACAACAGCCAGTGTCTGGTCAGGATTTTATAACTGCTTTTGTTGCTGGATATGATGTTGCGGCAAGAATAGGGCTGGCAAGCCAGCTAAGGCCGCCCATGCATCCGCATGGCACTTGGGGTGTCATAGGTGCCGCCAGTGCAATTGGCAGGCTTTTACAATTCAATAACCAGCAGCATGCACAGCTGATGAATATCGCCTCCAGCCTGACCACAGCGACCAGCCGAAGGACCATGCTAGAAGGCGGAACCGTGCGCAATGTTTATGCCGGCTTGTCTAACCAAATGGCGCATTTGGCCATAGATTTGATACAATCTGGTTTTTCCGGAGAAAAAGATGGTATCGGTTCTGTGTTTGGTCAAATTGTCTCAGAAAAGCTGGACGGGCCGTTATTGCTTGAATATTTGGGCCAGCGTTTTGAAGTAATGCGGAATTATTTTAAACTTCACGCCTGTTGCCGCTTCAATCATGCGGCACTGGATTGTTTGTTTGAGCTGATGCACCAACACCCAAAATTATCTGATGTTGAAAACATTGCCTCTATTGAAGTGCAAAGTTACAGCCTGGCAGCAGAATTAAATGATTCCAATCCTCAAAATATGTTGGCGGCTAAATTTTCTCTGCCCTTTGCCATCGCCACAACCCTTGTGCATAAAAATTCCAAAGTGATGAGTTTTGCAGGCGACGCACTCAAAAATGAAACAACCTTGATGCTAGCGCAAAAAGTCTTTGTGGTAGAAAACCCATCTATGACAAAGATGTTGCCAGATTTCAGACCCGCAAAAGTGACCATAAAGCTAGAAAATGCCCAAATATTTAGCCATAACGTCACCACCAACAAAGGAGACTGGCAAGACCCTTATTGCGCGCACGATTTAGAAGAAAAATTTTACTCTCTGGCTGAGCGTACGATAAATAGAAACAAATCAAACTTGCTTTACAACCGGCTTATGGCCTTGGAAAAAGCCAACGATATTCGAGATTTATTTCATCGGATATAACAGGATAGGCTGCAACCACAATCCAAGCGAAGAGTTATATACCATGACTACAAATGAACAATCCGAATTAACCCTCAGACGGGACTTAACCGCCGCGTACATTCTTATCGCAGATCAAAAACTAACCGATACCATCTTCACCCATATTACGGCCCGTTCTACTCAGACAAAAGAACATATTCTAATCAATCGATATGGCCTTTTTTTTGATGAAGTTACACCTGCTTCACTTGTGTTATGTTCAGTTTCAGGAACTGTTAAAGAGTCAGGCTCAAAAGCCGATGGGCTATCTGACATCATCAACCCTAATGGGTTTCATTTTCATGCAATTGTGCATGAAAACCGGCCGGATGCCGGGTGTGTCATCCATTTACATAATCACGCCAGCACTGTTGTCTCAGCGCACCCAGATGGGCTGATAGGGCTAAGCCAAAATGCTATGAGATTTTCAGATCAGGTGGCGTGGTATGATTATGATGGGGTAAACCCAAGTCAAGAACAACTCTCTGAAATGGTCAGGGTCATGGAAGATAAGCCTGTTCTGGCGATGCGCCATCATGGAATGCTAACCGTTGGAAGAACGATTGCAGAAGCCTTTCATCGCGCATTTTATTTTAACAAGGCCTGTCAGGAGCAGATCGATATTTTGTCCTCAACCCAAACGCCCCTGATGCCAAAGGGCCCATCTGTTGAGAAATCAAAAGTGTTTTTTGCAAACCCTGAGCGCATTTCAGGCGAGCGTGAATGGCCAGCATGGTTACGTTTTCTTGATCGAAAGTATCCAGGCTGGGATAGCAATTAATATATTTCTAATAATAAAATTTATTCGGCTTGACGGGTAGAGAGATTAACTGTCACCTTCCCCATACCACCATAGTCAATTCCGGTATCATAACAATCTAGATAGGGCACGGTGACAGGCAAGGGTTCAAGGCCTGCCTCCACCCTTTCTTTAGCAATCATTAGTGCAGGCTGAATACGTGCTAGCATTCCCAGACATAAGTTGGCTGTTGATTTTTCAGGCAAAAGCCTACCGTCAATGTCAAAAACAAAAATTTCATTTTCTTTAATGAAATTTGCGCAGTGGCGTGCATGTGCAACTCTAGCAACAATCTCTATTTCAGATACCTTAATACCCGTTGCCATCTGCCCCAACCTCTGTCTTATCTAATACTGCTTTTGTAATGACTTCATGCGTTTTGGAATCCCGAAGATAGACTCTCAATCTGGCTTTGTTTTTTGCCAACGCGTCATTTGTTTTCAAACATTCATAATGTGTCCAAATCCTTGTCACTGGATTCAATCCCTCAGAGGCCCTGTCAAAACTCATATAGAATATTGGCAGAACCGGAGCCAACAGATTCATACAAAATACCATATCTGAAAGTTCCGGCTTTAAGCGATGGCGCATATCAAACACAGCCTTCTGGCCAATTTTAACCCCGCACGCACAGCCCTGATCTGTGATAACCTCAGCAACCACCTCATAATCATCTAGCCAAGTTATACCTATTCTGCGACGCCCAGAGAGCAGGTTTTTGACCTCTGGTGACAGCCGGTTAAAGTCATCCTCATCCAGGTCAAGTGCCTTAGAAAGCGGTTCTTTCAATTCTGCGAGCTTATCATCTTTTAGATAATCTGTTTTGTAATGATAAGTTATCTTAGTGTCTTTTACGCTCATGACATTTACTCACTCTGTACCATTACGCCTGCTGGGTGGTTGCTCTGGTTTAGACATGCTTATCCTTGTCCAAGGAAACCTCCAAAACGGACAAGTTATTGGATCAATATCCTCAGCTTCCTGAAATGGGGTAATTGCGATTTCTGTAAAGCCAACTTCACGGAGTATTTCTGGCAAATCCATGGAAAAAAGTGGCCGCATAAATGGCTCATTATTGCGCCAACTATGCCCCTCAAATATGAAACGGTCAAACGCATCTCGCATCTGCCAAAAATCGAGGTGAACAGCAAGCCCCCCAGGTTTGAGAATACGGAAAGTTTCTGAAAACATTTCTATGATCGCGCGCTCCGGCATCTCATGCAAAAGCATTGTAGAGGTTGCCAAATCAATAGACTCATCATCACAACCAGTTATACGCGCATCTGCCTGTTTGAACTTTATATTTGTATTCTGTTTTTTTTGAGCCTCTAGCTTACCAAGCTTTAAGCAGGGCTCGGCAAGATCAATAGCGACTATCGAACTTTTTGGTACATATTCAGAAATTGGACGCGTGGATTTTCCAAATCCGCAACCCAAATCAATGATCGTACCAGTCCAGTTTTCTGAAACCTCTGAATCGAATAAGGTTTCTGCAAAACGATAATGCAAATCTTTGTGATTATTGCCAAGCATTGGTGTGGTCGTGCGCGCACCACGCTCATAAATTAACCCCCCAACTGGGTCTGACCAAACCCCTCCTGGCTGCTGATGAATGTCTATCGCTTTATAATAATCAGGAAGTGCAAAATTTTCCGTTCTTTCTATCTCCTCTTCACGCAGCTCATCTGTTAATGTCTCAGAACGCTCTTTGTGAAATGGATGAAGACCGTATGCCCCGCTATATTTTAGCTTCTGGAGATGGCGTTCGCACCATGAAAAAAAATTGTAATCTGGATCATCGCCGATTAAATCTTCTATATCCGCAACGCTCATTTCATTGCGTTTATCTTCATCAATGGCCAGGAATTTTTCCCTCACCTGAGGATAAAGGGATTTCGTCCACCCCATTTTCAGTGAAAGAATAAAGTCCTGTGAATTAACAAAATCTCTTTCTAACACACGCCACCCCTTATCTATATGTCTTTAATGTTTCATCATCTGGGCTCTTGGAGGCCTCTTGGCCTTTGAGCGTGTTCATCAAAGTAGCAGAAAAACTGTCAAGCGCGTTTTGGCGTTCTGCACGCTCCTCATCAGAAGGCGGGTCTTCCACCGCATTTCTTGTAATAATTTTATTTGCGATCAAAAGCTCTTCCAACCTTCTTATTTGGCATTTTACCACCCATAATTCATTTGCAAGTGCCATGCTCAACGCCAACATTCTGTCTTGAACCGGATCATCAAAAAATGTCTGCTCACTTTTTGAGCCTGTGCCTTTGGTGGATGACTTAAGTTCTTTCGACATATTTCTTGATCACTCACTCTTTGCGGACAAACAATATTTATTGAAAGACAACACTGAGCATGCGACTGTAATTTCGTCTTGTCAATTAGGTGTGCGCTATCGCCATTGAGACTAATTGTTCAATACCCTTTAAGACAGCTTTTATGTCAAGATTGTTTCTGTCTTTTGTAAATGCAGATTGATGGAGAGCCCTTTGAAAGTAAAAAAAGGTTATGTTGATATTGAAACAGGGCAAATACATTTTCGGTATGCCGGCCAAAAGGGCCGCCCAACCATCACATTATTTCATGCATCACCAGGCTCTTCACGCCAACTCCATGCCTTAATTTCTGAATTAGCTGAAAGCTTTTTTGTTTATGCACCAGACACGCCCGGCAACGGATTATCTGATCCATTGCCTATCTCTCAGCCAGAAATAGCTGATTATGCATATGCCCATTTGCAGGCACTAAAAAGATTGGAAATAACAGAATCCATTTTATTTGGAACGCATACGGGGGCCAGTATTGCGGCTGTGCTTAGCCAACTCAAAGACAATCCAGCAACTTTGTTAGTACTTGACAGTATTGGTCTTTATGACCGCCAAGAAAAAGAGGCCTTGCTTCAATCTTACGCCCCGCAAAAGCACGCCCTTTCAACCGGCGAGCATTTATTATGGACATGGCATTTTATCACAAATCAATGGTTATTTTGGCCTTGGTACGAGCATGGCAAACACAATCGGCTAGAACGTGGCTTGCCAGAAATGTCCTATCTTCATGGCATGTGCGTTGATGTACTAGAAAGTCTGGAAACCTATCATCTATCCTATAACGCAGCCTTTCGATTTGACAAAGAAGCCTGTTTCAAAGCGATTAATTGCCCGACCATAATTGCATCTGACAAAGAAGACATGTTGTTTAAATATTTTCCCAAATTAAAGGAATTTATCCCAAATTCGCGTCAACTTATCCACGAAGGATGGCAAAAAGCTGAGCACGCCAAATCTACAGCAGAGCTTTTTAAAAAAATGGTGATGGAAACATAAGAGCACTCTCCTTAATTCCAGAAAAACCAGCCTACCTTGCCGATATCAACCTGCAGCTTGCAATTCCATAAATAACAAAAAAAGGACAATGCTTGACGCACGGCTTGGTAAGTGAAATTCTTAATCTAGGCTAGTCTGTCCGTTTGTATCATTTAGTGTTGATTGGGTTGTTTGCAGATGGAAAAATCTTTAGAGTATGATCAGATCCGGCATTATCACGATAAAGGGTTTTTAAGCCCCATAAATGTTTTAACCCGTGATGAAATTCAGACCTTTAACAGTGAAATAGAGGCCTTTGAGAAAGCCTCTGGCCAGCCAATAGATTTTCCCTATAAATCTAGATGTCATCAGATTTTTAGCTGGGCAGATACACTGGTTCATCATCCTAAGATTTTAGACGCTGTTGAGGATGTCATTGGACCAGATATTCTGTGTTATCATGCAACACTTTGGATAAAACCCCCACAATCCAATTCCTTTGTGAGATGGCACCAAGACGGCACCTATTTTTCCCTAGAGCCTGCGGTACATGTCACAGCTTGGGTTGCGCTGACGATTGCTGATGATGATGCAGGCTGCATGCAAGTCATACCAGGTTCTCACAAAAATGAATTTTTAGAGCATAATGATGATAGTAACCCAGATAATTTGATCCCCAGAGGTCAAGGGCTGGCCATCAATGTAAATACTGAACATGCTGTAAGCATGCCCTTAGAAGCTGGGCAGATGTCTCTTCATCACACAAAACTCTTTCACGCCTCCTTTAATAACAAAAGAGACACCAGAAGAATAGGATTTGGCATCAGCTATATTCCAACTTCAACAAAGGATATTGGGAAAACCAAGGCCCATGCCCTTTTGGTAAGGGGAAAAGACAATTACAACAATTTTTTGCCAGAAAAACGACTGATCGAACCGCACACCCCAGAACAATATGAATATCACCTCAGCTTGATGAAACAATTCAGAAAACGCCAAGATGAAGGCGCTTTATTTTCAAAAGCACATCTTGACTAGCCACTCAGCTGGCAAAGATATCGAATATCAAATAACAAGATATCACAAAGCTAGTACACCCATCTTTTGTGTCTGCTTACCTATTGCTATTAATAGGTTTTTATATTGTGCTTTTTCCTCCGAAGGCAAAGGTCACAGGTTCGAATCCTGTCGGGTGCACCATTTTTCAGATATATTTCAATTATTTAACAACACCATCAGCGACAAGAAATAGTATAGTGTAGACTTTACTACTTTTTGGCGCTATTTCTTATATATTGTAGTTGATGATTCGACTGTAATTTCGACATTAAATTGACGAGTAGTTAAGTTGAAAAGCACTGAAGATACTGAAAAGAAAAAGCACAAAACTGTGCCAATTGCTGATAGCAAATCATATATCAGCGGCTACCCACGCAAACTCACACTCTACAAATCAAATGCCAGTCCTTACTTTTGGGTGCGCTATTACGCTGATGGCAAAATCATAAAACGAAGCACAAAGACTGAAAGTAAAAGGGAAGCAATTGCTTTGTAAGTATCGCTTAAGCGCTTGTTTTGCCTTTTTACTTACAAAAACCCTTCTGCTTTCAGTTCCTTTTGTTTGATTAGCGGAAAGGTGAATGACTTCGTTTATTTCGCCTTTATCATTCACTATGTCTGACACAAACAGACTTGCAACTTCACTAACTCGCATACCGCAATAATGCTGAATTTATTTGATAATTCAAATCCAAGCGACATGCCTCCCGCACCTGAGAATAAATCTACAACGTTCAATGTTTTTGTCATAATGCCTTTATTTCTAATAAAAAATTAAAGTACGAATATTACTGTGATTCCAACCTTTTTCAGGTTACCTATTTTCTGCAGATAATTGAATTTTTTTCGCTTCATTCTGAAGATGATTAAAACTTTTAAATGGTCAAACAGTATTTAAACTGACCCTTTTTGAACATAAATGTGTGAAAAGCATCCTTGTAACATAAAACCTCGCGGTTTTTTACCCCCACCCCCCCTTTCATGATAATCATCATGTAATTTTTTGCTCCACTGATGCGCCACGGCTCCAGTAAAATGTGCGTCATGTGAAACAATTTGAGAAACAAATATATATGTCCCTATATGCTTCTTCGTGATGGTGTTTACTATTATCTAAGGCGTGTGTGTCTGTGCCTTAAAGGCATTGGGAGGAGGCATGTTTTCACCAGAACAGCCAATCGTTATATCCCCTCATCTACCAACCCAGCGTGATTGAAATAAAGTAAATCATCGCGAATGAGAGAGGTTTGCGTTTGCGCAGAAGCCCATAAATTAGCTAAGCTTGATGAACATGCCTATCTTGCCCCGTTGCAAAAGGAATTATAAAGCTTGTCTCGTTCACACCAATCGGGTTCGTCTACACCGGGTTCACACCAATCGGCTTCACACCAATCGTCTTCACGCAAATCGGGCCCGCAAAATCTGACCCAAAAATTAATTGCCGCCCATCTAGTAGGGGGCGAGATGGTGGCGGGCACAGAAATCCAGCTGCGTGTTGACCAGCTATTGATGCAGGACGCGCTAAGCACGCTCACCATGCAGGCACTCGAAGCAATGGGGGTTGAGCGCATAGCCATCGAGGCGGCCTGTCAGTATGTTGATCATAGTTTGCTGCAAACCGATTTCCGAAGCCCTGATGATCATTTGTTTTTGCAATCTAGCTGTGCGCGTCTTGGCATCCATTTTAGCGGGCCAGGGAACGGTATTTCCCACCCCACCCATCAAGAATATTTCGCCATCCCCGGAAAATTGTTAGCCGGTACAGACAGCCATACCCCCGCTAATGGCGGGATGGGGATGCTGGCTATCGGTGTTGGCAGTGTAGAAGGTGCCTCGATACTCGCAGGCGAGCCGCTGAGCCTTTCCATGCCAGAGGTGATGGGCATTTATGTGACCGGCAGCCTGCCAGATTGGGTAAGCGCTAAGGATGTCATTCTAACTTTGCTTAAACGGTACGGCGTAAAAGGGGCGCTTAACCGAATTATTGAATATTATGGGCCGGGCCTCGCCAATTTAAGCGCTATGGATAGGCATGTTATTGCCAATATGGGAACCGAGCTTGGCGCCACTTCCAGCGTCTTTCCATCAGACGCACAAACGCTTGCCTTTCTGCAACAAAATGGCCGGGCGGATGGCTATATCCAGCTTGCCGCAGATGAAGGGGCCAGCTATTCCCACCATGATGAGATTGACCTCTCTTCTTTGGTGCCAATGATTGCCTTGCCGTCTAGCCCAGATAATGTTGTGACGGTCAGGGAAGCGGCTGGCAGGCCAGTGCATCAGGCCTATATTGGCTCTTCTGCTAATCCTGCTTACCGTGATTTTGCGATAGCGGCGATGATGCTGGAGGGGCGAAAAGTTGCCGCGCATGTTTCCTTTGATATAAACCCTTCCACCCGGCGTATACTGACCAACCTGACCGCAAATGGCCACCTAAACCGCTTGCTGATGGCTGGCGGTCGGCTGCACCAGACCGGATGTAATGGCTGTAATGGGATGGGACAAGCGCCCGCAACTGGTAAGAACTCTCTGCGGACTGTGCCTAGAAATTTTCCCGGCCGTAGCGGCACGCTGGATGATCAGGTCTTTTTATGCAGCCCTGAAACAGCTACAGCCTCTGCCATAACAGGCGTTATTACCGATCCGCGTGATTTGGGGCGTGATTTGGGACGAGAATTGGGGCAAGATTTAGAAATCCCTTATCCGAAAATCGAGCCCCCTGCTGAGTGGATTTTAGGTGAGGATATTGCTAGCCCTCCGCCTCTTAAAACAGCGCGCACAACCAAAATTGAACGTGGCCCAAACATATCCACCATTCCTGATATCGCGCCTATCAGCGATCATATTGAGGCGCATGTCGCGCTATATTTAGGCGATAATATATCGACTGACTATATCAGCCCTGCTGGTGCGCGTGCGCTTCCGTTCCGCTCTAATATTCCAAAAATTGCCGAGCTATCTTTTGATAATATTGATATTGATTATGCCCATACCGCCCGCCAAGACGCGCTGGAAAATCGCTATCATGCCATTGTTGCCGGCGATAATTATGGACAGGGTTCCAGCCGGGAACATGCGGCCATCGCCCCGCAATATCTAGGGTTGCGGCTAGCTGTGGTGAAAAGCTTTGCGCGCCTGCATTGGCAAAATCTGATCAATTCTGCCATTCTGCCTTTGGTCTTTGACAACCCTGCAGATTGGCAGCGCTTGGATAAGGGGGATATACTGGTGGTGGCGAATGTGCATCATCTGCTCGCATCTGGCGGAAGTGATTTTAGCATAAAAATTAAGAATAAAGGTTTTTCTATTTCAGCGAGCTTAACCGCCTCTGCCCGCCAGCGTGAGATATTAGTTTGCGGCGGCTATACCAACTGGATTAAATCTAAAAAAGCGTCTTAAAAGGTGGGGGTTTAAAAAGCCCCCCAAAAGAGGTAAGAGTTTCCTAATTCTATGGAGCTTTTCTGATAGCTAAAATGGCTTAACAGTGATAAGGCAAAGGACAAGGAATATCTCCCACCCCCCAAATTTTGGTGCAATAGAATGCCGCCACAAAAACAGTCTAATATTACTGGTGTTTTGCTCTCCCTAGCGGGGTTTGCCCTGTATTCCACACATGATGTGCTGGTGAAATTTCTAGGCAGTTTTTATACGCCCTTCCAGATTTTATTTTTCTCCGTTTTATTTTCTTTTCCGCTTGTTAATTTATTTATTGTGCGCAACCCGCGAACGGGCAGTTTGTGGCCGCATCATCCCGTGCAAATGGCCTTGCGGGTGTTTGCTACCTCCATCAGTGGATTTTGTGCCTTTTACGCCTTTAGTGTTCTGCCCCTTCCGCAGACCTATGCGCTATTATTCTTAACGCCTATTTTCATCACTCTATTTTCTATTCCTATACTTGGTGAACAGGTTGGCTTGCATCGCGGTCTTTCAGTAGTGGTTGGCTTCATAGGCGTATTAATTGTGCTACAGCCCGGCACAGATTCGCTCACAACTGGCCATTTAGCCGGAATTATTGCGGCTATAGCGGCTGCGACCAACTCCCTAATCACGCGCAAAATTGGCCAGAAAGAAAAGACAGCTGTGATGTTGCTCTATCCTATGTTTGGCAATTTTATCCTGATGGGCGCTGTTTTGCCGTTTGTTTATGTGCCGATGCCTGTTGCGCATCTAGGCGGCATAGCGCTTATATCCTGTCTTGGGTTTTTGGCTATGTTTTGCATTGTTGGCGCGTATAAATCTTCAAACGCATCCGTGATCGCACCGATGCAATATTCGCAAATTCTATGGGCAGGCTTTTTCGGCATGCTGTTATTCGGCGAAAATATCAGCAACACCTTCATACTTGGTGCTATGCTCATCATTGGCAGTGGGTTGTATATCGTGAAGCGGGAATGGCGGCAAAACCGTTCCTTGCAACCTGTATTGGGGAATGGCACCTTTCGCCCAGATATTGGCTTGCGCCCGCGCTTTGCACTATTTGGGTTCTTTATGAAAACACTGGACGCCCGTCAAAAGCGCAAAAAATAGCGTGATGCCCTATTCTTCATAATTTCAGTCTGTTTTTGATAATGCGCGGGCTGCCTGTACTATCCTCGTAAAACTATCCTTAATCTTAGAGGCCTCTTTGCGCCCACGAAGATAGCCATGGACAAGCCCGTCTTCCATAACACATTGCGCCTTGCCCCCTGCTGCTTTTATCTTGGCTGCATAGGCTGGGCCATCATCACAAAGGGGATCGCAAGAGGCCGCGAAAATAAGGGTTGGCGGCAGCAAGGAGAAATCTTTTTGCACAAGCGGGCCATCCTGCAATGCGGGGTTTTCTGTTCCCCAAAAATGCTGGCTATACCAGAGGATATCCCCTCTTGTGAGCATCGGTGCCTCGGCATGCACAAGATAGCTTCCTTTATCTACATCCCCGCCAAGGGTAGGATAGATTAAAAGCTGGCCTAGCAAACGCCCCTGTGATGCCCGCAATTGATGCGACACCCTAGCGGCAAGCCACGCCCCTGCACTGTCCCCTGCAAGCAGAAAAGGCCTGCCGGGCTGGGTAGCGCAGAAATGTTCCACGGCAGCGGCGACATCCTTAAGGGCAGCTGGAAAGGGATGTTCTGGGGCAAGCCGGTAATCTACCGCCATCACCTCCAGCCCTGCAGCAACGCTTAAATCTGCGCAGATACTATCATGACTTTCAAGACCGCCCATCACAAAACCGCCGCCATGAAAATATATCAAGGCTGGCCGGCCGCTGGCGTCTGGCGGACGATACCAGCGCAGCGAAATCGGGGGCAGGCCATGTGCCTCTATTACCGTATCCGCTACCTGTAACCCCGCTGGATGGGGCGCCGCAAACTGCGCGCACATCGCCTCATAATCTTCTCTGATTTGTGAAATAGTGGACGGCTCGACACGTTCAGGATAACAGCTTGCCGTTTTCGCAATGAAGGCCGCCACCTCTGCATCTAGCATCGCTTCATAATCCATTACACACCCCCCCCTTTAGCATTAAAAGCGGCCATATTTCAGATAGGCTTCTTTGGGGTCAACGCCGGAACGAATTGCGGTGCGCACCTGATTTTCCGTGCGCATAACCTCCTCACAAGCGGTGATTATCTCAGCTATATGCCCGCCCGGAATAAGAACCGCACCATCAATATCAGCGATTAGATAATCACCCGGCGCAATATCTACATCCCCCATTTTAATAGGCTTTTGCATTTCATCAACTGACCATGCCCCAACCACATCACGCGGCGTATAAAAACGGTGAAAGGTCTGAAAGCCAATTTTGCGGATAAAATCTGCATCACGGCACCCCCCATCGGTCACATAACCTAATATGCCTCGCGCTTGTAATGTTTCGGCCGATAGCTCCCCCATCAGGGCAATATCATTTGTTTGTCCAGCACATACCACGACATGCCCGTTGCTAGCAGCAGATAAAAATTCCGTCCAAGCCAGCAGCGCATCCCCTTCGCTAATACCGGGTTTGGCTGAACCAGATACGGTAAAAACAGGGCCTGCTAAAACCTGTGTATCGTCAATGGGACGAATATCACTGGGCAGGACGCAATGCTCAAACCCACGCTCACGCAGCGTGTCATAGACAGCACCGCTATAGCATTTACGAAGCCGTGCTGTTAGCTGTTTATGGTCATCCATCAATTTTCCTCTGCTTTTTTAAAGCTTTTAAAAAAAGGGGCTTTAGCGCACCCGCTGATTGACCTCTATCATATTACCCGTTGGGTCCAGACAATAAATTTGATGCATGCCAGCCATCGCATAAGTGCCCGCATCGCTAACCTCAACCCCCGCATTTTCAAGCCGTGATTTCACCCCCATCAGATCAGATACTTCTATCGCCGGATGCCCGCCTATGGACGGGTTATGCGCAAAATTATTCCGCTTTGCAAAGCCCGGATCAGGTTTGATGATATGTAAGCCGCCGTTAAAATCGCCAATTGGAAAAATAGAAAGGTCAGCAGGGTCGATACTGAAATCGCCTTTACCTTCGGGGGCACGCCACTGCCCTTCTTGCAGGCCTGCGCATGATTTCAGGAAATCGGTAGAACGGCGCACATCTGCTACCTGCAAATTAACATGATGAATTTCCCATTCTGCCGCATCTGGCATTATCGCCTCCGCATTTATTTCAGAAAATATCACCATATTTCGACAAGGCATCATCGTGCAAATGGCCGCTTCTGCAGAAGCGATATCTGCTTGCACCACATAAGGGGCGGCTAAATTTTCTAGCCCCTGTTTGAGCTGTTCTAAATTCGCTATTTCTATCGCCACATGCCGATGCGCGGTTGGCGCCAGAATATCCGGGCCATCTAGCCGCAGCGCAAGTGTAGGTTGGACAAGTTGGAAATAAGAACGCTCGGATGAAAAAATAAGGCTGTTTTCACCGCTTGGCTTAGCTTTTCCTAACCCTATCAAATGGCCAAAGAAATCTGCTGCTATATCCAGATCATGCACACAAATAGAGTGCCCTTTCAGATGCCACATCAAAAACCCTCCTTCGCATTTTGGCTTTCGGGCGCATAAAATTCTGATGATTTTTCCCGTCGCTCTAGCCACCAGCCAGATTGTTCTGGCCAGCTATTAAATCTATCATCCATGCCCAAATAGCGGGCGGCTTGGGCTGCCCACATAGGATTAAATAACGCCTCACGCGCTACGGCCACCAGATCTGCCTGTCCCGTCTGGATGATATTATTTGCCTGTTCAGGATGGGTGATTAGCCCTACCGCCATGCTCATCAGGTTTGTATTTGCGCGAACCGCTTCGGCATAGGGCACTTGAAATCCGGGCTGACGTTTGCCAGCGGCCGCTGTTGCTGCACCAGCAATACCGCTAGAAGAGCAATCAAGCACGTCCACGCCAAGCTTTGCCAATTCACCCGCCAGCGACAAGGTATCTTCTAGCTGCCAGCCCCCTTCGATATTATCCACTGCCGAGATGCGGAAAAATAAGGGCATTTGGTCTGGTATGGCACGGCGAACCGCCCCTGAAACCTCTATCGCTAGGCGCATGCGGCCCGCCAGATCGCCGCCATATTTATCGTTTCGCTGATTGCTAAGAGGCGATAAAAAACTATGGATTAAATACCCATGCGCACCATGTAATTCGATAATCTTATAGCCCGCTATTATGGAACGCCTAGCCGCCGCAATAAAGTCATCTATCAGGGCGTCTATTTGTGCCTCGCTCATTGCTTCCGGCTCTAGCCAACCCGCCCCCACCGGCACAGCTGATGGCCCGACAATTGGCCACGGCATATCGCCGCGTTCAAAATCTGCGCTATCTAAAGGGCCATTACCAAACCAAGGGCGCTGCATGCTTGCCTTACGGCCTGCATGACCAAGCTGTATCGCTGGCACGGCGCCATTTTGGGACAAGAAACTGGTAATTTTGGCATGGCCAATAATTTGGCTATCTGACCAAATCCCCGGACAGCCGTGGGTAATACGTCCGCATTTCTGCACCGCAGTAGCTTCGGTAAAAATCAGGCCAGCCCCGCCCATCGCAAATCGGCCCAGATTAACCAGATGCCAGTCATCTACATGCCCATCATGCGCCGAATATTGACACATAGGCGGAATAGCGATGCGGTTGGGTAGTTCAACACCCCTAATCTTTAATGGTGAGAATAAATTTGGGGCACCTGACATTTTTAACCCTCCACTTCTTGCTGACATCGCAAAAACAAAATAACTGCGCAAAAAGGGTATCAAAACACAGGCAAGCCATGCTGCCAACCCATCACAGCCCAACTGGCACTCGCACTAGCACTGGCACTGGCACTGGTGGCACTGGCACTGGTGTCACTGGCAAATAGGCGCGCCTACATTTTCGATATCAGATGATATAGCTGCCGGCTAAATTGATGCGCAGGCGCTAACTTAGCCGCTAATTCTGTATCTGGCTGGATAGTATAAGCCACTTCAGGCGGCGTGCAGACACACGCTAGCGTCATCTGGTCTGCCAACATGGCTAGCCTTGCCGCCCCTAATGCTGCGCCAATATCCGTGTTCTTTGGAACGGCAATTTCGCACCCTGTCAGGCTAGCAATCAGGCGCAGCCAATACGCATTCTTCGCGCCGCCGCCTGTAGCGATAAGGGTTTGCTGGCCTCTTGCATCATCTAATACGGCCATCGCATCTGCCATTGCAAAGGCTGTTCCTTGCAGTACGGCTCTCGTCAAATCGCCAGCATCATCGGTGCGGGATAAGCTAAAAAACCCGCCCTTTGCAGAGGCATCATTATGCGGCGTGCGCTCGCCGCTAAGATAGGGGTGAAAAAGCGGCCAGCATTTATCGCTATCTTCTGATTTCATTTGCGCAAATAGCGCTTCCAGCTCCTGTCCTGTTACCGCACATAGCCAGCTAAGACTATCACTAGCGGATAAAATCACCCCCATCTGATGCCAAGAATTTGGCAGCGCATGACAAAAAGCATGTACAGCTTTTTCCGCACGCTCGGCAAACCCATCTGTAATTTTAAACACAACGCCAGACGTCCCAAGGGACACAAACCCCTCACCTGTATTCCTTAGGCCCAACCCAACAGCGGCGGCTGCATTATCGCCGGCCCCGCCAGCCACCACAACTTGCGGTGACATGCCCCATTTCTGGGCTAACGCTGGAAGCAAGGTGGCACTGACGGCACTTCCTTCAACCAGTTTTGGCATCTGTGCTATCTGCAGCCCACAAAATCCCAGCAATTTTTGGGACCAGCATCTTTTAGCGATATCCAGCCAAAGCGTGCCAGACGCATCTGACATGTCTGATATCTTCGCGCCCGTTAAGCAAAAGCGCACATAATCTTTTGGCAATAATATTGTTTTTATCTTAGCAAAAAGTTCTGGCTCATGACGCGCCATCCATACCGCCTTTGGTGCGGTAAAGCCCGCCATTACCAAATTGCCGCCGATAGTGGCAAATTCAGGATGCGCCTCTGCAAGCTCTGCTGCCTCAACACTCGCGCGGGTATCATTCCATAAAATGGCTGGGCGCAGAGGGGTGTTTTGACTATCCAGTGGAACCAGCCCATGCATCTGGCCAGACAGGCCAATAGCCCTAACAGCTGCTATTTCTATAGGGCATTTAGCGGCAATTTCTGAAACGGCGCTATCAACAGCTTGCCACCAATCATCAGCTGATTGTTCGGAGAAACCCGGGGCCGGACGCTGCACAGATAAAACCCGCGCCGCAAGGGCATGTTCCCTCTGGGCTTCATCAAGCAAAATGACCTTTACTGCGGAGGTACCAATATCAATGCCCAGATAAAAAGCCATGTAATGCTCCCCGATATCGCATCTGGCCTATCTGGTTTATGCGGCGATTTTAATCTGTATCATCACCTGCCAAATAGGCATTTATTGTAGCTTCTACACCTTTTTCATACAGGCTTTGCAGATGCTTATCAAAGGCATTAGCAAACCGTTCTTCGCCAGCAATCTCCCCATAGATATGTTCCATCTCTAGCCAGCGGCGCGGGGCTATCTTTGCTTGGCTAGCAACATTTTTTAGCGCATCCCATGCAGGGTCATTCGCTTCGATAAGGCTGCCATCTTCGCGCTCACCTAGACACATACGCGCCCACATCGCCTCCACCAAGGCCAGCCCCTCAACCGAAGCGCCGCTTGCCAACCCATCACGAATAGACGGCAGAATAAAGCCCATATGACGAGCAGCACCATCAAAGGCCACCCGGCGCACCGTATCGACAATCGCATCATTCGCAAAGCGCCTCGTCACAAGGTTCAGATAATCAGCTACCGACATGCCCGGCAGCGGTGCGATATGCGGCAAAATTTCATCTTGCTGGACTTTGGTAAACATCGCCTTTATCAGCGGATTCTGCGCTGCTTGTGAAATGGTGTGAATACCCATTATTTCACCAACATTTGCCATAATTTGATGGCCACCATTTAAGATACGGATTTTTTGGGTTTCATAATCGTGAACCTGAGGGGAAAACTCAACGCCAACCGCTTCCCAATCCGGCCGTCCTGCACAGAAATCATCTTCCATAACCCATTGCCTGAAATCTTCATGGGTAACAGGGGCTTCATCATCTATGCCAAGCTTTTGTGCGAGGGCTAGCTCGTCTGGCCCGGTTGCAGGAACAATGCAATCTACCATCGAGTTCGGAAAGCTTGCTTGCTTATCTATCCAGCTTGCAAGCTCTGGGTCAGACAGCCCAGCAAGGCCAATAATGGCTTCGCGCAGGATAGCCCCATTGCCTTGCAAATTATCACAGCACAGACCCGTAAAAGCGCCCAGCCCCTTATCACGGCGCAGGCGCAATGCGGCAACCATCGCCCCAAAAGCCGTTCGCGGATGCGCCAGATGTTGTGCATCATAAATAATATCGAGATGGCTTAGGTCAGGCTTTCCTGTTGCCGGATCTAAAAAATAACCGCTTTCTGTAATCGTAAGGGAGACAATCCGAATATTTGGCTCAGCCATTGCCTGAATTAAGGTCTGGTTATCTTCTTCAACAGGCAGAAAATCTACCATCGCGCCGGTAACTTCGGTTGCTTGTCCGCCATGCGGGTCAAGCTCTATCAAGGTGGTCAGACAATCTTGGCGCAATAGCCGCTCGCGCATCGCGCTATCTTGGGCACGCACCCCTGCACCGATTATCGCCCAATCCAAAGCCTTGCCCTGTTGCATTAGCCGGTGAACATACCATGCCAGATGTGCGCGGTGAAAATTACCAACCCCAATATGAACAATGCCTGAAGTCAGGGCTTGACGGTCATATTGGGGGACAACTACCTTGGCGCCTAGCTCGGCAAGCGCCTTTGGCGTCAACTTGTTTTCGCTTGTTTCCTGAATAGATAATGCCATCAACTCATCCACTGCCCACCGTCAACATTATAGGTTTGGGCCACGATATAATCCGCTTCTTTGCTGGCAAGGAAGATAGCCATACCGGCTAAATCTTCAGCCTTTCCCATTCTGCCAAAGGGAACGGCTGCGCCCACTTCCTGTTTTTTCTGGCCGAGGTTTTTATTCTCAAGCTCTGCAAAGAGCGCATCCACACCGTCCCAATGCTCGCCATCCACCACGCCCGGCGCGATAGCGTTTACATTAATTCCATGTTCAATAAGGTTTAAACCCGCTGACTGGGTAAGCGAGATAACCGCAGCCTTGGTTGCACAATAAACCGCAACTAGCGGCTCTCCACGGCGGCCAGCCTGACTAGCCATATTGATTATTTTGCCCCCTAATTTTCGGGCAATCATTTCTCTTGCTACGGCCTGCATTACAAATAAAGTGCCAGACACATTAATATCGAAAACACGGGCATAATCATCGCGGGTAATGTCGGTTATAGGTGCCGCTGTAAACAATGCAGCATTATTTACCAATATATCTATACCGTCAAAAATGTTTGTTATATGGTGCACCGCAGCATCAATGCTGGTCTGGCTGGTAACATCCATTTCAACGGCAATCGCTGCCTTCCCGATTTCCGCAGCAGCGCTTCTAGCGCGTTCAGCGTCAATATCACATAAAGCAACGCGTGCACCTTCGCGCACATAAGCCTCAGCAAGATGCCGACCAATCCCGCGCGCAGCCCCTGTAATCAGCGCCGATTTGCCCTCTAACCGGTTCATTTAATGCGCAAACCCTTATCATCAAATTTATGTAAATGCGTTAGATCAGGTGTCAGATAAACCTTATCGCCATAAGCAAGCTCTACCTCGCCGCTGGCCCGTACCGTCAAGGTTTCATCAAAATCAGGAGAGGTGACATGCAAAAATGTATCAGAGCCCAAATGCTCAGAGACGCCAACAATCCCCTGCCAGTCGCCCTTTTTAGGGGATATGCTGATATGTTCAGGGCGGATACCGATAGTATGCGCGCCTTTGTTTTCAGCTTGCTTACCGGTAAGCAAATTCATCCTCGGCGAACCAATGAAACCCGCCACAAAGGTGTTGCGCGGATTATGGTATAGCTCAAGCGGACTGCCAACCTGTTCAATAAATCCTGCCTGCAAGACCACAATTTTATCTGCCATCGTCATCGCTTCGACCTGATCATGGGTGACATAAATCATGGTGGTGGCAAGACGCTTATGAAGCTCACTAATTTCAAGGCGCATACCTACACGCAAAGCAGCATCCAGATTTGAGAGCGGCTCATCAAACAAAAACGCGGTAGGCTCGCGCACAATAGCCCGTCCAATGGCAACGCGCTGGCGCTGGCCACCCGATAGCTGGCCGGGGCGCCGGTCTAAATAGTCTGTTAGGTTCAACACCTTCGCCGCTTCTTCAACGCGCCTATTTTGCTCTTCTTTAGCTAGCCCTGCCATCCGCAGCGGGAAAGCAATATTGTTACGCACCGACATATGCGGATAAAGCGCATAGGACTGGAACACCATCGCAAGGCCACGATTTGCAGGCGGTATCGTAGTTGTATCCTCACCATTGATAAGGATTTGCCCGCCGCTAACATCTTCTAGGCCCGCAATCAGCCGTAAAAGCGTGGATTTACCACACCCAGATGGGCCGACAAAGACGACAAATTCGCCTTCCTCAATTTCGAGATCAAGAGGCGGAATAACTTCAAAAACACCAAAACGTTTTGATACTTGGTTTAATTGTATCTGTTTCATCTCTATCTTCCTATTTAACCGCGCCAAAGGTTAGGCCACGAACAAGTTGCTTTTGGCTGAACCAGCCCATAATCAGGATAGGCGTAATAGCCATCACAGAAGCTGCGCTAAGCTTTGCATAGAACAACCCTTCTGGGCTGGAATAGCTGGCAATGAAAGCGGTTAGCGGTGCTGCTTTTGCAGCGGTCAGGTTCAGCGTCCAGAACGCTTCATTCCACGCTAGAATTACATTTAATAAGACAGTAGAAGCAATGCCGGGTATCGCCATTGGCGTTAACACATATAACAATTCTGAGCGCAAGCTAGCCCCGTCCATTCGCGCTGCCTCTAAAATCTCAACCGGAATTTCCCGAAAATAGGTATAGAGCATCCAGACGATAATCGGCAGGTTTATCAGCATTAACACGATCACCAGCCCGGTACGGCTATCTAGCAAACCCATCTCAATAAAAAGCAGGTAAATCGGATAGAGCACACCAACCGCTGGCAGCATCTTGGTAGAGAGCATCCACATCAATATGCCTCTGGTTCGCTTGGAAGGCACAAAGGCCATTGACCATGCCGCCGGAACTGCCACCAAAACACCAAGCAATGTAGACCCCACCGCGATAATAACCGAGTTGGTGAAATGTTTAAAATAGTCCGAACGATCTTGTACCACCGCATAGCTCTCGAGCGTCCATGCAGAGGTTAGCACTTCTAAAGGCGTGCTAATGGCGTCCCCTTCTGTTTTAAAAGACAGAACAAAAATCCAGAAAATCGGAAAGAAAATTATCATCCCCACCGCCCATGCGAGCAGGGTATTAAATAATTTCCGGCGAGGGGTAACAGCTCTAGCCATAATTCGCGCTCCTCACTTATCCAGATTCTTGCCGACAATCCGCATTAAGAAGATCGCCACAATATTTGCTAAAATAATCGCATACACCCCGCCTGCTGAGCCAAGCCCAACATTTTGGCTTTCCAGCACCCGCTGAAAAATCAGATAGGTCAGAGTTTTGGTTCCAAACGCGCCTGCAGTAGTTACAAAAATCTCTGCAAAAATAGATAACAGGAAGATCGTTTGAATAAGCACCACAACGGTAATGGCCCGGGCCAGATGGGGCAGAATAATGTGCCAAAACCGGCGCAACGGCTTTGCCCCATCCATCTCAGCCGCTTCCAATTGTTCTGAATCCAGAGACTGGATAGCGGTGAGTAAAATAAGCGTTGCAAAAGGCAGCCATTGCCAGCTGACAATCATCACCAAGGAAGGCAAGGAGGCCTGTGATAGCCATTGTATCGGCTCTGCCCCAAAGGCACGCCACATATGCGCAAAAAAGCCATTCACCGGATCCATAAACATATTTTTCCAGACCAGTCCTGAAACAGTAGGCATCACAAAGAAAGGCGCGATAACAAGGATACGCACTACCCCCTGCCCCCATAGCGGCTGATCCAGCAATAACGCCAGTAAAATACCGATGACCACCGTAATAAACAGCACCCCGCCAACAATAATTAGCGTTGTGGCAACCGCTGGCCAAAAAGAGCTAGAAGAAATAAAGCGGACATAATTATCAAAGCCAACCCAGCCAAGGTCACCCCCTCGAAGAGGCAGGTATTTCCTGAACGAAAAATATAGCGTCATCGTCAAGGGAACTAGCATCCAGCCAAGAAGCAATATTGTCGCTGGCGCGATCATCAATCTGGCTATGGATCGGGAATGCTGCGTAGCCACGGCCAAGCCTCCAAGCGTCCAAGAGATAAATCTTATGACAGTATCGTCAGAAGAATAAATAAAAGAATGAGGATGTAGAAACAAATAAGGGGAAGGGATAAAAACCCCTTCCCCTCGAGGAAGAAATGCCTAGCGGTAGCCTGCAGCTTCCATTGCGTCGTTTGTCAGAGCCTGTGCTTTAGCAAGCGCTTCTGCAACAGTTTGCTGACCTGCGTAAGCAGCAGAGAATTCCTGGCTTACTTCAGTTGCGATACCAGCAAATTCTGGGATAGCAGCGAACTGAACACCCACATATGGGCTTGGGTCAACTGTTGAGTTGTTTGGATCAGCTGACAAGATTGAGTCCAATGTCATCTGTGCGAAAGGAACTTTCTTGTAGTTCGCATTTTCATACAATGATGTACGCGCACCTGGAGGTACGTTTGCCCAACCTTCTTTTGATGCAACCAGATCAATATAGCCGTTTGATGTGGCCCACTCGATGAACTGCTTGGCAGCTGCTTCTTTTTGTGTGCCAGCTGGGATGGCCAATGCCCATGCCCATAGCCAGTTAGAGCGAACGCCCATGCCGTTATCCGGTGCTAGCGCAAAGCCAACCTTGTCTGCAACAGTTGAATCCTTCGGGTTTGTTACGAAAGAAGCTGCTACTGTAGCATCAATCCACATGCCGCACTTGCCCTGTTGGAACAGAGAAAGATTTTCGTTAAAGCCGTTTGTGGCATAACCAGCAGGCCCGGCATCTGTCATCATGTTTACAAAGAAGTTCAGTGTGTCTGACCACTCTCTTGAATCAAACTGAGCATTCCAGTTTTCGTCGAACCAACGTGCACCGAATGAGTTAGACATAGCGGTGATGAATGCGCCACCTTCACCCCAACCAGCCTTACCACGCAGGCAGATACCGTTGATGTCGTTATCACGATCTGTCATTTCACGTGCAGCTTTAGCAATGAATGACCAAGATGGTGCGTCTGGCATGGTTAGACCCGCTTTTTTCATCAGGTCAGCACGATACATGATCATGGAGCTTTCACCGTAGAAAGGCGCAGCAAACATAGTACCATTATAGCTTAGACCACCAGACATTGCAGGCAGAATATCAGCAGCATTATACTCAGCGCTCAGGTCATCCAGCGGCACTAGCCAGCCGTTTTTGCCCCAAATCGGTGTTTCATACATGCCAATTGTCATGATGTCGAATGCACCACCTTTTGTGGTGATATCGGTTGTTACGCGCTGACGAAGCACGTTTTCTTCCAATGTTACCCATTCAACTTTGTGACCGGTCTTTGCCGTAAAATCGTCTGTTAGACCCTGCATCCGAATCATATCGCCATTGTTAACAGTGGCAATAGTCAATGTTTCAGCATAAGCAACACCAGACGCCATAAGCGTCGCTGCAGCTGCGGCTGAAATAAGTTTATTGAAACGCATTTTGTTCCTCCGTTATGTTGAAGCGCAAGTGGAACAAAAACCTTTGCTCGCGTCAATATTTTTTTAACGCGCGTAAATAAATGATTATTTATCAATATGGTTTTTTTAAATTTAAGCGGAATCGCGCATAATTAGCCGCGCAGCAAACACTGTTTCTTGCCGCTTTTCGAGACGACCGCCAGATTCGATCAACTGAAATAACGTTGAAAGGGCGTAATCAGATACGGATTCATAATCATGTGCGGCCGTCGTCAAAGACGGGCAGGTATAGCGTGCATAGGGATGGTCATCATGTGAGGCTACCCGGATAGAGCAGCCTTCATCACGGCCAACCGATATCCCTAATTCATGGCAAGCGGATAGAAAACCAATAGCCAGCCGGTCATTACTGCAAAGCACTGTGTTAGTTGGCAGAGCCTTTTCTTGTAATATTTTCAAGGCACCCTGCCGGCCAATTTCCTCAAAACTCCAGCCTTTGCCATCAATTTTGATAATGTGCGGCTCTAGGTTTAATCTGTTCATAATCTCAAGATAGGCCAGACGCCTTTTATTCGCATTCGGATTGGCTGGGTCTTTCATCTCAAAAAAACAAGGCACATTGCCTGTTCGGCTAAGATACTCAACCGTTTGCGACACAAAGCTGAAATTATCTGACCCGACAAAAGCCGCTCCCACCCCTTCGATATTACTATCAAACAAAATGGTTGGCACATCATGGCAGAAGGCTTCAATATGCTTGCGATCAGAGGTACGTCCCAACGGTGCTAATAATACCCCTGCTGGTTTCAGCGAGCGCAAATTATCAAGAATAGTATTTTCTAAAGCCTGCTCTCCATGCGAGGAGAATAAAGATGGCGTAAAGCCTGCAGCGATACAGCGACGTTCCAACATCCGCGCAATTTCTGCAAAAAACGGATCTGCCAGATAGGGCACAACAATACCTATGGTCTTGGTTAATCGCCGATTTTGGTTAATTGCATAGATATTTGGGCGATAGTCATATTCCTTTAAGGCCGCTTCAATACGGTCACGGGTAGAAGGGCGCACACTTTCTGGGTCGTTAAAATATTTAGAGACAGTTGGTCTTGAAACACCAATCAGCGCAGCAAATTCGGCCATATTTTTTATCTTATTATACCGCATAATATCTGAGCAGGTCCCTAGCAGAAACTTAAATTTGCTTGACAATTTCACCTTAACTATCGCACCTAATATTAACGCGTGTAAAGTTTTGTGCAAGATAGGTTTAACTTTTTTCAGAATGAACTAAGCTGTTTTCACCGTCGCAGAAGCAAGCGCACCGGCTAGTGGCACATTAAAAAAGGTGAAGCCACAAAAAAATAGGATGCTGGAAAGGCAACAAAGATGAGCTTAACATTCGCAATTAATGGATTCGGCCGTATTGGACGTAATGTGCTACGCGCTTATATTGAGCGCGGAAAAAACGCATCGCAACTTGTGGCGATTAATGACCTAGCGCCAATTGAGCATGCCGCATTCCTGCTGGAATATGATAGCGTGCATGGCCATTTAAAGGCCGATATCCGCTATGAAGGGGACGAGATTTATATCAATGACCTGCCGCCTATCCGCTATTGCCAAGAAGCCGACCCTGCCAAGCTAAACTGGAAAGAGCTAGGCGCGTCTATTGTAATGGAATGCACCGGCCGCTTTACCGCTGCCAAAGACGCAATGGCGCATATCAACGCTGGGGCCGCGCGGGTGTTAGTTTCTGCCCCCTCATCTGGGGCAGACCGAACCGTTGTTTATGGCATAAATCATGAAGATATCACCGAACAGGATATTATTATCTCAGCTGCATCCTGCACCACAAACTGTCTAGCCCCCATGGCCAAGCTCGTGCATGAGGCGTGCGGCCTACAGCAAGGTTTTATGACCACTATCCATGCCTATACTGGCGATCAGCGCCTATTGGATGCTGAGCATAAGGATATGTATCGCGCACGTGCGGCGGCCAGCAATATGATCCCAACCACTACCGGCGCGGCCAAGGCGGTTGGTTTGGTACTGCCAGAATTAGAAGGCAAGCTAGATGGGGTAGCGATACGTGTACCAACCCCGAATGTGTCTGCTGTGGATCTGGTCTTTATGCCGATGCAGAAAACCAGCGAAGAGGCCTTAAACGCGTTATTTAAAGAAGCCTCAACTGGCGTGCTGAAAGGCGTCATGGATGTCACCGATAAACCGCTGGTTTCTAGCGACTTTAATCATTGCCCAGCATCTGTCACTATGCATCTAGACCAGACAAAGGTGATGCCAGATGGTATGGTCAGATTGTTCGGCTGGTATGACAATGAATGGGGCTTTTCTAACCGTATGCTGGATATTGCAAGCCTTTTAAAGGCGTAAAAAAATTAGGGGGGTTGCAGGTGCAACGCGCAACAAAAATAATTGCTACCTTAGGGCCAGCATCCGCAACCGCAGAGGTGCTTGAGGCATTAGCAAAAGCAGGGGCTAATCTATTTCGCCTAAACTTTAGCCATGGCAGCCATGATGACCATGCAGAGCGGGTAAAAACCATCCGCGCACTAGAAAAAAAACTGGGGCGCAGGATAGGTATTCTAGCCGATTTACAAGGCCCTAAATTCCGTATTGGCGCCCTAGAAGCCCCGATTGAACTGACCAAGGGCCAAATGCTGTGCTTATATCTGCCAGACACGAAACTGCCCGATGCAAGCGCGGGTATGACAGCCATACCATTGCCGCATGTCGAAATTTTTGAAGCGCTGGCTCCCAATTCCCTGATATTGATGGATGACGGTAAAATCAGACTTTCTGTGAAGAAATTAAGCGCTGAATATGCGATTGCAGAGGTGATGCAAGCCAGCATGCTTTCCAGCAAAAAAGGCGTTAATCTTCCAGATGCACAGCTGGATATCTCACCACTGACACCTAAAGATATAATTGATTTAGATTTTGCCCTATCGCAAGGAGCAGATTATATCGCGCTTTCATTTGTTCAGAAGGCAAGTGATATTCTAGAGGCAAAAAGCAAAATAGCTGGACGGGCACAGATTGTTGCCAAAATCGAAAAGCCCTCGGCACTGGATGAAATTGACGATATTATTCATGCCTCAGATGCGGTTATGGTAGCGCGCGGCGATTTGGGCGTTGAAAGCCCAGCAGAACAAGTCCCCGCTATCCAGAAAAGACTGATAGCTAAATGCCGGCGCGTTGGCAAACCCGTTATTATCGCCACACAAATGCTGGAAAGCATGATTTCCTCTGGCACCCCTACAAGAGCCGAAGCCTCAGACGTTGCAGGCGCCGTATTTGAGGGCACAGACGCCATTATGCTTTCAGCTGAAACCGCTGCGGGTAGCTATCCGGTGGAAGCGGTCACCATGATGGATAGAATTGCCCGTGCAGCCGAAAACCATATTTTTAATCATCCCGAAGATGGCCCTGCAGAGATGGAGGTTGAGCCATCTGTTTATCATGCGGTGGCTGAAGCGGCCGTTAGACTAGCCGACACCATTGACGCGGCCGCAATTGTTGCCTTTACCGCGTCTGGCAATACCGCTGTTCGGCTGGCCAGAGAACGCCCAAGGCGTCCACTGATGGTATTATGCCCTGATATTGATGTAGAGCGCAGATTAACCCTGCTCTGGGGCGCAATAAGCGCACATCAAGAAGAAGCCCTATATGAAGAGGCGGTCAATGCGGCTGTAGATATCATCAAAGAAAAGGGTCTTGCCAAATCAGGCCAGTCAATTGTTATGGTCTCTGGCATGCCCTTTGGCATATCGGGGACAACCAATGCCCTGCGGGTGGTAGATATATAGCGCATAGCGCAATATGTATTTTAGGGACTTGTTACAGCATGATTGCAGTTGGCGGCGAAAACTTAATTGATCTTGTTAGCACCTCTTCTAAGGAGGGGCTGCCTGTTTATATAGCGCATCCGGGCGGCTCTCCTTTTAATGTGGCGATGGCAGCAGGGCAGCAAGGCGCAAAAAGCTGCTATCTTACGCCTATCTCCTCTGACAAGCTTGGCGATCTCTTAGTAGCAAGGCTGGAGGCAGCAGGGGTTATGCTGGCAGGCGGAAGAAGCGATAAACCTTCCTCGCTTGCTGTGGTATCTATAGAAGATGGCATTCCCTCTTATGGGTTTTACCGCCGCGATACAGCAGAACGCCAAGTAAGCACAGATTTTCTTAATCATATCACGCCAGATGAGGTGCAAATTCTGCATCTGGGATCAGCTGCCCTGATAGATGGCGAAGATGCACAAGCTTGGGAGGCGGCATTTGTTAAACATCACCAAGCCGGGCGTGAAGGCGCCGCTGCATTGACTAGCCTTGACCCCAATATTCGGCCTTCGCTGGTTGCGGATGCGGATAGCTACCGGGCGCGTGTCAAACGGATGATGCAGCATGCCGATATTCTGAAACTTAGTGATGAAGATTTGCACTGGCTCTATCCCGCCGCCACGCTGGAAGAGGGGTTTGAGGCTTGTATGCGCGATAGCACGGCGGCGCTTACTGTGCTGACCAAAGGCGCTGATGGGATTATCGCGCAGGCTAGCGGCACGCCATTTGAAATACCGGCCCATAAAATTGATAATCTGGTGGATAGTGTTGGTGCGGGCGATACCTTTATGGCCAGCCTTTTGGTCTGGTGTAACTACCATCAAATCACCAACCGTTCAGCTCTGGAAAACCACTCAGAGGCGCAGATTAAACAGGCCCTGCAAAGAGCGGCTATTGCCGCCGCCCTAAATTGTCAGAAACAGGGCTGCCAGCCACCAAGCCATCAGGAAATAGACCTAGCGTTAGGGTAATACTGGGCACTAGGGTAATACTGGGCACTAGGGTAATACTGGGCACTAGGGTAATACTGGAGATCAGGTCTTTGCGGCAAGCGTCTTTTTGGGATCATAAAAAGGCTTGGGGGTGATGACCCCGGCGCGAACACCAAAACCAGTTTCAAGGCTGATTTGCGTGCCAATTTCAGCATGGCTTGCCTTCACAAGCGCCAAGGCAATATTCTGCTCAAGGCGCGGCGAATACACAGCCGAAGTGACATAACCAACCTCCTGCCCCGCTACCTTTATTGGCCAGAAATCATCGTTGGAACCGGGAATGGGCGCCCCATCAAAAGTCAGACCAACTTGGCGCTGCCTCACCCCTTCACGGGCAATTTTCTGCAACGCTGCCTTGCTTATGAAATCAGCATCCATATCCAAATCAACCAGCCTATCCATGCCTAGCTCAAACGGGTTATTGGCGAGGGTCATATCCGCGTGATAGGACAGCATCGCAGCTTCAATACGCCTGATGCTGGAGGTATGGCCGGGATGCAAGCCCATCGGCCCGCCCACCTGCATCAAATATTCCCACAAATCGTCACCATAGGCGCCATCACGCAAGAAAATCTCATAGCCCAATTCGCTAGACCAGCCGGTACGCGAGATGATCAAAGGCACCCCGTTCCAATCAACTTCCATAAAGCGGTAATATTTTAGATCAGCTGGCGCATCGCCAAAGGCAGCGCGTAAAATATCGCGCGAGCGCGGGCCTTGCAATTGCAAAGGCGAGACATCTGGCTCGCGCACCGTAACCTGCATATCAGAGGCGGCGGCCACGCCTTTTGCCCATAGCAAAACATCACTATCGGCAATAGATAACCAGAAATGATCCTCTGCCAGCTTCAATAAAATAGGGTCGTTGATAACCCCGCCATCCTGATCAGTAAGCAGCACATATTTACATTGCCCGACCGCACAGCTGGATAAATCGCGGCAGCTCAGATATTGGGTAAAACGGGCGGCATCCTTGCCCGTAATTTCGACCTGACGCTCAACCGCTACATCGCATAAAATCGCTTCATTAACCAAATTCCAGAAATTTTGCACCGGATCACCAAAATCACGCGGGATATACATATGGTTATATACAGAAAAGCCCCTAGCCCCCCAGCGAAGCGCCGCATCACTGAAAGGGGATTTGCGCACTTGGGTGCCAAAGCTGAATTTCTGGAAACTTACAGTATTTTCTGTTGTCATAAAATGCGCACCCTCAATTCTTTTTTAAAAAGATATCTCCCCATTCAGATATCTCAATTGCAGGAATAGCAATCCTTAAAAGCGCAAATAAGGCGCAAAAAAGACGTAAGCAAATCATTTCTGAGGTTTTGGGCAAAATAAAAACCCCATTTTGCAAAAAATAGGGCTTTTATTTTCTAACACCTTTGGGATAGGCACAAGCTTTGCATCGTAATCGGCGTGCGGTGTAGTGCCATCCTTTTCTATCTTATCCATTGCAACGGCATTATACCGCACATTTTTAGTTTTATTTTTACGCCTTTATCTATCAGGCGAGGCAGATAGCGCCTCCAAGATAGGGCAATCTGGCCTATCATCCCCCTGACAATGGGTGGCTAGATGATGGAGTTGATCGCGCAAACCCTGCAATTCTGCGAGCTTTTCTTCGATTTCTGCGATCTTTTCCAAGGTTAGCGCTTTAACTTCCTTGCTTGGGCGATTTTTATCCTGATAGAGCGATAGTAATTCACGGCATTCCTCTATACTGAAATTAAATCGCCGCGCCTTGCCAATAAATTGCAGCTTTGCCACATCATCATCACTATATTCACGATAACCTGTTTGCGGGTCCTGATAAGCCGCAACCATGCCAATATTGGCATAATAACGCACCGTTTTAACGCTTAAACCTGCCTTAGAGGCTGCTTTGCCGATATTCATTAAATATTCCTTTACTTTCCAGTAAGGGGAGAGTTTATAGTTAAATTTGCAAAAAATCAATCAAAGGAAGTTTGACCCGTTATGGCCGCAATCGCCTCAACGCTATCGATTAATTGGCAGTGCAAGCCTACATGGGGGCGGGCTTGCTATAATACAATGTGGTGCCTGATAGGTTGCTCAATAGGGGATTTTGGTACCATCGCCTTTTTTCAGTTCACGGGAATTGGCTGGCCGGTATTAGCGATTATGGCACTGGCAATCGTCAATGGGCTGCTTACTTCCATCTTGCTAGAGACAATAATTCTTGCCCGCCAAATGGCCTTAAAACTCGCTTTTAAGACCGCTATTGGTATGTCGCTGATTTCCATGATTTCGATGGAAGCGGCAATGAATATCACAGATGTTCTGCTAACCGGCGGGGCTATGCTAACCTGGTGGGTGATACCTTTTATGTTATTTGCCGGATTTATAACGCCGCTTCCCTATAATTATTGGCGGCTGAAAGCCCTTGGAAAAGCCTGTCATTAATCGTTTTTTTTCAGGGATTATTATGCGAAAAATCTTTCCCCTAAGCTTTATAGCGGCCAGCTTTTTCGTAGCTGCACAAGTTCTAGCGCACCAAGGGGCAACAGGCATTGTCAAAGAACGCATGGATGCGTTTAAAGCCAGCCAAACGCATCTGAAATCTGCTGTAAAAGCGGCAAAGGCTGATAATTTTGATGAAACGCAAAAGCTGGCGCGTCTGCTTGCCGATTGGGGCACCAAGATGCCAGATTTTTTTCCGGTGGGCAGTGATATCATGCCATCTGAAGCCGCGCCGACTATTTGGTCAGACATGGAAGGATTTAAACGCGCCGCAACACAGTTTGCAGATGCCGCTAATCAGTTAGCAGCGGCGAGCGCGGCGAGGAATAAAGAGGCTGTTTTTGCCAGCATCAAACAGGTCGGTGCCAGTTGCAAATCCTGTCACCGCGTTTATCGCCAAAAATAGGCTTAAAAATTATCCCAGCTTGGCAAGGGTCTGGCCAATTGTATCCAAGGCATCGCTTATCTGCTTCTGGCTTTCCTGCAAGGCGTGGAATTGTTCTTGCAAGGCGCTGAGCATCTTTTCTTTTGATGCAACATCTGTTTCCAATTCGCCCTTATGCCCTTCATCAGCCAAAAAATACGTGACGCTAACCCCTAAAATACCAGCCAGCATATTTACCTTTGAGGCACGCGGCTCACTCGCATCCACCTCCCACGATTTTAACGTATCGCGTTTTATGCCAGCCAGCTTTGCGGCTGTGGTTAAGCTTAGGCCTGACTGCTCTCTGGCTTTGGAAATCCGCGCGCCCAGCGTATCACGCACCAGCCCATCAGATAGGATATTCCCATCACTCCCTACTTTAACCATAAGTAATTTTCACCCCTCAAACCAGTTTTTCTGAGCGCTGGTGTCCAGCACAGCTCTATTCACAATATAGCGTGGTAACTCACGGCCAGCAAAAGAAACTACACTGCCCAGCCCGTCTCGCGCGATATTATCAAAACATTCATCAGTCCAGCATAAGGAATGCGACGTGGTAATCACATTATCCATCTTTAATAGCGGATTATCCATCTGCACGGGCTCTTGTTCAAACACATCCAGTCCGGCCGCGCGAATTTGGCCATTTTGCAAAGCTTTAATCAGGTCAGCTTCATGTACTACTGACCCTCTTGCAACATTAACCAGCGCCGCATCCGCCTTCATTAGACCCAGCTTATGCCCATCCACCAGATGATAGGTCTCGTCATTTAGCGCGGTGGTCACAATGATAATATCGCTCTGACTAAATAGCGCTTCTATCTCAAGCTTCTCTGCACCTATAGCGGCCAGCTCGTCTGCAGAACGATAGGGATCGCACGCCTTTAGCTGAAAATCAAAGGGGGCTGCCATACGCAATATTTCCATCCCGATACTGCCTGCCCCCAACACACCCAGCACCTTGCCAGTAAGACCTGTTCCCATAAAATCAGCATTTTCTTTCCAGCGCCCCGCGCGGGTTAAATTATGCTTTTCTATGAGCCTGTGATTTACCGCCAACATCATCGTGATAGCCATTGTTGCCACTGGTCTGCGCACCGCATCAGGGGTGTTTGTCACCATAATGCCAAGCCGCGTCATCCCCGCAACATCCACAGAATCAAAGCCGACACCGTGACGCGCCACCAACCGCAACCGCCCATCATAAGAACCCTCATCTGGGGCAATATTATCTGCTTGCACCTGCTCCAGCATGACATAAATAGCATCAAAACGAGCCGCATCTTCGGCTGTGATATGCGTTTTCCCTGCCTCCATGATGGTGGTTTCTATGTCGCTATGGTTTAATATTTGGGCAAGAATGTCAGGGTCAAAACAGGGGGTATCATCTGCGCCAAATAAAGCGGCAGATAAGCCTAGCTGAAACCGGCTCATTGAACCTCTCCTGTATCTCTTTTAGAAAGTGTATCTATCAGCGTCATGCCCTCTTGTAGTGCCGATCTCAACAACACATGGTCTAGCCCATAGGCCAGCATACGAAAGCCATGCGCCCAATATTCGCGTGCGAATTTATCATTCATTGCCATATAGCCAGCCATCTTATTCTGTGCCTTAGCAGCAGCGACAATCCGCGCAATCGCCGCAAGGTACTCTGGATTTTCAAGCTGCCCTGCAATCCCCATAGAGCTGGTCAAATCAAAATGACCAAGCCACAGCACGTCTATGCCGTCAACAGCAGCAATCTCTTCAACATTTGCAAGGCCGGTTGCGGTCTCTATCATCGCGATAACAAGGGTGCGCTGATTGGCCTGTTTCATTATCTGAGCGGGCGCATCTTGGCTGTAATCGTCATGGGCAATCCCAAAGGCCGTGCCGCGCGCACCTTGCGGCGGGTAATAGGCGCGACGCACCAGATCGCGGGCTTGCTGGGCGGTTTCCACCATCGGTACCATTACCCCATGCGCACCAATATCCAGCGCTTGACCAATTGTATTGCCTTCAGTGGTTGGCACCCGCACAAGCGGGGCAATATCTAGCCCGCGACAAGCGGCCATCTGGGCTTTCAAGGTCTCGAACCCAATGCCTGTGTGTTCCATATCATACATCAAAAAATCAGCGCCTGCAGAAGCCGCAATCGCCGGCATGCCAGTAGAAAAAAACTCAAATACCATCATGCCTGACAGATAGCCCTTATGGGCTTTTTGCTGCAAAATACCTGTCTTATGTTCTAATATTGGCTTTGCCATCAGCTGCTCCCCTCCCGCGCTTTTGCCGCCTTTTATCAGTCTGGCGGTTTGATAGGCGGATTGGCAAGTCTGAACTTGCCTATTTATCTTGCAGGTTTTTTTAGCGCCCCCCCAGATATCCTTATAGATGCCTTTAGATACGGGTGCGGATAATCACGCCTAGCTTTAGCCCCACCAGCATGACCGCAAGGAAGGGGAAGATACCCGCAGGATCAAGGCCTATACTGGCGATAACGGGGCCCGGACAAAGCCCTGCCAATCCCCAGCCAATCCCAAACAGGACGCTGCCAATAACAAGTTTTTTGTCAATCTGGCGGGCTTCAGGCAAGCTAAAGCTACTGGCAAAAATAGGTTTGCCGCCGCGCACAAACAAAAAATATCCCGCTGCGTTAACCGCAATGCCGCCGGCCATGACCAGCATTAATGAGGGGTCCCATAATCCAAAGATATCGAGAAACCCTGCAACCTTTGCTGGGTTCAACATACCTGCTAGCGCAAGGCCAATACCGAAAATTATTCCTGAAATAGCCGCTGATAAAAGAGCTAAAACCATCTTTTTTAATCCTTTGAAATGCTTATATTAGCGCTAGAATAAATGCCGCATTACAAAAACTGCCAGCACACCTGCTGACACGAAAGTAGCGACCGCCATCATCGAGCGCAGAGATAGCCGTGATAGCCCGCAAATACCATGCCCTGATGTGCAACCAGACCCTATCGCTGTGCCTAGCCCCACCAGCAAAGCCGCCAGATACAAGACCCCGTCTTTTGCAACCGCAACCGCTTCTATCGTGTAGAGGCTAAAGCCCGTTAGCAGTAATGGGCCCGCTATTATGCCGAAAATAAAAGCAAGCCGCCAGAAAAGCTCAAAAGATGAATTGGGCGGCAACAAGCCTGCAAGAATACCGCTAACCCCCATAATCCGTCCCTTTGTCAGCATTAAAAAAAGGGCAGCTGCCCCAATAAGTGCACCGCCACTAAAAGACATAAGCGGCGTAAACTCAGCCCAATTTATCGTCATCTATTTTCCTCTTATTCCGGATATTGGTACCTTCAGATAAATCTCTTCATTATCCTCTGCGGGCGGCATGTTCCCGCCACGCATATTCACCTGAATAGAGGGCAAAATCAGCTTTGGCATAGATAAAGTCGCATCCCGCGTTTCCCGCATCTTAACAAAATCATCTTCTGAAATCCCGCCGCCAATATGAATATTATCAGCCCTTTGCGCCCCCACAGTGGTCATATAGCCTAAATCGCGCCCGCCCGGCATATAATCATGGCAAACAAAAATCCGCATTTCATCTGGCTGGGCTAGAATTTTGTGAATGCTTTGATAAAGGGTGCGTGCATCTCCGCCCGGAAAGTCAGCACGCGCCGTGCCGCCATCTGGCATAAACAGCGTATCACCAACAAAAATAGCATCACCAATAATATGCGCCATACATGCAGGGGTATGACCCGGTGTATGAATAGCCCGTCCCTGAAGGCTGCCTACCTCATAGCTATCTTGGTCTTCGAGCAATCTGTCAAACTGCCTGCCATCGCGCTCAAACGCGGTACCCGCATTAAAGACTTTGCCAAAGATTTTTTGTACCTCGACAATATGTTTAGAAATAGCGATTTTCCCGCCTATTTTTTGCTGTAAATAAGGCGCAGCAGAAAGGTGGTCTGCATGCACATGGGTTTCAATCAGCCAATCAATAATGAAATCCTGTTCCGCTATATAGGCCAGAATATCATCTGCCAGCTGATAGGATAGCGCACCAGAAGCATAATCAAAGCCGAGTACAGAATCTATAATTGCTGCATGGCGGGTTTCAGGGTCGCTAACGACATAGCTGATTGTATGACTGTCATTATCGAAAAACGCCTCTATCTCAGGGATATTCATCTATCTCTCCCCTACCCTATTTTTAAACCGAACATCATTTGGTATCATCATGTCATCCCCGATAAATTATAAAAGCTTTCAAAAAGCATCGTCAAACAGATTTGCGTCACATGGAGGGGTCATGTTCGGCTGCCAATTTTTCCCAGTTAAAGGTTACGCCAACACCTGGTTCGGGCGGAGCTAGCGCTAAGTGATTTTCAAGCGCCAAAGGCCGATTTGTATATTCATCTATCGGAAAGCTATGCACCTCAATCCAGCCTGCATTTTGCTGTGCAGATACCATGCTAACATGTAGCTCCTGCATGCCGTGACTGCAAACCGGCATACCATTTTTTGATGCCAGCTTCGCGGCCTGCATCCATCCTGTAATGCCGCCACAATTAGAGCTATCGGGCTGGAGATAAGATAATCCTGCATGCTCAATGGCCAGCTCAAACTCATGCTGGGTGTGCAAATTCTCGCCCATCGCCAATGGACAGCCTGTTTCCCGTGCCAACTTGCCATAATCAGCATATAAATCTGGCAACATCGGCTCTTCAAACCAGACGATATTATAGTCATTAAAGGCGTTGGCGGCGGCAAGTGCACGCGGATAATCAAGGGCGTAATTCGCATCCACCATAAAATCGATATCATCGCCTATAAGCTTACGCACAGCACGCACGCGCTCAACATCTTCTGCAAGCTCAGCTTTTCCTACCTTTATCTTTACTGCATCAAATCCCTGATCCAAATACCCCTCAATGCTGGCCAGCAATTTCTGCAATGGATAGTTCAAATCAATGCCGCCGCGATAGGCTTTACATCGATCAGACGCGCCGCCCAGCATTTGATATAAAGGCTGATTCGCGGCCTTACAGCGCAAATCCCAAAGCGCGATATCAAGCGCAGATATCGCAAAAGCGGCAACCCCGCCACGGCCAACATAATGGATATGAAAATTCATCCCTTCATAAAGGGCCTCCACATCGGCGCTATCGCGGCCAATTAGATAAGGGGCAAGGTCATGTTCTATCATTGCGATAATCGCATGCCCCCCCTTGCCGCCAGTATAGCTATAGCCAGTGCCAGACAAGCCATTTTCCAGCGTGATGGTCGCACAAATCAATTCAAAATGTGTGTGATCGCCATGCATCGCATCGCTTAAAACTTCGCTTAGCGGAAGGGCAAAACGTTGGGCGGTAATTTGCTGGATTTTAGTCATGAAAAAACCTTTTCCTATTTAGCGCTTTTATCTGGCGCTTATGGGCAGTACAGCGAGGATAAAACACATTGCTAAGACAGATCAGCAAAACAAACAGATAGCCAAAATTTCAAGTATGCTTTTGATGCTATCTGGCGTAATCTGATCCTCAGCTAACCAGAACAGTATAACGCTAACTCTCAGTGTAACAAAATAAAACTCGGCCAAATAGGGAAGTATCTAATTATGAATGAACAGATGATTTCCGCTGCCTTTTATCGTGGCAACAAAACCTTTATCGTAGAACAGACCGAAGCCGCTAAACCAGCATCAGGCGAAGTTGCGGTGCGTATCGCTTTTTGTGGTATTTGCGGCACAGACATGCATGTCTATCACGGCAACATGGATGCGCGTGTTGGTCACAACCGGATTGTTGGCCATGAGATGTCTGGTGTGGTCGCCGGAATTGGAGACGGGGTAGAGGGGTTCACCCTTGGCCAAAAGGTCGTGGTGCGTCCCCTTGACCATTGCGGGGATTGCCCAGCGTGTAATGCTGGCCATACCCATATTTGTCATAAACTAAAATTCCTTGGTCTGGATACCGATGGCGCCATGCAGGAAATCTGGTGTGTGCCAGCCCATACGCTGCATCACCTGCCAGATGCGCTGCGCCTAGATCATGCCGCACTTATTGAACCTGTTGCGGTGGCGTGCCATGATGTCCGTCTATCTGCCTTAAAAGCTGGCGAAGATGTAGTGGTCATTGGCGGCGGGCCTATTGGGGTTTTAGTGGCGATGGTGGCGCGCGATGCTGGCGGCAAGGTCACAATATCTGAGGTCAATCCAAACCGGATTGAAATAGCCCACAAGCTGGGCTTTGATACGGTAAACCCTGCTGAGCAGGATTTAGCACAAACGATAAATGAAAAAACCGCTGGCAAAGGCGCAGATGTTGTCTTTGAAGTGTCTGGCACCCAAAAAGGGGTGGACGCCATGACAGAAATTGCCGCAACACGGGCGCGTATTGTGATGGTTGCTATTCATGCCCAGAAGCCACAAATTGATTTGTTTCAATTTTTCTGGCGGGAGCTTCAGCTATTAGGTGCGCGTGTCTACGAAGCCGCAGATTATGATAAAGCGATAGATATCATTACCTCTGGCGGGGTAGATGCAGATACCATTATCACAGATGTCAGCCCGCTTAGTGATATTCAAGCTGCCTTTGAAGCCCTTGATAGCAGCCCAACCGCGATGAAAAGCCTTATCAGAGTAGGAAATGAAATATGAGTGTTTTAGATAAATTTAGCCTTGCAGGAAAAACCGCCCTTGTAACGGGGTGCCGTCGCGGTATCGGCTTTGGCATTGCGGATGCTCTTGCCGGGGCAGGGGCAAATATTATTGGGGTTAGTGCCTCACTAGAAGCATCGGGAAGCGATATTGAAAAGGCCGTCACGGCGCAGGGACGCACATTCAGCGGCCATGCGGTAGATTTTTCAGACCGGAAAGCAGTAAAGGGGTTTTGTGACCAGCTTAGCGCAGATGGGATCATTCCAGATATTCTGGTCAATAATGCTGGTACTATTAAGCGCAAGCCCGCAGCAGAACATGATGATGATTTATGGGATGAGGTGCTGGAAGTTAACCTGAACGCGCAATTTGTTATCAGCCGCGAAATTGGCCAACATATGATAGCACGCGGAACAGGTAAAATTATTTTTACAGCTTCCCTGCTAACCTTCCAAGGCGGTATTACCGTGCCCGGCTATGCCGCATCAAAGGGCGGCATTGGCCAGCTAACAAAAGCCCTAGCTAACGAATGGGCAGGAAAAGGCGTGAATGTGAATGCGATTGCGCCGGGCTATATCGCAACAGATAATACACAAGCCCTGCAAGATGATCCGGTACGGCATAAAGCTATCCTTGAGCGGATACCGGCTGGACGTTGGGGCACGCCTGGAGATTTTGGCGGCCCTGCCATATTCCTAGCCTCAGACGCTTCATCTTACGTAAATGGGGAAATTCTGGTCGTCGATGGGGGCTGGATGGGGCGCTAGCCTCCCTTTAAAAAACAGACAAAAAAGCCGCCTATCCAGCGATCTGGTAGGCGGCCTTTTTTTAAATTTAACGCGTGACTAGTATGTTTCGCTTACAAAACGGGTAGTCAGAAAGGCTTCTAGCCCCTCGATACCGCCTTCTGAGCCATAGCCGCTATGCTTGATACCGCCAAATGGTGTTTCCGGCACACTTACCACTGTTGAGTTCACCGCTAGCAAACCTGTTTCCACATCTTCTTTCAGGCGGGCAATCAGGGCTGGGTCTTCGGTAAAGGCATAAGCCGCTAGACCAAATGGCAGGCGGTTAGCACGGGCAATTACCTCATCCACTGAAGCAAAGCTATCAATTGGCGCCACCGGGCCAAAAGGCTCATCATTCATGATACGCGCATCATCTGAGACATTATCCAGAACAGTTGGCGCATAAAAACTACCCGGACGGTTTAATCGGCTACCACCGCGAAGCAAATTCGCCCCTTGCGCAACCGCATCCTGAACCAGACCGTCCATTACATCAATGCGTCTATCTGCAATAAGCGGGCCCATGGTAACGCCATCATCCATACCATCCCCGATATTCAAATTATCAACCTCAGAGACAAAGGCATCCACAAATTTTCCATGCACAGATTTCTGCACAAAAAACCGTGTAGGCGATACACATACCTGACCAGCGTTACGGTATTTACCCGCAGCAGCAATCTTTGCGGCCTTTTCGATATCCCCATCTTCAAACACCATCACAGGCGAATGCCCGCCTAGCTCCATGGTGCATTTGATCATATTTTCAGCTGCCAGTTTCTGTAGGTGAATGCCTACAGGTACACTGCCCGTAAAGGAAAGCTTGCGCGGAATGGGGGAGGAACATAAATGCTCAGAAACTTCTGCTGGCACACCAAACACCATATTTACCGCGCCATCTGGAACACCTGCCTCTACCAAGGCTCTGGCAATGGCGATCGCGGTACCGGGTGTTTCTTCACTAGGCTTGATGATAACAGAACAACCAGCTGCCAACGCGCCAGCTACTTTGCGCACAACATTAAGCGCTGGGAAGTTCCAAGCAACAAAGGCGATAACCGGGCCAACGGGATCTTTGCGGACGGTCTGGGCAATGCCAGCCATGCGTGGCAGCACGGTGCGACCATAGATGCGCTTACCTTCTTCGCCGTACCAGCGGATAACATCAATAGCAACGCCTAATTCAAGCTTGGATTCGGCCAAAGGCTTACCCATCTCTTTGGTTAGATTTTCTGCCACTTCATCAAAGCGGTCTTCTAAAATCCGGCAGGCTTTTTCCAAAACTTTCTGGCGGCTAAGCGCCGTCTGGCCGCGCCAAATCTTATAGGCTTTCTCGCTTGCCGCTAGCGCCTCATCTAAATCTGCCTTACTGGCATGCGGCAACGCGCCCAGAACCTCACCCGTAGCAGGATTGTAAACAGGCTCACTCTTGCCTTCAGAACCCTGCCGGAACTGGCCATTAATCAATAATTCTAATTTTTCATACATGAATTTATCTCCTTAAACTTCGAAAAATATCTACCAAATTTAACCCTAATGTTAAACTAGCAATCTGTATTACAGGCTAAATATCCCTACAATGGACCTAATGCGCTGGCGCAGCGACGCAAATCTTATCAAAGGCATGTCGTGATTTCAGCTTACCATCAAAGGCAAAAATATCGAGCATAGCTTCATAGCCTTGCGCAGTGATGTCAATAGGCCCCTGCCAGCAGCCAATTTTCTGATAGCTAGCAATACAGTCCGCCAAAACAGCTTCATCAATATTTGGAAATAGGGGTTTTTCTGCCGCCGCAATTTCCGCAGCGGGTGTTTCCCCAAGATAGGCTTTGGCGCGGGCAAAGGCGCGGGTGAACGCAGCGGCCTTATCGGTGCCTAAAAATTCTTGTGTGCTGGCAAGGCTGGAAAAAGCACATGCCCCAATAGGCGTGCCAAGCGCCGCTAAAACAACCCCTTGCCCATCGGCTTGTAGTTGCTGTGGCGCCGGGCCCTGCTGATGGATATAATCGCCCCTGCCAGCACGGAACGCCTTATCCATTTCCGCGCCATTACCAGCGTCAATAATATTAATCTTGTCGATATCAATACCCGCCTTATGGCAGGCATAGCGGAACATGGTCATTGGCTGGCCGCCATGATGAACAAGCACATCTGCCCCTTCTAGCTTATGCCAGTTAAAGCCATCGTCAGCATCGCGGCCAGTGATAAAAAAGCCATCTGCGCCGTTGATTTGTGCGAAATGGACACATCCCGGCTCTTTGCCCTGATTAAGGCTGGTAAAGCCTTGCGAGATGGTAGATTGCACCACATCTGCCTCGCCTGTCCTCAAAGCTTCAATAGCACTGACGCCAGCGGCGGCAACACTCCAATCATATTCCAGCCCTTCTTCAGATAGAAAGCCGCCTGTCATGGTGGAAATTAGAGGCGAGTAAAAGGCCGAAAACAGGGTAAATTGTATGCTGATCTTTGCCATCTGGGCAGGCGCTCCTCTATTTTGGGAAGGGGGTGAGATAACAGATTTAGTGCCTATATGCACGAAAGCAGAAATAAGGAATAAATATACTAAGATAGATATACCAAAATAGATATACCAAAATAGACATACCGAAACAGTCTAAGCTGAAACGTCCCATATGGGCAAATGAATTCCCCAAAAAAACGCGCCAATATTGGCCTTTGTGATAGGCCTAAATTACAGGATGTTTGCGTTTTTGGTTGAGAGCAAGCCCTATCCCTTCAATAATACCCTATCCCTTCAATAATAATAATAGAAGCGGGGGCAGTGATCCTATTACCTAACAAGGAGGCGGAAGATATGGAAGAGCATCAGGGCGGCTGCTTGTGCGGCCAGTTACGCTATATCACCAAAGGAGCACCAGACAGAGCGGCTGTTTGTCATTGCCGCTATTGCCAGCTTCGCTCTGGCAGTGCGTTTGGCAATCTGGTCTATTTTGCAGATGACCAAATTGAGATAGTTGCAGGTGAATTGAAAGATTTCCATTTCACTTCCGAAAGCGGATATGCATGGCAGACGCGGTTTTGCGGAACCTGCGGGACTACGGTTTTCTGTCATTTAGAGCGCCGTGCGGGTCTAACGGCCATATGTGCGGGCACGTTTGATCCGCCTAGCTTCTGGTTTGATCTAAACCGCGAAGTATTTACCCGCACCAAAGCCCCTTATCTTGGCGATATAACCGCATCAGAACATGCCGATACAATGGCAGGCTATTCTGCGAACACCCCGCAGCCAGACTATCTAAAAGGCAAGAAGGAAGAATAAAGCCAAAATTAACTCTTTACCGCATCTATCCTTTGAGCATAGAGAGCGGTGAATTGCGCAGCATCTGCAAGGCTGATAGGGTGTTTCGGCAAATAAAACCGCACGCCGCATCTTTTAAAAACACGAACAGCAAGGACATCAAAGCCATGAGCGATACGCCAAGCATCACGCCCCCCACAACTATGCAAGCCATGGTGACAATGGGGCATGGCGATATGGATCAGATGGTATTTCATACAGATTGGCCTTGCCCCACCCCTGCGGCAGGGCAAGTGTTGGTGAAGGTCGGGGCGTGTGGGCTGAATAATACAGATGTGAATACACGCGCTGGCTGGTATTCAAAGGCCGTTAGTACCGCCACTAAAGCTGGCGGTCATGATAAAATTGATAATGCAGACCCGTCTTGGGGCGGGGCACCCATTTCGTTTCCGCGCATTCAGGGCGCCGATATATGCGGCAGGATTGTAGCGGTAGGGGCCGGTGTTGACAGGGCGCGTATCGGCCAGCGCATTCTGTCTGACTGCTGGCTGCGCGACCCTGATGCGCCAACTGATAAAAACAAAACTGGCTATATGGGCTCTGAATGTGATGGGGGTTTTGCGCAATATACCGTGATGCCAGAACAGAATGCGATAGCGGTTAATAGCGCCCTTTCAGATGCGGAATTGGCAACCTTTTCCTGTTCCTATTCTACAGCAGAGGGCATGCTAAGCCGCGCAGAATTATCCGAAACAGATACTATTTTAATCCCCGGTGCGTCTGGCGGCGTGGGCAGTGCACTGGTACAGCTGGCAAAACATCGCGGCGCGCGGGTACTTGCCATGACTAGTCCAGACAAAGAAGCGGCGCTCTTAGCCCTAGGGGCAGACCGCGTTTTGCCGCGTGCTACATTGTCCCCTAATGATGCTCATAATGGTTCGGATAATCATTCTGATAATCATTCTGGGGGGGCGGGTCTGGAAACATCCTTAAAAGAAGCGCTGGCGACAGAAAAAATCACCGTTCTAGCCGACGTGGTGGGCGGGCCTGCTTGGCCATATCTGCTAGATTATCTGCAGCGGGGCGGGCGCTACACCTGCTCTGGGGCAATAGCGGGGCCAATGGCAGAATTAGATCTGCGCACCCTTTATTTGCGCGACCTAACCTTCACCGGCTCTACGGTAATTGGGCTGGAAATTATGCCGCGGCTGGTCAGCTATATTGAAGCTGGCGTAGTCGAACCATTGCTTGCCGCTACCTATCCGTTAGCTGAATTACATGCAGCCCAACGCGCCTTCATGACCAAGAAGCATATCGGTAATATTGTTGTTTGCCCCTAACTTTCTTGCTGAGAATCAAACTGGCAAGATAGGGGGGCCATGCATGATTTGCCTAAAAGCTGGGCAGATCAGCAAAAATCTTTTAGATAGGTCGCTTCAAAAATCTGCTGATTTTTTCGAGGCTTACCTGCTCAATCAGCCAAATTTTTCACCTGTAGTGCTTGCTAATAAAGATAAGTCTATTGTTGATTTAGCCTAGTTAACGTAAGATTTTCATAGGAAATGTGGAGGTTTTACAGATGACCGGAGCACTTGCACCCAGACCAGCTAACGAGGCGCGCCGCGCACAGGCGGTTATTCGCACCGGGCTAGTGGCAAACCCCAAGCCTGAATTATTCCAAATTTATTGCGATCTTGCCAAGGATATTTCTGGCTTTGATAGCGCTTCTTTTTCTCTGTTTGACGGCGAGATGCAATGCGTTATGGCGGCCACTGGCAGAGAAGATTTTTTTGTGGCAGGCAATAAAGGCATGCGCGATGCTAATAATATCTGCTCTTATGTCCTATTAAGCCCAGACCCTTTATTGATGCCAGACTTGCGAGAGGATTCGCATTGGAAAAATCACCCGAAAATTCTGGATGGCAGCGCCGTTTGGATAGGCTATGCAGGTTTCCCCGTTGTGAACCGCGATAACTATGCGCTTGGCACCTTATGCATGCTTCATAAATCGCCGCGTGCTATCCCGAAAGACGTGATCCCACTCATCCAAAAAATCACGAAGAATATTGCCTTTTTACTGGATTTGCAAACCGAGCAGAAACAGCTCACCTCTGCTAAAATGCTAGAAGCCTTGCAGGCTTTCCAACAGCATTGCCCAGATCTAAAAATTGATGATTTCAAATATTTTTTATCTCTATCTGCGGAATTGCCAGCAGATACTATTCACCTAGATGCGCTGATAAAGCTGGGGCTTGTGCAGCTTGTTGATAGCCAGCCCTTGCTTACAGATGAAGGTCGACATTTGCAGGAAAAAATGAAAATCCAGCCACGCACCTTTAACCGCGTCAAAGTTACGGGTGAGGATGCCGCCTCGATGCTTGACGACATGCTCTCACAGTTGAATTAGGCATGTATGCAAAAGTCTATAATTTGAAATTCCCTTCTGTTGCAGAAGCCAAAATTGCAGCCTCTTATTTTTCTGATAGCTTTGGCAAGCTGATTGTCACCTGCAATATGCAGGCACTAAATATCTCGCTTGGTCAATGCGGCAGCGTTACCATTCAAACTAAATTCCTGAGTAGTGAGGATGTGCGTAAATTTGAAGAGCGGGCAAAAATTACATTAGGGGAGTTGAAAGACTCGCTTGCCTATTCTGAAAATCACTATGTCGGTGTGTTTGTCTATGCCTATGAAGCAGAGGCTACCGATACCAGCATCACCGTAAATTAACCCGCTGAATGTCTGTCCATCACCATACGCAGCAACCGATGCGCGATAAGGTTATACAATCGAAAAAATTGCCTGTGAGGCTGGGCATGACAGAAGCAAAAGAAGCGGGGTGTTATTGGTGGGCCGAAGCCCCGCCTCAGACAAGTGAGGATGGGCGCTGGTCTAGCCAATCAGATATTGCCATTATTGGTTGCGGCTTTGCTGGCTTATCTGCCGCGATCACCCTTGCTAGAGCAGGGCGGCAGGTTACTATCTTTGAAAAAGAGGCGATAGGATTTGGTGCCTCAACCCGAAATGGCGGTATCACCAGCGGCAATATTCGCTATAACCGCGCCCAGCTAGCACAGCGTTTTGGCCGTGCAAAAGCAGATAGCTTTATCGATGAAGCGGTTGCGGCCAGAGCCACGCTATATCAGTTTATTAAGC